>MFEY01000001.1 GCA_001780035.1 Candidatus Doudnabacteria bacterium RIFCSPHIGHO2_12_FULL_48_16
CCAAGCATGGCAGACGAGGCAGTAACACGTATGAACGTACCCAGAAGTCGGGCATATTCCGTCGAAAGACGGTGCAATTCCCGATGGCATTCTGGAAGCTAGACACTGGACACTGGAAACTGGAAGTTCACCGAAAAATCGCGAAGCGATTTTTCGGCTCCAGCACTCCAGCTTCCGGTCTCTAGCATCCAGAATTAAAGATTTATCGCTTTTGGAGCGGCCTGCGTAATATCAGCTAGTTGGTGAGGTAATGGCTCACCAAGGCTATGACGTTTAGGGGACCTGAGAGGGTGACCCCCGCCGATGAGACTGAGACACGGCTCATACCCCTACGGGGGGCCGCAGCCGAGAATATTCGACAATGGGCGAAAGCCTGATCGAGCGATACCGCGTGGTGGATGAAGCGCTTCGGCGCGTAAACATCTTTTATGAGGGAGGAATCCCCCACTTTTGTAGTGTTAGTTATACTGACGACATGTACTTCGTGTATGTGCTCAAATTGGCAAACGGAAATCTTTATGTCGGTTCAACCGGAAACTTAAGGAGACGTGTGCAAGAGCACAAGGATGGGTTAAGCACATACACGAAGAAACACCTGCCGTTGGATCTGAGATATTGCGAAGTATACAAGTCGAAGGAAGACGCGCTTGAACGGGAGAGAAAACTCAAGCAGCATAAATCGGCGCTTGGACACCTTCGCAATAGAATCAAGAGAAGTATTAACTAGACTGTAAAAGTGGGGGATGACGTTACCTCATGAATAAGGGGCTCCTAACTCTGTAAACAAAACAGTTAGGAGTATCAAGCCCTGTAAATTACCGAAAGTGCAGCGCTCGTGAGCAATCGCGAGTGAGCAAACTTGGCTATATGCTGGAAATCTCTTGTGGACCTGCGCCGACCTTTGTCGGAGCCCAAGAGACAATCAGCAGGGAAGTCGTCTCGACGTTACGTCGGGGTTGACCCCTCAGAGACTACACGCCGAGCTCCAGTCGTAAGACTGGATGATGATATAGTCCGATCCTCTTAGTGATAGGAGCGACGCATGAATTAAGGCGTCAAAACAAAATGGCCAGCAGGAGCGGTAATACAGAGGCCCCGAGCATTACCCGGAATTACTGGGCGTAAAGAGTGCGTAGGTGGTCTGTTTAGTCGTCTGTTAAAACCCAGGGCTCAACTCTGGAATCGCGGGCGAAACGGGCAGACTGGAGAGCGTGAGAGGTGCATAGAACTCTAGGTGTAGGGGTGAAATCCGTTGATATCTAGGGGAATACCGAAAGCGAAGGCAGTGCACTGGCGCGTTTCTGACACTCAAGCACGAAAGCGTGGGTAGCGAACGGGATCGAGTATCTGGTCCCCTCCAAGAGCAATCTTGGAGCGCAAAACTTCGACAATCAAAAGAAAGTCGAAGCGAGAAATTTGGCTATATGCTGGAATATCCGAGTATCTGACAGTACTTCAGAAATGGAGTTATAATCTGTTCAGTGCGGACAATCAGCAGGAAACTTAGTGTGTTGGAAAATGGCAGGTAAGGATTGCGCCTTTACAGCGCGAGGCATTCGTGGCTCATAAACCACGACCCTCGTAGCAGAGGAAATGCTCCGAACCTCCAGAGGGAAGCGTGTGAGTGATATCCCACGCGCTTCCCGCCATTTTCCAGCACATTGAGGCTCCTCAGAGACTACACGCCGAATACCTCACAATGAACGAACAATTGGCAACATTAATCGGACTTCTATATACCGACGGCTGTCTTTCGCCGAAAGGCAAAAGCAGTTGGCGGTGCTACTTCAGCAACAAATCGGAGCGACTCGTCGCGATATTCCGAGAATGCATGATGCAGTGCTTCGCATTGCCGTCTTCTCGGGTTCGTCTTGGCACAACCAACGACGGACTGTATCGTGCACTTGTTGATTCGAAGGAAATCGGAGATGAACTCACACACAGATTCGGAACATTCCGGACTCTGCGCTATCAAAGCGGCGAGCTTCCAAAAGCTCACCTGCCGATTAAAGAACTTCTGCAGCACAAAGTTGCGCCGGATTTTCTCAAGGCAGCATTTAGTTGCGATGGTGGAGTAAATCTCTATGTCGCGCGACGAACAGGTACACAGTGGTTAATCCGCGGCGTGTATCTCGCGTGCGCACATCCGCAGTTGCGAAGTGAATATTGCAAACTCTTACGAGCTCTAGGCATCACAGCCCGGAACGTCGCAGGAGACGGCAAGTTGAAAATAGAAACCGAGAAAGATATACGGCTCTTTCATCAGAAGATCGGATTTATCGAAGGGGTGCACATAACGCACACATCGAAATTCTGGCCTTCGATAGAAAAGCAGAAATTGTTGGAAAAAGTCATACAGTCGTATGACGTTCCGGCGAAAGTATACAAGTTGCCGCAGTTCGAGAAAGTGAGGTAATGATATAGTCCGACCTCCATAGCGATATGGAGATTCAACTGCTCTTATCGGGGGCAATTGATCTTGAGATTGGGGCTTAACCTTAATCTGAAGTAACACACATGTAGATACCCCGGTAGTCCACGCCCTAAACGATCCTAACTGGCTTTCCGGAGTATCGACCCTCTGGGAGGCGAAGCTAACGCGTTAAGTTAGGCGCCTGGGTAGTACGGCCGCAAGGCTAAAACTCAAAGGAATAGACGGGGGCTTGCACAAGCGGTGGAGCGTGTGGCTCAATTCGTCGCTAAGCGAAGAACCTTACCAAGGCTAGAAATCCTACTGCACGCCGAGCGAAAGCTCGGAAGCCTTCGAGGGTGTAGGACAGGTGATGCATGGCTGTTTTCGACGGCCCTTTCCGCCGCAAGGTGGATCGATCACTGGCTCATAACGGTGAAGTCCAGCCCCTTCAGATACGTTGCGATATACTTATCGTGATGCACTCTGGAGACTTTGACTTGACTCTTTCCGACGAAGTGCGGAGGAAGGAGCTGGATAATACCGTGGGAAATTGGAGCGTGCATTTCTGGGAAAAATATCCGGACGATTGTTATTCGTTTGGCCTCTGGTGCGCCGATGGGTATCATCGAAGCAGCAGCATAGGCATTTCAAACGTCGACATTCGTCTGGTTGAGAGATTTAGGACATTCTTGCAGAAAGAGTTTCCATCATCGCGATTTAGGCTGCGGATCTACCATCCGTACGGGATGGGCTTGGATCTTGAGTCGTATCGACATCTAAGCGAGACAATCGTTTCGTACCCGATGCGCAAATCAAGCCAAGCTGCGATGCAGTTGTACGTAAACTCACGGCCGCTCTTGCGGTTGATGCAGGATTCACGACAGCATGTCGAGCGCATGGATGACAGGGAACAGATCGTCGCATACTTTGCCGGCCGTTTCGACGGCGACGGCTCGGTGTACGCCGACGGCAAGACGTATTGCCGGATCGCATACAGCAGCGAGGCAGAAGCAAGAATGGATCAGCAACTGCTTCTGAAGATCGGCATTACGAAATCATCGGTCTATCACTACAAACAGGCGCAAGAATATTGCCTGTACATCTCAAAAAATATCGCATCGTCGTTTGTCGGCATGATAAGCCAATATGCACTAACGACTCCAGAAATGCATGCTTCAGTACCCGTAGAGACTTTCCCGGCTCTTTCTTAGGAAAGGGCGGGAGGATGGGAGAAGTTGCCGGGCAAAAGCTCGGAGAACACTCTCATAAAACGCCAGCTCCCGCGCAAGCGGGATGAAAGTATAGTCCGTGCCCGTAGTAATACGGGACTTGACACAGTCGTCAGTTCGTGGTTTGAATCGTTCCCTTCAGTGGGGTAACGAACGCAACCCTCGTTGCCTGTTACAAGTGTCAGGCGAGACTGCCCCCTCACGGGGGAGGAAGGTGAGGATGACGCCAAGTCAGCATGTCCCTCTGATGCCTTGGGCTGCACACGCGCTACAATCGCCACTACAGCGGGGCGCGACGGGGTAACCCTGAGCAAATCCTTCAAAAGTGGCGCCAGTTCGGATTGGGGTCTGCAACTCGACCCCATGAAGCCGGAATCGCTAGTAATCGCGGGTCAGCCACACCGCGGTGAATACGTTCTCAAGCCTTGTACTCACAAATAAATGCGCCCGGCAGCGCATCATTCTAAGTGGTTCAAATCCACTCCTCTCGTTTCGTCGCGAGAGCGTAGCCGAAGGATAGGTCCAACGCCGTAAGGCATGGACTGAAGGATCCGAAAGCAAACAGTAGCCTCTGCACAAAAGACCGTATCGACCCATCAACCAACAGTTACATCTGGGCGGTGAGGGTGGGGAAGATATTTAAAAAAGGTCGTGAAGGATGTTGGGAATAGAATTATGCGTAACCCGGGGAGATCCAGTTTTCCCCATGGTAAAGAATGCTTTGAATTGCTATTTGGCAATTCAGTTATACTTATGGTATGGCAAAAGCAAGTATGAAAACTGGAAGTCAGCGACGTTATAGTACCCCGTTATTTCGTAAAAATAATGGGGGAAGGATGTCACCAAATGTATTATCTGCAGATTACATCGTCGGTCTGACCGACGGTGAAGGAAGTTTTTGCGTCTATCTGCTCCCTCCGAAACAAGCACACGGCTCTGTGAGTTACAGAGTTCAGTGCCGGTACTACATTAAGATGCGCGAAGACGATCTTCCGCTTCTTCAAAAAGTACGTAGTTTCTGGAAATGCGGAAAGATTTACTTCCAGAAAGAGCACCGCAAGAACCAGCGGCATAATTATCGATTTGAGATTTTCGATTATGTTCTCTTGGGCAGTGTCGTAGTGCCGTTTTTCAAGAAGCACCCGCTTCAAAGCAAGCGAATTAAAGATTTTGAGCTATTTTGCCAAATCTTAGAGCTTGCAAAGAAAAAGGCACATCGCACACCAAAAGGTCTTAAGAAGATCAAAAAATTGAAAATGCAGATGCATGCAGGAGGGCTCGCGTAGTGCGGGAAATCCGCTCGCTACGTGGGAACGAGAAATTAGCCAAATTATCTCATTCGCCCGTCAACTCAGGGAAGTTGGGAGTGCCCAAAGCTCATCCTCGTGATGGTCCAAGGCAAACTCAATGACAAAGAGTAAGTCGTTTTGACAGAATCATAGCGACATGTCGTAGTAATATGACATAAAAATCCAACTAAAATCGGTGAAGCCTGACTGCCATGAGTGATAAAATTCATGAATGGCAAAGGTAATACCGAGGGAACCCAGCCCCAGTTTTGAAATATAGAATTATTCTGTATCTCAAAACTGGAGCTGGGACCCGTAGAGACTGGAATTCTGCGTAAGCGGAACGAAGATAGCAAATGAGCCGGCTTAAGCCGGAGAAACGTTGCCATAAGACGTTGGCTCCAGGCCCAGTTTAAGAAACTGGAGCTGGATGAAGGTATAGTCCATGCACGGAGAAATTCGTGAAAAACATGAACAAGGCACGGCTAGCGGAAGCTGGTCGTGGATTCATTCCAAAATTGGAGGTCCCGCAAGGGACGTAGTCGATTCCCCCACTTTCTGGTAGTTTAGCGCTCGCACTGGGTTCTGTTTATACAGGATATCACATAGCGAAAGTTGCTAGACTTTCGGAAAGTGGGGGAGGGAAATGGCATTCATCCACAAATGATGCCTGGCCGATCGGAAAGACGATCGTTTGGACGGAACAAAAGAGTGTCCGAACAGCTTATAGCTGTTAGCTTGTAGCTTGCAGGAAAATACCAAATGCGACAATCAACAAAAAGCGCCGACCCGGCATCACGGGCACGGCGCTTTTTGCGTTTTGAAAAATTATATGTTTGACTTGCGTCTGGCTCAATGCGAGTGATGGAGGAAGTGAGGTGAAAACAATCGATGATGCGAAAGAAGTCGCCGAGCGGATACTCAGGCTTTTCCCTAATCACTGCGAGGCGGTTGGTCTCTTTGGCAGCGTTACACGCAATGGCCAAGGTAATGATATAGACCTGATCATCTTTGCTACGTTCACGTCTTTTGAAACGCAATTTCTTAACCTTGCTCTTGCAATGATTGGCCAAGTGGAAAAGCCAACCGCAGCTGATATGAAGAATGCGCGCCATCGGGCAATTCGGCAGGTATTTGGACCTATCTCTACTGAACGTTTAGGACCGGGAGATGTATTCGACAACGACGCCGACGTATTCATTCGCCGGTGGAGTCATAGTCTCCAGGCGGCAGTAGAAAACTTACGCCAAGTGGGAAAAAATAATGCCATGGACGCTGAGATCGTGCGAGACCTGCGGATTTACATGCCCCAAGAAAAGCAATTCGTGTCCATCGAAGACTTGCTGAAATAGAAAATTACTCTGCTCT
>MFEY01000002.1 GCA_001780035.1 Candidatus Doudnabacteria bacterium RIFCSPHIGHO2_12_FULL_48_16
AATCGCTTACGAGCGGCCACGTCGCCTTTGGTGATCCGCTTGGCCAGCTCGACTTCCTCGGGGCCTTTGAGCAACGAGGTTTTGCCGATTTCGCGCAGATACATCTGAATCGAGTCATCGTAAATGTCCCCGAGGTTGTAGGATTCGGCTTGCTGCTCTTCTTTCTTGGTTTTGACCCGGGCAAATTCCACGGCCTGCTGCCAGACCGAGGCCATTTCCTGATCCACCAGCTCCAAGCCTTTCGAATCCAGGGTATCGAGCAGCCGTTCCACGGCCGTGATATTTTCCTCCAGTTCCGGCAGGGCGTGCACCACTTCCGCTTCGGTCAAAAATCCCCGGCCCATGGCCCGCTTGACCAGTTCGTCAATCTTGCGGTCCCAATCCAAAACCGCAGGCTTGGCAACCGCGGGTTTTTCTTTGAACTTGCGGGCTTTGCCTACAAGACGAAGTTTGGGCAAGCGGCGCGCGCGTTTGGCGCTCGGGGCTTTCTTGAGTTTCTTGGCCGGTTTGCGCTTGATTGGCTTTTTGGACTTAGGCATAGGATTGTATTTTCTAATTAGAAATCTTTTTGGCCAGTTCGGCGTATTCTTGTGAGAGTTGTTCCACGGCGGCTTTGTTCTGGGCCTGCTCGGCCAATGCCAGCTGACTGCCCAGTTCCAGCATGCGCTGGCGGGTTAGCAGTTTTTGGAATTCGGAAGCGGTCTTGGCCAGCTCCGGTTGGGGGTCAAGCTGCTGCTCTTTCATATCGACATCGGCACTAAACGAGAGGAGCTCGGCGCGGAACTGGTCGGCAGGGCGCCGGAGTGCCAAGAGGTCGGCAAACAGCGGCCGGTTTTCGTCACGGAAATCAGTTGGCAAAAACTGCGCCAGGAAGCTTGCATCCGCGAGATTGATGGACAATCCGAGTAAGCGGTCTTCCAGAATTTCGCGGCGATCGCGGCGGCGCTCCTTGGCCGCGGCGCGGATCGATTTGGGCACGCTCAGCTTGTTTATTATATCCCAAACAGCCGATTCTGCAACATTGATCCCGACCGCGAGCTTGCGGACATAGTGGGCCTTGGTGATCGGATCGGCAATGCGAAAAATAAGCGGGGCCAATTGCTTGGTGATTTCCCGCTTGCCTTCCACGGTTTCGGCTTGATGCTGGGCAAACGTTTGATCGAAAAAAAAGTCGAGAAAGTTACCCGCACCCTCCACCGCCTTGGCAAACAAACCAATGCCGCGATGAATCAAATCATCCGGGTCTTTGGCCGTACCCAGGGCGGCGATTTTGACGTTGAAGCCGGCGTTAAGCGCCAGCTCCAGGGCGCGGCGGGTGGCGCTCTCCCCGGCCGAATCGGAATCAAAAGCGAACAGTAAATTGTCAGTGAAGCGCTTGAGGACAATAAGCTGCGGCTCGCTTAGCGCCGTGCCGGAAGTGGCCACGGCGAGAATAAAGCCGGCCTGATGGCAGGTGATGACGTCCATATTACCTTCGACCAGCAGGGCGCGGTTTTCCTTGCGGATGGCATTCTTGGCCTGATACAAACCGTAAATTTCCCGGCTCTTGTTGTAGATCGGGGTTTCCGGGCTGTTGACGTATTTGCCAGCATTGGGCTGGTCGTGGAGCAACCGGCCGGTAAAGCCGACCACCTGGCCATGGAGGTTAATGATCGGAAACATGATGCGATCGTGGAAGCGATCGAAATAGGGTTGAGGGGTGAGCGTTGAGGGTTGAGGTCGATCGCTCTTTATAATTAAGCCGGCGAGCTCGATATCTTTTTTGTCAAAACTTTTCGCCAGATGATTTTCCAGATAATGATAATCATTCGGGGCATACCCCAGCTGCCAATTTTTGATTGTTTGGTCGGACAGGCCGCGCCCGCGCAGATATTCGAGAGCCTCGGCGCCGGCCTCGTGGCTTTCCCAGAGGACTTTGGCAAAGTATTTCGCTGCGGCGGCATTGATCTCATACAAAACGTCTTTTTTCCGGTCGACCTGGATTTGCTGGCTGGTTGGGCGGCGCAGTTCCACGCCGGCCCGGTCGGCCAGGATCTTGAGCGCGTCCGCAAACTCGACGTTTTCGATCTGCTTGATGAATTCAAACACGTCGCCGCCGAGGCCGCAGCCAAAACAATGCCACATCTGCTTGGCCGGGGAAACCATGAACGAGGGAGTCTTCTCGGAGTGGAACGGGCAGAGGCCTTTGTAATTGGTCCCAGCTTTTTTGAGCTGCACGAAATCCTGGATTAGGTCCAGAATCGGAATCTTGTCTTTGATTTCTTGAACGGGTGAGTCTAACATGAGCGTAGAGCGTAGAGCGTAGAGCGTAGAGCGTAGAGCGTAGAGCGTAGAGCGTGCAGCCTGAACGCTGCCCGCTGACCGCTAGACGCTATTTTAAAAATTCCTTGACTTTGGCAAAAATTTCTTTGTCCGTTTTGTAAGTCAGCATCGTTTCCGCTTCAGAAAGTTCAAACCATCCGGCTTTGGCCACTTCCTGGTCGTGGTCATTGGGATTGCCGCTTGTGTATCGCATTAAAAAATAAGTCACGATCTTAATGGCCTCATTGCCCGGCCAGTTGCGGAAATATTTGACGTAGCCGAGCTCCTGCTCAATTTCGGCATTGACACCGCCCTCTTCGAGGACTTCTCTGACTGCAACCTGTTTTAAATCTTCACCAGGAATATCCTGTTTGCCTTTCGGAAAAGTCCAGTAATCTTCCGGTGGGCCGTAATCTCGACTGCGCGGGTTGGTCAATAAAATAAAAATCTTATCCTGGTCTCTTTTGTAAACCACGCCGCCGGCCGAAATTTCCCGTTTCCATTTGGGCTTCATAGCCGGGAGATTTGGAAAAACCGAAGCGCCAAATAACCAGCCAGAGAGATAACAACTATTGCGGTCAGGTTCTGCCAGGAATTATATTGGGCCCAATGGTTGACCGGCCAATTCCAGGTACGGAACATGAAAAACAAATAGAGCTCGTCAACAATGAGGGCCAGGCCGACGGCCAGTATGGCCGGTTTGGGAATGAAAAAATATAGCGCCACCATCACCAAGCCATACATATAATGGTGCAGATGAAAATTACCGATGGTCGGGCTATGCATGGGCCAGATTGAAAGCCATCCGCGGATGGCTAAGATAGTCAGTGCAAAGACCGTAAAAAAATAATTCAGAGTCATTACTGTAAATTTCCTGTTTGTATGCCTTATTATACCTAATTTTAGCAAAAAAACCAAGCTTATTCGGCTTGGGAAAACTACTGAAATTTGTTATACTAAGTCGGCATTTGGAGAGGTCGCATAGTGGCCTAGTGCACGCGCTTGGAAAGCGCGCATACCGCAAGGTATCGGGAGTTCGAATCTCCCCCTCTCCGCCAAAAAACGAAATCGGAATTTAGAGCCGAAATATGAATAAGAAAAATATATTTTTTTGGACTTTATATGATTTTGCAAATTCAATTTTTGTGATTGTTTTCTTTTTATATTTTTCTCAATGGTTGGTAATAGATAAAGGGGTTTCTGATTTTTGGTTTAACATGATTTTTACAATCGTATCTATTATGTTTCTTTTTACTGCTCCAATTTTGGGAAGTATGGCTGATAAAAATGGTAAACAACAAGATTATCTTAATTGGATTACCGTCCTTTGTTTTTTGTGCCTTTTGGTTGTTTCGTTTATAACTTTATTTTTATCTAATCAAGTATTTTTAGCAATACTGTTTTTCCTTCTCGCAAATTATCTTTATCAATTTTCTTTTGTTTTTTACAATGCACTTTTGCATTATATTGCTCCGAGAGAAAAATGGGGAAGAATATCTGGCGTAGGTCAAGCAGGAAATTGGTCAGGGCAAGTTGTCGGACTTTTAATAACCTTGCCTCTGGCTTCTGGTGCAGTGTATTTTGTCGGTGAGGCAGGTCGGGCTCAAACATTTCTTCCTGCAACTATTATATTTTTTGTTCTCTCTTTACCAATGCTTTTATTTTTTAAATTGCCAAAACAAGAAAAGGTTATTGATAAAATTAGCATAAAAGATGAGTATAAAAATTATTGGAAACAGTTTAAAGAACTTATAAAATCTCCAAATATGGGCTTGTTTCTTTTAGCATATTTCTTTTTTAATGATGCTATAATAACTGTCCAAAATAACTTTCCTATATATATGCAAAGAGTTTTTGATGTTCCAGATAAAACAAAGGCGATACTTATGATTAGCATACTTGTGACTTCGGCTATCGGTGCTTTATTTTCTGGTTGGGTATCAGATAAAATTGGCCTTAAAAAATCTCTAATGATAGTCCTTGGAAGCTGGGTCGTATTGTTTCCACTTCTTGGTTCTATATCTAATTTTTATATTTTTTTAGTTCTGTGTATTTTAATGGGTTTTTTCTTTGGTGCGACATGGGCTGTGACGCGTGCGACAATGACTGCACTATGCCCAAAAGAAAAACTAAATTTTGGTTTTAGTTTCTACACTCTTGCTGAGCGTTTCTCAACTCTTATTGGACCATTGGCTTGGGGTTTGATAACTTCTCTCTTTATAAGTTTCGGTTCAACGCGATATCGAATTGCCGTAATAATTATGACTGTTTTTGTGATAATCGGAATATTTATTTTAAGAAAAGTTGAAATAAAAAAAATGGATCTTGCTTCTTAAATCCTAGACGGAAAAATTCAAAACGGAACCCTGCACGGATTCCTCCCCTTTTGTAGAATAGACACCGCCATTAAACTAATCTATATTTTTTCAACTCCCGGGCAAATTGCCGGGAGTTTTTGAACACAATCCCCTGCATCCCGATTTGGCGGGCCGGCCGGATGTTTTCGATCCGATCGTCAACCATCAGCGCCTCGCTCGGTTTAACTTTCAGCTGTTTGAGCACATACGTGTAAGCCTGCCGGTCGGGTTTGGCCAGATGCATCTTGGTTGACACAAAGATGCGGTCAAAAAACTTCTTGCCGCTCAAGTGGCGTTTTTTGAGCACGTCCATGGCCATATTGCCAAGTGAATTGCTAAACAGGGCGACCTTGGCCGGTTTCAATTTCGGGATCAGGCGGATCAAGCTCTTATCCGCGGTCATGTGCTGGATGATCAGGCGGTGAATTTGGGCAGGCTTGAGGTGGACGCCGAAGATCTTGTCGATTTCGCGATAAAATTCCGGCTCGGAAATTTGGCCCAGGTTGACCTCGCGCTCCAGGCGCAGGATGGTTTTTTTGCCCAGAGGCGTAAAGCACTCGGCGCAATAACGTTTGATAAAGCCCAAATAACCGCCGTGGGCGATGACACCGCCGAGGTCAAAAATTACAGCCTTGATTTTCGGTTTGGACATAAGTATATATTAAGATATATATTAAACCCGGTTAAACGGTGTTGATCGTCACATGCTTCTCGTTTGTGGCATCGACATATCGATCGCCTTTTTTGAGAACCGAATGGAAATTCCGGCGATGAAAAACCGGATGCACCCCCCAGTAGATCGCGGCTTGGGGCGCGTGATCGGAATTTTTCGGCGCGAAAATAATCTTGTGCGCTGGTCGCTGAGCCGACATGGCCCGGGCGGTCTGAATGTCCGAGACGGCCACCGCCTGGGCATTGGCCTGATGGGCCAGATGGCTGATGGCATCAAAAATTCTTTGCTTCACATGCGGGCTGACTTTGTGTTTGATGAAAGAATTGCCGACCCGGGCATCGGCATCAATTAAATCTTTGTGCATGATCGCATCAATCGGCAGATTTTTGGGCAGGGCCCTGCCTTTCCAAATCAGCGGCACGGATTTGTTAAATTTTTTGGCCAGGCGGACCTGCTCGCTGGTATCGACAACCACCCAATCGGCGCCGGCTTTGATGCCCAATTCGAGGGCCAGAGGGTCGGTGGCGCCGCTGGCATCCTGAATCAAACTGACGGGATGGTGGTATTTGCGGCTTAAATCTTTGACCTGCCTGATGAGCTGGGCGGCCAAAGCGTATTTCTGATGAGAAATTTCGAACAGCGCCCCGGCAATGTCCTGGCTGATCAGGGAGGAAATTTCGTCCTCGCCCATTTTGGGATTCACAACGGCTATGTATTTTTGCATTTGATTTGAGTTACTTCAGTAAAATTACAAAACAGCACTTATAGTATATCAGAATAAACTGGTTTGTTCGGCTTTTTTCTTGGCCGGTCCGATTGTCGCGATGATTTTGGTTTTATTCATTTTATATGTTTAATGCCTTCTGTAAATTCTCAAAATAATCCCATTCTTGCTGACCTTGGGGTTCTAATCCCGCCAAAAAATTTATAGGCATCCCGTTTGGTATTTCTATGTACCAACCATCATCATCACCTTCAGCTTTTTGTATTTGATACTGATCTGCAATGGATTTATCTAGACCTAATAAAACACCTTTTCTTGATTCCGCCTCTCTAATCAGTTGTTCTAATTGATCTTTTTCTAAATTAGGCGCCATTTCTTTTAATTGTTTTAGAGCCTCATCAATAGTTCTATCAGGAAATGGACCTGTTAAATCAGTTGCCAGAGAACTGTAGCGGGAGTTGGAAAAATCTAGACCGAGCTTTGATAATAAATAATGTCTTTTAGCAATATCCTCGCCATAGCCCCCGGAATTTGCTTGATCCTTTGGCAAACCTAAACTTTGAGCGGCGTCTGGCGTAAGGTTTATATATAAACAACCTGGAGGATGGTAGAAAGATCGACGAGATTTCTTTATTGTCGATCCCGGAATATTTCCAGTTTTCACGGCCTGTTGGATGACTTCTAAACTTGTCCCGTGTGTAGCTATTATCGAATCCGAATCCAATCCTCGACTAAATAAATCCGTAAGAAATTTCAACCTTTCCATCTCTTCTGGAGAATATTCTGATTCTGGATTGTATCCGCCTCGGTCTCTCATGGTTTGATTATATCAGAATAAGCTGGTTTGTTCAGCTTTTTTGGCAAATTTCCTACGTTCCTCATCGGAGTAAATATGGATCTTGCCAAAAAGGCCGTCGTAGCCGCCTTCAACGTGCACTTTCCCCTCCCGGACCCGAATCACTGATTCGGCAATTATGGGATCGGCAATCGTGGCGATTTCAGCTTTGGACAAATCCAAAAGAATATCAAACTCCGGATACTTGCCCACCATTTGCTCATAAGTGACTAAAACTTTTTTACCCACTCCCGTGCCGTAAGTATCGGCGATTATTTCTTCCAAGGGGATGACGCTCTTGAACGGAAGCGCTCCAGAGGACGATGATATCAAAAAAGGTCGATCGGCCAATTCTGATATCCTGTTGAGGACACCGACCAATAATTTCTTGCCGCAGACCGGGCAGATGCCTTTGAGCCGCTTGGTTTCTTTCGGCAGGCAAGAAAACTTGCAGTCCGCATGGCCATCGAGATGATACTTACCCTCTTCCGGAAAAAACTCAATCGTGTATAAAAATTCTTTGGGATTTTTATCCTTGATCACCCGGACAATCTCATCGTAGGACAATTTATCTTCCGGAATTTCGAAAACATTGGCTTCGCGGCCAATTTTACGCAAGGAATGAGCGTCGGAGTTCGAGACCAAAGAATATTGATCCAATCCGCTGATTTGCCAGTTCATTTTCGGGTCGCTGGACAGGCCGGTCTCGATGGCGAAGATATGCTTGGCCTGGTCGCCAAATGCTTCCTCGACACTATCGAATCCGGAGAGCGAACCAAACAAGCCGAAGTGCGGGGTCCAGGCATGGGCCGGAATGATAACATTGCGCGGGTCGGCATCCAAAACTATTTTGACGAGTTCGTCGCAATGCAATCCAATGATCGGCCGGCCGTCGGCTTTGAGATTGCAGCCGCGCTGTTCAAGTCCAACGATGATTTTATCTACAGCCGCAAAATTCGGGGCAAAAATCATATTATGAATCCGGCGAACCTTGTCCCCTTGTTTGTAAATCGATGAGACTTCGCTCGTCAGCATGAAATACGCTTTCGCGCTTCGATCTTTGAGTTGATACAGTCCGGGCTTCGCCTCTTCTAATGCTTCTTTCAATTCTGCCAGCCACTTGGGGTGCGTGAAATCGCCGGTGCCGATGACCTGGATTCCTTTTTTGTTGGCCCAGATACCAACATTCCCAGGATTGAGGTCCTGGGAACAAGCGCGGGAATACTTGGAATGGATCTGTAAGTCAGCTATAATTCTCATATTATTTGGTGATTTGTCCCGACGCTTCGGTCGGGACTCCGACCCGACTTCGTCGGCGTCGGAGTAGATCAGCAATGATTCGCATGGGTTTAGACTAATGCGCCGGCTTTGCGTTTATATCCGCGGAGGATATCCTCCGTATCGTCATCGTCTGAAGCATTGGATACTTCTGAGGTCAAATTTTCGAACAGCTGATCCCAAGCCTTGACGTCTTTGTCGTATGTTGCGCGGGCCAGGTCAAAAATTTCATTCAAAGTATTGCTATTGGCCGGGGTTAAATCCGCGGAAGCCAGTATTTCCTGTTGGACATTGGTAATAATCTCTTCCACTTCGGCGCCTTCGGCCATTTCCAGATCATCCGTCGGTTCTGTCCCTCTGCCAAATTCAGGATTGCGTAACATTTTGTTTCTTTCGTTAACTATATACAGAACCGATTTTACTCCCACACCAAAATTATGTCAAGTATAAGATGCATAAAAAAATTATTTCTCTTTAAAATTTTGGCAAACTAAAAACCGCGCATTGCCTACTTTCCCACCAGTCTTAAACACTGGAGTATCATTAGCGGTGCTGCGTTTGACTTCTGAGTTCGGGAAGGGATCAGGTCGTGCCGCAACCCTTGAAACACGCGGAGATTTCGTCGCAAATTGTTAAAAAAGCCTTACAGAGTGTTGGAAGTGACGGAGTAGACCAAAATACCCACTGCCGCTAAGACCAACAACAAACCAACCAATTTCAACGAAGCTTTATATTTCAGCATAACGAACTAATGTTAGCAGAAATATAGGGCTACGTCAACCTGCCTGCCAGTAGGCAGGGGCATCTTACTTTAACTTATGTGCTGGAGAATGGAGAGGAAGATTTTCGTTTTGGATATAACGAGCGCCCTTCCTCAAAGGCGAGGGTTGTTCTCCTTGAGATTAGAAGGATTAGCTGGCGTTCGTCGCACGAACTAATTGCAACGTGTTTCGGAACACCAGCCTTTCCCCGAAGTCACCAGACCGTACGAGATGTTCGTTGACTGCATGGACAGTAGCCCACCCCCAACCTAGTCTGGCAACTTCCCGCTTGGTGGGGAATCTAACGGAGTGCGAGCCTATTTAACGGCTATTTCGGCTCTATACATTAATTGGCCGCATTGCACTTCGCTGACTTTATTCCCCAAACTTTCCATTATCCAGCACACAATTAAAAGAACATGTATCACGTATCATGGAACACGTATCAAAATTATTACGTGCTATATGCTACGTGTTACGTGATTTTAGTAATCACTAATTGCCAGTCAAATTCTGAATTAAACTTTCGGTTGATTAGTATTGCTCGGCTCAACACATTACTGTGCGTACACCTGCAACCTATCGTCGTTGCTTCGCACCGCGAAGCATTGATTTTTACGGGGTCGTCTTCCCCGAACCTATCGTCCCGAAGGACAACGAAACCTAGTTTTGTGGACAGCTTCACGCTTATATGCATTCAGCGTTTATCTTAACTAGACCTAGCTACTCCGCCATGCCCCTGACGGGACAACGGATACACCAGAGGTCTATGCATCCTGGTCCTCTCGTACTAAGGATGCACCCACTCAAGTTTCGAACACCCACAACAGA
>MFEY01000003.1:0-20478 GCA_001780035.1 Candidatus Doudnabacteria bacterium RIFCSPHIGHO2_12_FULL_48_16
CCACAAAACCAAGCTGGCGGCACAGGACATCAGCCGCCGCGCAACCCGCTACCGCCAACTGGCGGTGGGGGCTCGGGCCCAACCGGTCCGGAAGATGAGCCGCAGAAGGAAAAATTCATCGGGAACGTGGAATTTGTCCAAGAGATAGCCAGTAACAATTTAGCTGAATACAGAAAGTGGCTGCTTGATAATTATAACCTTGATGATGCCACAATCGAGCAGCTGCTCGGCAGCCGGCTGGCCAAACTTTTGGCCGGCGACGTTAAATCATATCTGGCGCTGGTTGAAGAGAAAAAACCTTTCAATGGCAACCAAGAATTTTTGGATGAGATCAATAATACCAGCGTCCCGCATCTTAAGCGCTGGCTGATGGACAATTACGGCGGCGAAGAAGATTTGCGCATGCTACTGGGCCAAGCTTTCGAAGATTTGGGGTTATCTGTGGCGGCGGCAGAAGAACAGCTGGCAGCTGATACTTCTGAAACTCTGAATAACTTCCCAAAGGTCCAAAAAATGTTATTGACTAAATACTCGGTTTTTTATGCGGAACCGTTCCCGCACGAAGGCTTTGACGAGCAAGCACAGATAGAAGCAGGTCAGCGGCTTGCCAAAGCTTTTGATTTGATTGGCCCGGATAAAGTCAAAGATTTGGCATTTAAAATCGCAAAAGCCAATCAAGTGACAAGCTCGGGCATGATGGATTTTGATGCTTCGCAAACGCCGGAAGAACTGGCCAAGTTTATATCAGATTCCATACCGGAAGCGAATAGGCTGGAAGAAGTCAACAAAAGAGCTGAGAGCATGGAGCAGATTCTTGATGATAAGAATTTTCAAGTCTCAGCCTGGGCATATGGCGACGAACGATTATCTGTGATGGAAAAGCTGCAACAAGTTGTCCAGACTTTGCCCAAAATTGATCCGCCGATCAGGTTGGACATTCGCGCCAGCGGTCGTCAAGAGATTGATGATCTGCAACGTCGAGTGCTGACGATTACGGATGATTTGTCCGCCAATGGTATGCGGGAAAAAATTCAGAGTTTTATGGACCGTCTGCGCCCACCGGATCGGGTGGAAGCAGCGGCGACCGGGCCGGAGAAGTTTCCCCCGGCAGTTTTGGAAAGCATGGTCAGGGTTGAACTTTCAAAAAATGACAAAATTCAGGAAATCAGCCGGTTGAATATCTCCATTGTTCGCAACCAGATGAATCTTACCGCCGAGATGAAAACCACGGGTGGAAAAGTAAAAATTGAAACCGTAATCGTAGACACCGGCAAAGGACTGGTGATCAAATCAAATGAAATCACGGCAAACCTCATAACCAAGGCTTTGATTAAAGCCAAAATGCCGGAAGATCCGCTGGCGAAAGTCAAAGAGCGCCTGGAACAAGACAGAAAAAAGAAAATTAAAAGCCTTAGAATTAAGGACGACCAGTTGGTCGTAGAATTCGAATAATCATATGCCGGATTTTGGTTCTGCCAGTGCCCGGGCGCAAGAAATCGCCCGCCAAGCCCGGGAAGCCGCGGCCGCGGCAGCTGCGGGCAACCCGGCTGCAGCCGAAGCCGCCACCCGGCAGCGGGAATTTGAGTTTGCCCAGATGTCGGTTGGCGAGGCTTTGGAAAAATACCGCAGCGCCGTTGAAAAAGGCACGCCGGATGAAGTCCTGGCTGCGGAGGCCGAAGTAGAAAGTTTGAGCACCGAGCTTTGGAAATTTTCCGCTATGGTCGAATTTGGGGATGTGCGGAAGAAAATCGAAGAGATTAGGGAAAACATCCGGCTCGAACACTTGGCCAAAATGAACCCGGCTGGCCCTAACTCTGGACCAAAAAGCCCTGATCGCGACCCAACGCTTACCCCCCGGTTTGATAAAATTAGAAGCTTACTTGCCCAAGCCCGGGCTGATTTGGCCGATGATAGTAAAATTGACCAGGTCGCAGCAATTTTAAATGACTGTTTGACGGAACGGGAAGCTTTGAGTAACGCTTGGGTGATTCCCGCCCATCCGGCTGATGGTGATGCGTTTGATGCCCTGAATAAAGAATTAATACAGCTTGGTGCTGATTATCGGGTCAAAAAAATCACACTCGAAGCCGCTAAGGCCTCAGGCGGGACTGGCAGGGAAACCCCGGAGCAAAAAAAGGAACGCGAGCTTCATGAATTTTTGGACAGGGCCAAGCGTATTTTGGAATTCGTTAAAAGTAATCTAGCAACGGGCGGTCCATACCAATTGGATAATCCGAACATTAATCATGCCAGAGCATTGTTCACAGAATTAAAGAACCACTCCGGACCTCAAATAAACGCCTTGGAGCAGGATATTTTAAATCTGATGACTGAGGCGGAAGTTGGTTTCGTCGCCTCTGAAACGAAAGCGCTCAATTCATTTTTGAGCCAAGCGGAATCCGCTTTTACGATTCCAGAGATTGATCAATACCCCAATCATAAGTCAAAGGTAGAACAGTTGCTGATCGGGCTCAAAAGTCCAGTCATCGGCAGTTCCCAGGCTCTAACAGAGCGAAAACAGACTATTGATCGAATCGAAAATCGGCTAAAAGAACTGGACGAGCAATATGAAGCGGCAAAAGCGGCCGGCAGCGCAGCGGCGCCCGCGCCCAAAACTCCGGATCAAATTGAACAGGAGTTTCGCGAGGCGGAAACGGAATACAAGAAAGCCAAGGAAGAGCACGAAAAAGCCCAAGGCGTGATGAGCCACTTTGGCAAGCGCAAAGAAGTGAAGGGCATGGCGGCCGAGCAAGCGCAGAAGGCCAAGGAGCGATACGAACGGGCCCGCGCCGAATACATGCTGCAACACGGCGATAAATTTGTCGACGAAGGCATTAAGGCTGCGGAAGCGCGGTTTGCCGAATACGCCCAAAGTATGGGCCTGAAGAATCCGGAAAACAAATTGAATGTCATGGGTTGGATGAAGCGCGGATACGCCGCTCTGGGAGAGCTGAGCGTTTATAATCTGCTTCGTGCCCGAGACAACTCCCGCCAGTTCAGCCCCAAAGAGGAGTTTATTTACAAAACCCTGAATGTCCGCACGGCGATCGCCCTCGGCTCTTTAGCTTACGGCGGAGTGGCGTGGTATACGGGCGGCAAAGCCATCAGCGCCGGCGTGGCCACGGCCATGGCCTTAAAACGGATGACTTATGGCAGCGCCTCGGGTGCCGTGGGTTTTTCCGACTTGTATAAATTGGGATCGAGCTGGGGTCGCGGCAAAACCTTGGAAAAAGAAATGCAGGATATTTCAAATCCCCGGAAAGTCCTGATGCCCGAGCAACTGGCGGATATTATCGCCCGCTACGAAACCCGATCTTTTATGCGCGGCCAAAATCCGGCCGAAGATCCAGCTTACAAAGAATTACTGCAAGTTCAATACCAGAATATCGAAGGGGCCGGGGCGGCGCGGCTTGATTTTTTGCAGCAAAATATCAAAGCGACTGAAGCGCAAATTGCCAAACGAGTCGGCCAAAGCAAGCGGCGCAGCAAATATGCCGCTCTGCTAGGCGCAGTGGTTGGCGGCGGCTGGCTCTCATCCGGCGATTACCAGGTTCTGAAGGGATTATTTACGGCTCATACCGGAGCGGAAAATTTGCCGCCTCCGCCAATTAGCGGTACGCGCGCGGATGTTAATCTGCCCAATGAAAAAGTGGCGTCGGAATTCAAGCTTACTCTGCCCAAAGATTCGATGTTTGTTCAGGAAGGACCGTCTGCCCCGAAATTCAAAATTGATTTCCTACATCCGGATCAAACCGGCATAAAGCTGCCGAAAGTTTCTTTTGGGGCGCCTGAGATGGCCGATTCTACGCCGGCTCCGGCTGCGCCTCCAGCTGCGCCGGTTGGCGAAGCCCGGATTAGCCTGCCTAAGGATTCGATGTTTGTTCAGCAAGGACCGTCTGCCCCGAAATTCAAAATTGATTTCCTACATCCGGATCAAACCGGCATAAAGCTGCCGAAAGTCTCTTTTGACCATCCAGCGCCGGCAAGTTCTGAAGCCGCTGTCGAAGCGGCAAAGAGCGCAACAGCGGGCGGCGCCAAAACCATTGAAGCTGCAGGAAGCGGAGCCAATGCCGCGGAACAACAGGTCAATATCAGATCCGGGGCCACCATGGATATCAAAGGGGATGAAGCGATTCTGCATGCGGGCAAGCGTGGCATTGAAGGCGCCATGATTGACCTTAAGGCCGCCAACCCCGAAGTTTACGGCAAGATGATTGTCAAACTGCATGAGCAATTTCCGGATTACAAAGGCAACGATAAGGGGCTGATTGATCACTTCGTCCGGCAGTTTGCCGCCGCGAAAGGATTTGATCTGGATAGCGGCAGTAGCCATGACCTAAGCCGGATTCTCGCCGCCGATGTTCATATCGGAGCTGACGGCACGCCGGAAATTAGCCTCGAGAAACTCAAGTTCATGCAGGAGATTCAGCATGCCCAGACGCTGACCGAAGCCCCGCCGGATTTGGCGGATAAATTGCCGAGCCGGCCGGTGGATATTCCCCCCATGCAACCAGCTGAAGTTGAGGCGCCAATTGAGCATGCGGGTATCTCGTCCACAGACGCTCCCATTGATCCCGGACACGACGCCCGGCTGAATTATATTGAAACTCACCCGAAGCTCAACAGCCAGGAAACTTTGAAGCTGGTCTTCGACAACAATGCGACGAAATATAAATCCTTCCTGACCGAAACCTTGGGCATCAAGGAGCGGCAATTGGGGCCGCTGAACAGAATGAACTGGGGCGAGTTTAAAGCCAGATATGCCGGCGATTACCGGTTCGCCAAAACGTTCGGCAAGCTGGCCACGGAGCTCAACAAGCTGGTCAATCTGACGGAAGCTGAGTTTGAACCCAAGACCTCGATGAAAAAACTGCTCGTGGTTTTGGCCGAACGGTCCCGTTCTTAAACATAAAATTAAATTAACGATCAACATATGAACCCCGTTAGAAGTTCTAAAATAAATAATATAATAAAAAAATAATTAAAGTTAATTTAAAAAATTATGCCAAATAGCAAAACTACTTCTAACGGGGTGAAAATTCCATTGGACCAGCAAAATATCATCAATGTTCTCGGCATCGCTTCCTTGCCGGATGAACGTAAGGCGCAGTTTGTGGACAAAGCCTCAGAATTGGTGCAGAAGCGGCTACTGCTCCGAACTCTTGACAGCCTCGATGAATCCTCCCGTCAGCAGTTTGGCCAATTGCTTGATAAAAACGACCAAGTCGCCTTGCAGGAATTTTTGGCCGCCAAGGTGCCCAACTTGCCGGAAATGATGGTGGAAGAGACTAATAAAATGAAGCAGGAATTCGCTGACTTGACCGCAAAGGTGGAATAGCAACTATGGCGCAATCCTGAATTTAATTCAGGATCTCAGATAAGAGACCCCGAATCCCGCCAAAGGGACGGGCAGGCAAGTTCGGGGTTGCGAAACACTGACTTGACCGCCAGCCTAGAATAGTGTATGATTATTTGTTCGTTTAAAGGTTAAACATATTATGGCACCGACACCCGATACTTCAATTGAATTCAAGCCTCAGCCGGAAACCCCGGAAGCCGCTGAACAGAGGCTAAAACGCGAGCAGGCCCAGACTTCTGCCAGCGAGTTTGCTGCAGCTCAATTGGAGCAAGCCCCGGGCAGCCAAATGAAGCCGACAGCTGATATTTTGACATTCCCCACCCCCCCTGCCGCGGAGCTGCTCAATCAGAAACGCGCGGCCCTAGAGCCGGAAATGTCCAAGCGCGGCAAGGAATTTTTTGAGGAGCTGGAGGGAGCCAAAGGCCCGGAAGATGCCAAGCGCATTTTGAACAAAGCCATGCTTGAGGCTGGGAAAGGCAACTTGCCATTTGATGAGGCAACCAGGCTGGACGAAGAGGCCAGAACTCGATTCCAAAAAGCGACGTAACCCCCTCACCTGGCGCTTCGCGCCATCCTCTCCCGCAAGGGGAGAGGATAATCTGAAATAAACATACACATGAATTTAACCGACAGTTCGTTAATTATTTTTTGGCTAATTTTATTAGCCATTTTGGTTTTGCTCGGCCTGTTGATTTATTTTTTGCTGGTTGATTCGCTGCGCAAAAAAACCTGGGCGCCGCGGGCGCTGGATTCCGTGTTTTTGGAGGTCTCGATGCCGAAGGAAAATTCGGACAAGGAACAGGAGCCCCAAAAAGAAGAAAAAGACATTATCGCCATCGCCGAGCAATTTTTTGCCACGATCAGCGACACGACGCACGGCCGCGACCTCAAACATTTTTTGGGCATCAACGAATACATTACCTTCGAGCTGGCTGCTTACAATAAGCGAATATCTTTTTATATCAACTGTCCCCGCAGTCTGTTGAGCTTGATTGAAAAGCAGCTGCATGCCCAATATCCGAAGGCCCAGGTGGAATTGGTTCGCTCGTATAATATTTTTGCTCCACGTTCGTATGTCGCGGCGGCGGAATTGGGTTTGCAGAAAAATTATTCTTTCCCGATCCGCACGTTCAAGGTCATGGAAACTGATCCGATGAACTCCATCACCAACAGCTTATCGAAATTGACGGAAGGGGAGGGGGCAGTCATCCAGCTTCTGATCAGCCCGGCGCACAACCACTGGCAGGCCAAAGCCCGTTCTTACGCTCTCCAGATCCAGCAGGGGCGCAATCCCGACCAAGTCACATCCCACCCTATGCTAAAGGCCCTAAACGTGATGTTCCGGGCGATTGGCGCCGGGTTTGACCAGTTGTTGGGCGCTAACAAGAACGGCCAGTCGAAATACGACAAAGCCGGCTATATGGATCACTCCGGCTACAATAAGCCGCTGCAATTAACCCCGATGCAACAGGAGATGATCAAAAAATTTGAGGAAAAAACCTCGAAAGTCGGCTACAAATTTAACTTGCGGGTCGTGACTTCCTCCGCCAACCAGGTTACATCTGAGGCCAATCTTCGCAACATCCTGGCGTCATTTATGCAATACAGCATGCCGCCCTTTAACGGATTTAAGGTTATCCGCCGCAAGCATCAGCGCGTGATCAGCGATTATATTTTCCGCATTTTCCACAACACCAAATCCGTGCTCAATACCGAAGAGCTGGCCTCCCTTTGGCATCTACCCACGCGCTTTATCGAGACGCCGAATATCAAATGGCTGAATTCCAAAAAAGCGCCGCCGCCGATCAACGTGCCGCAGGAGGGGACCCTGCTTGGGAAAAGCATTTACCGTGGAGTGGAAACGAAAATCAACATTCTGCGCGAAGACCGCACGCGCCATATGTATATTATCGGCCGGACCGGCACCGGTAAAACCGAGCTGATGAAGAATATGGCGATTCAGGATATCCGCAACGGCGAAGGAATTTGTATTGTCGACCCTCATGGCGACATGGTGGAGGATGTCTTGCAATATGTCCCCAAAGAACGGGCGGACGACGTAATTTTGTTTGAGCCGTTTGACATTGAACGGCCGCTGGGCCTGAATATGCTCGAAATCAAAGGCGAGGAAATGAAAGATTTTGCGGTTCAGGAAATGATTGCGATTTTTATGAAACTGTTTCCGCCCGAAGTGATTGGACCGATGTTTGAACACAATATGCGCAATGTGATGCTAACGCTGATGGAAGACAAGCAGTATCCGGGAACAATTGCCGATATTCCGAGAATGTTTACCGATACCGAGTTTCAAAAATACAAGGTTGGCAAAGTCAAAGATCCCATCGTGCGGGCGTTTTGGGAAAAGGAGATGGCCAAGACCTCGGATTTTCACAAATCCGAAATGCTGGGGTATTTGATCTCCAAAGTCGGCCGATTTGTGGAAAACGAAATGATGCGTAACATTATCGGCCAGCCCGCTAGCGCCTTTGACTTCCGCAAAGTCATGGATGAGGGTAAGATTTTGCTAATCAACCTGTCGAAAGGCAAAACCGGCGAGGTCAATGCCAAACTGCTCGGCTTGATTATTGTCTCTAAGCTCCAAATGGCCGCCCTATCGCGGGCCGACATTCCCGAAGAACGGCGCCGGGACTTTTACCTCTATGTCGACGAATTCCAGAATTTTGTCACCGACAGCTTTGCCACCATTTTATCGGAAGCCCGCAAATACCGGCTCAACCTGATTATGGCTCACCAGTTCATTTCCCAGCTGACCGTCGAAAAAGAAGGATCAAGCGCCATGGACTCCCGGATGAAAGACGCCGTGTTTGGCAACGCCGGCAGCATGATTTGCTTCCGGATCGGCGTCGAGGACGCGGAAATTATGAGCAAGGAATTTGCCCCTGTATTTAACGAATTTGACGTCATCAATATTGACCGGTTCAATGCTTATGTTAAATTGATGATAAACGGCACCGCGTCCCGGCCGTTCAACATGGAAACCTACCCCAAACCACCGGGCGCTGACCTGGAATCAGCCAAGGTCATCAAGAACCTCTCGAGGCTCAAACACGGCCGGCCCCGAGGCGAAGTCCAGGCTGAAATTTTGGACCGGACGCGTCTGGGAACCCCGGCTGTTGCCGGACCAGTAAGCACGGAACGAACATTGTAAGAATTGCTATCGATGGATCAATCAAGTAAAAAAGAGGAATATGCCAAGCAAATCTGCCTATTTTTGGCCGAGTTGCTGCGCACCCGCAAAATCAGCCTCAAGCGCGCGGCGGAAATCGCCGAGCGCGTGATTCAAAACATCAACCTGATTGACTCGGAGGCCCAATTTTTGGGTTTGATCAAGGAGTTAACCAGTGACTTTCAAGAGCTGTTCAACCTCAACGGGCGCATTTCTTTTCGCATCGATGTCAATAAGCGGTTGCTGATGGAAAATCAAGTCCGTGAATTCGTGGTCAGTTTTCTGGCACGCGACGTCAAATTGGCGTTAGCCGTGTTGGAGGAAGCGGTTAAGGAAAATGCCGGCGTGGACAACCTTTACCTGAAGTTTCCACAATTTGAAGAATTCATTCAAACCAAGCCATGACCGACCCGACAAATCCCGAAAAAATATCAAATCGAGAAACAGTTGAACGCCAACCTGAAGTGAAGGTGGAGGCGGTTGACCAAAACTACCTCCAGGGCGCCGAGATCTTGGAAGAGCCGCAAAGCGGAAGTTTTATCTCCACTTTGCAGGTTTTCGCCGCCTGGGTAAAAAACCTTCTTGCCAACGATAAATAATCCTGTTATAATGCCCACACGTAAAAAATCTTCCCGAAACTAAACCCCCACACCAAAATCAAGCTTTAAAATAGAATTGACGCTAAAAATAAAAATTAACTAAAATATATTACCTCTAGCACCGATTATCTTGGTGCGGGGGTGAAATACAATTACATTTTTATGGATAACCTTTCAAATATTGCATTAATTGCGCAAATGATCGAGTCGGCGGAAAAAAACATTCAGTCCGCGCGCCAGCTTTTGCGCGATATGATGGGCGGCCGGGTTGGGGATAGTTCGGAATTGATGAAAAAAGCCCAGATTCTTAATGTCACGGACGGCGGCAAGGTTATTGAGGGCGTGTTCGACGGCCAAAACATGATGGGTCCGGACGGCAAACAATACCCGGTGCCGGCCAATTATGCCTCCAAGAGCAAGCTGGTCGAGGGGGATGTCCTCAAATTGACCATTGCCGATGACGGCTCATTTATCTACAAGCAGATTGGGCCGGTGGAGCGGCGGAAGGTTCTGGGTGTGCTGGTGCAGGATGAGAAGGGTGAATACCGCGTGGTCGCCGAAGGCAAGCCATACAAAGTCTTGCTCGCCAGCCTGACTTACTTCAAGTCCGAGCCCGGCGATCAGGTCACTATCGTGCTGCCGCAGGATCTGGACGCAACCTGGGGCGCGGTGGAAAACGTAATCAAAAAAGACCAAACCGCGGACGGAGCCCTGCCTGGCATGAGGCGCGAAGGCTCAGATGAAGCCGAACTCGGGGAAATATAAAGCATGAAGACTTTTGGCCAGTTGTGGCGGGTGGTTGTGGTAAATCTTACCAGCGCCGGAGTGGATTATAGCAGCTTGTTTTTGCTCTCTTTGGTCACCGGAATTGTGGCCGGCAACGGAATTATTCCGTTAAACGTCTTATCGTTTACCGGCGGCACCTTCGTCAGTTATTATTTTAATAAGCGCTGGTCATTCGCAGATCATAGTCGGTTTGACCATCATCGCAAATTTGCTTTATTTTTGCTGGTTGCTGTTTTGGCGGTTGCCGTTAACACTCTGGTGGTGCGCCTGGTGACTACCGAAATTCCTTCCTGGCCCGGCCTGACCGACCGGCAATGGCTGTTGCTGGCGAAAATAGCGGCTTCCGCATTCAGTTTTACTGTCAATTTTATCGGATATAAGTTTGTAGTGTTCAAGAAATAGCCAATAGTCATGGTTTATAGTTGCTAGCGGGGACCATTTTGGCCCTTTTGTTTTTTGTGATAGAATTAACTGCTAACCATCGACTAATGCCTGCCAATTGATCATGAATAATTTAGTGCTTTACCGTAAATACCGGCCCAAAAATTTCGCCGAAGTCGTGGGCCAAGAACACATCAAAACCACTCTGGCCAATGCCGTGCTCAACAATCGGGTCGGCCACGCTTATTTGTTTATCGGGCCGCGCGGCGTGGGCAAAACCACTCTGGCCCGCATTTTCGCCCGGGCGGTCAATTGTCCGAAAAAAACCGGCGCCGAACCGTGCAATACATGTGAAGTCTGCGAACCGTTTCTAAACGGCACGAGTTTGGATTTGCTCGAAATCGACGCGGCTTCGCACACTGGCGTCGACAACATTCGGGAACTGATCGAACACTTGCAATTTGCCCCGTCTAAGGCCGTATACAAAGTGATTATCGTGGATGAAGTCCACATGCTGTCCAAAGGCGCATTTAACGCCCTGCTTAAAACTTTAGAGGAACCGCCAAAACATGCCATTTTTATCTTGGCGACCACGGAAATCAACAAAGTGCCGGCGACGATCGTGTCGCGCACGCAGCGATTTGATTTCAAAAAAGTCAGTATCGCCGACCTAACCAAATTGCTGCAATTTGTTTGCGCCGATAACGCCGTGGAAATTACCCCTGAGGCGCTCCTCGAGCTGTCTGCGGCGGCCGATGGCAGTTTTCGCGACGGGTTATCGCTCCTGGACCAGGTTATCAATTTTGCTTCAGGCAGAATCACCGAGCAATTGGTGGAAGAAGTTTTGGGCCTGACCGGCATCAAAACGACCGCAGATTTTTTGGATTTGATTATTGCCGGCCAGAGCAAGGAAGCTCTGGATTCAATTGCCAGCCTAGCCCATGGCGGCAAGGACTTGTATCAATTTGAAAAAGATTTTTTGGAATATCTACGCAAGCTTTTGCTGGTTAAAGTCGGCGCCCGGGCGGAATTCGGATTTTCTCCCGAAGTGTTGAACCGGCTGAAGGATCAAGCCGGCCAATTCGAGCTGCCGGCATTGATGAAGACCATCGGGATTTTTCAAAAAGCCGAAAGCGAAATGAAATGGGCGACCATCCAGTCTTTGCCCCTCGAAGTGGCAGCCGTGGAAAGTTCGGTCTTTGCGAGTGACCGAAATAATCAAGGTTTAAATTTGTCGGTCGCTAAGCAATCTCAATCTAAGGAAGAGATTGCTTCGTCCCAACAAGTTGGGACTCGCAAAGACGATAAAGATCAGCTCGCGCAAATTGTGTCTCACTGGCCTCAAATTCTCGATAAAATCAAAGATTACAACCACTCGCTGATTTCCAGTTTGAAACTGGCCGTCCCGGTGGCGATCGAAGGCCGCGAATTAATTTTGAATTTTCCCTATAAGTTTCACAAGGACGCGATTGAGGCGCGCAAAAATCGGATTATCGTGGATCAGGTGATTGAAGAAGTGACAGGGATCAAACTCATGGTCAAACCGATGCTGGCCAAAGAAAACGGAGAAAATAAAAATAACGCCATGGAAGCGGCGTTGAAAATAATGGGCGGAGAAGTGGAATAGGCGCTCGGATCCGCCAAAAGTGAGCAAAGAGAAGAGGCGAACACTTCCGTAGGTTTAACCCTACGGCGGTGCCCGCCTTTGTTTTTCGTTGCGCATGGACCCTAGCGGGTCCATTTGTAGACGACGCTGAGCATCACAGACTTCACGCCGACATGTTCGTCGGCGACGAAAGTGTTGGTGCGGGTCGAGTCGAAGCCCTGGTAGTTGAACGACGCCGTGGCACCGATCGACTTGTAGATCTGGACCTCGCCGCCGAGCCGGAACCCGAGCGAGTGGCCGCTTGCATCCGGGTCGCTCGCTCGGGGCAAAGACGCGGCTTGGTAGACCTGCTGCGTCAAGTGTTTGCGCTTGAGCGGGCCGTACTCGGCACTCAGGGTGACCGTGGCGCGGTGGTCAAGGCTGTCCGTGGAACCGGCCAGCTCGCCGCCCAAGATCAGTCCCTGGTAAGAGCGCACTGACGTTGTCGCGGCACCCTGGGCCAGATACTTCTCGTGGATGGCGAATTTCTGCCAGCCGCCGAAGCCTGCGACCTTGAAGTAGTCGCCGATCGTGTGCTGGTAGCCGGCCTTAAGCTTCTTGACCTCGTTGCGGCTGTCGTCGCTGGTCCGGTTCTTGTCGAGCCAGGCGCCTGTGGCGTCCTGGAACAGCATCGTTGAGGTTGACCCAAGGACGCTGCCGCCGGCTGTGAAGAACAACCCATTGTCCACGCCCTGGTCCACACGGACTTCCGGCATCCACGCGCCGAAGTTGTGTTTTTGCGGCGTGTCGCCGGAGACAGGGATGGCTTCGTTGTAAGTGCTGCGCACCGACCCGAAGACGTAGCCGAGGCCGAGCGTGATTCCGAGCCGCGGCTTGCGTGCCGCGGGCAGTTCGAAGCGCGGGATGGTCGCGGGCCGCGGTGCTGGTGCCACCGCCACGGTTGGTGGCGCAGGGGCTGGCGGCCGCTGAGCCGGAGCGGCGGGGGTGGCGAGAACCGGGACGTTGACCGAGATGCCGTAGGGACTCGGGTTGCCGCACGGCTTGCCGTGGGGCGAACCCATGTCGAACAGTTCCCGGCCGAGCGCGTCGAGGGCGATTTTGGTGCCCTTGGGACGAAGCACCCAGCGGTCGCCGCCGGAGGTGCGTCCCCATCGACACTCGTCGGTTTCGAGAATCCGATAACCGGCGATCTTCACCCGCGTGGTGTATTGCATGAGATGCTGGTCCGTCGGCTCGTAGTATTCCTGCGCGATACACGTCGCGAGGTTCGGGAGCGCGTCCGGCCAGCCGATGAGCGACGTCGGGTAACCATTATAGCGGTTGTCCGGCGCGATGTTGATGTTCTGCGCCGAAGCCGCCTTGGTCGCCAACGTGGCGACCATCACGATGAAAGCCAGCGTCTTGATAATACGCATTGAAGTCCTCCTGAGTAAACTTAGGTGTACGAGTCCTCAATCCACGACCCAAAAGGACGAGGACGGAACACTAAATTATACCTCATTTTGTTGAGGTTGTCAATGGTTTAAACGATTTAGCATTGCTGACGTTAATGTTCAGACGAGCGATATTGAAAAAACCGCCGCAAAATGATATATTTAACAGGCTTTATGCCTTTAGAGAGTAGCTCCGCCAGAGGCGGGCAGGCAAGTGGTAAGGCAGGGGCCGCGCTTACTTAGATCAGTTTATTAAAAAATAATTTTTTAGGCAGTTGGGTGGGGAGTAGCCAAGTGGTAAGGCAGGGGCCTTTGAAGCCCCCATTCGTAGGTTCGATCCCTACCTCCCCAGCCAACTGCTCGAAAGCCTTTTCCGCCACAATAATTAATTCAATTTATAGTGGGCGACCTAAAGTGGATCAAATTAAACAGTACGTTTTTGAATCAGTTATAATCCTTTTATGAAAGACTTAATTATCCTCGCTGGAGCACCGGGAAGCGGCAAGTCAACTATCGGGGAACTTTTGCGAGAAAGCGAAGGTTACCCCCTCATCGATTTTGGTTGGCTACGCCAAGGACATTTAAATAACCTCTGGTCGAATGCCAGCCCCGAGGAAGAAGATATGGCTTGGGAAAACCTGATTTTTATTATCAAAAATTACTGGCGGCACGGCTATAAAAACATCATTGTCACCGATTTGGAAGAAGAGAGAGTTCCAATTCTAACAGGAGCCTTCAAGGAAAAAAGTTATATCATCGCGTCTTTAGTTGTCAACGACGATAAAGAATTAACCAAGCGTGTTCTCGGAGTACGTGACAGCGGTTTCAAAAATGTTGAAGCTGCGCTTCAATGGAATAAGGAATTAAAATCAAGGCCAGCTCGATTGAACGAATATAAGATAGATAATACTCACAATGATCCAGTGAAAACGACAAAGGAAATTCTAGTCCTATTAGCAAAATAGTTTTTAATGTATATTTGACCAAGACCGAGGTCGGTCAAAGCATGACAGTGAAGATGCCTCAAAATCCCTTATAATACCCCTAAAGGCAAGTCCGCAACCGGACTGTTCAGCCAAAAACTTTTCAAACGTTTATATGAACAAAAGACAAATTGCCTTAGATTTTATAAAGAAACAACTAATGGGAGTACTGGCAACCACGACTCCTGAAAACAAGCCCGAGGCTGCAATTATTGAATTTGGTGAAACGGATAATTTTGAATTAGTTTTTGATACTTCAACAACTTACCGTAAATATAATAATCTGAAATTTAATCCTAATGTAGCATTTGTGGTAGGTGGACACGAAAATATCAGTATTCAACTAGAAGGGATTGCTGAGGAATTAACTGAAGATGAAGCTCATAAATACAAGCAAGTCTATTTTGCTAAAAACCCAGACGCAAAAAAATGGGAAAAACTTCCAGATACAAGATGGTTTAAAATAACAATTCACTGGTTGCGTTATCGAGATTACAATTCTCACCCAACCACAGTCTGGGAGCTCGACTTATAAATCAATCGGCGGCTTTGTCGCCGAGAAATCTGACCGACCATGAATATTGCTGAATACAATATAGTTTTAGCCAAACGGTTATGAACCGGGAGATTCTTGATTTTATCAAGCAACAGCGCGTGGGCGTGCTGGCCGTCGAAATGATGGACGGCTCGCCGCACGCCGCGACAGTCCATATTGCCAACAGCGAAACGCCGTTGATGTTTTTCTTTGAAACGAACCGCGATTACCGCAAATGCGAGCCGTTGTTCGGCCGACAGTTAACGCGAGCCTCTTTGGTTATCGGGTTTGACGAAAGCAGCGCCCGGACGCTGCAACTGGATGGACAGGTCCGGTTATTGAAAGGCGAAGAAGAGCAAAAATCATTCCGGGAAATTTATTTGGAAAAATACCCGAACAAAAAAGCGAAATTCGCTGATCCGAAATTTGTGCCGTTTGTGTTCGTGCCGGCCTGGTGGCGCTGGACCGACTGGACCAAGCCGGCCGGTAAAATCATTTTGACTTCCGTTGACGCAAATTAAAATCCTAAATTCCGAGGATTGATTTAACTTTGCTTTCGATTACGGATTTTGGAGCTGCGCCCACAATTTCGCCGATAATTTTGCCGCCCTTGAAAATTTTAAGCGCCGGGATGCTCATAATCTGATACATCTGGCTGCTTTGGGGATTTTCGTCGACGTTGAGCTTGCCAACCCGCAAGTGGTCTTTGAGTTCTTCCGCCAGCTCGCTCACCACCGGAGAAACTTGTTTGCACGGTCCGCACCATTCAGCCCAAAAGTCCACCAAAAATGGCTTATCCGACTTAAGCACTTCCTGGTCAAAATTGGCATCGGTTAGTTTGATTTCCATGATTTTCCTTCCTGTCGCTTTAGTTTGCTTAGATATTATAAAGTTTGTGCTAAAATATAGTCAAGTCTTATACCAAGAAATAAATTGTTAAACAAAATTATTTATACGATTTTAGGGTTCGGATTGGCAATTGTGTTTTTTCCACATACGGCCAAGGATCAGGTCAGGCCGCCTCAGGTATCCGGGGTCGCGGTCAGCCGCGCCAAAGCGCCGCAAGCGATCACTGCGCCGGAACTGGTCTTGAATTTAACCCCTCCCGCGCTGACTGCCAAAGCGGCATTGGCTTATGATTTGGAATCGGGGTCGATTTTGTATTCCAAAAACATGGATCAGGCATTGTCAATCGCCAGCTTGACCAAGCTCATGACGGCGCTCGTCGTCGTTGAACAGACTGATTTGCAAAATACCGTAGTTGTGGACCTGCCTGATTCAAAAATCGTCGGGATCAATCTTGGGTTAACGGCCGGGGAGGAACTGAAAGTTGCCGATTTGCTTTCGGCAATGCTAATTCCGTCCAGCAACAACGCCGCGCTGATTTTATCCAAGTATGTCGCCGGCGATGAAGCTAAATTTGTCGAATTGATGAATGAACAAGCCCGAAAGTTGGGGTTGCGGGGAACCCGTTTCAGCAATCCGGTCGGCTGGGATACCGATGATAACCATTCGACAGTGCAGGATTTGATTTTGGTGGTCAAAGAATTTGTAAAACACCCGGAACTGACCCAACTGGTCAGGACTGCTCGCATGGAAATTGTTTCGCTGGACGGCAAATACACTCACCAGTTATTGACCACCAACCAGCTTCTTTTGAATAATCCGGAAGTTGTCGGGATCAAAACCGGATGGACTTCCAAGGCTCTGGGCAACCTGATAATTATGGCCAACCATAATCAGAGGCGGGTGGTGACGATAATTTTAGGCAGCGAAAATCGGGAACAGGACAGCCAAAAATTACTTGATTGGATTGAGACTGTATATATTTGGTAAATTGGATCTTTTGTGGTATAATTTAGGGCATGAATCAGCCGAGTAGGGTTAAGAAACCAAATCAAAATGAGTACAACTCAAGCGTTAATTAAAATTGCCAGCTTGGCCTCAATTTCGTTTGTGTTGGCCATGGCCCTGACCCCGCTGTTCACTGATTTTGTTTTTCGTAATAAATTCGGCAAGAAAATCCGGGCTGACGGCACCACGCCGACCTTTACCAAACTGCACAGTAAAAAAGAGGGCACGCCGACCATGGGTGGAATTTTGATTTGGGGGACAACCATCATTCTGGCCGCCGTTTTTTGGTTTTTGGACCGCCAGTTACACTGGGAATTTTTTCATCAGCTGAATTTTTTGACCCGCCAGCAAACTTTGCTGCCGCTGGGGGCCCTGTTTGCGACCGCGCTGTTGGGCTTGTTGGATGATTATCTGGGAGTGAAAGGCGTGGGGGGCGGCAAGGGAGGTGGTTTGCGAATGCGTTACAGGGTATTGTTTTATCTGCTTGTGGCAGTTGTGGGCGCCTATTGGTTTTATGCCAAACTGCAATTTGATATTTTGCATATTCCGGGCCTGGGAGATTTTACGATTGGCTGGTGGTATGTGCCGTTATTTATATTCGTCGTGTTTGCCACCAGTTTTTCCGTCAACCAAACGGATGGCCTCGACGGCCTGGCCGGCGGAGTTTTGGCCGTGGCGTTTCTTTCTTACGGCTTAATTGCCTTTTTACAGGGTCGGTTCGAACTCGCTTCCCTGAGCGCCGTGTTGGCCGGCGCGCTGCTGGCTTTTTTGTGGTTCAACATTTACCCGGCCCGGTTTTTTATGGGCGATACCGGATCAATGTCGCTGGGCACGGTTTTGGCCGTCATGGCCTTTTTGACCAACTCAGTCGCCGTCCTGCCTTTGATCGGCTTGATTTTGGTGGTCGAGTCCGGCTCTTCCATCATCCAGTTGACCTCGCGAAAACTGCTGGGCCGCAAGGTTTTCCTGTCTTCGCCGATTCATCATCATTTTGAGGCCAAAGGCTGGCCGGAAACCAAAGTCACCATGCGGTTTTGGCTGATCGCGCTGATTGGCGCAATCATTGGCGTGGCTATTAATTTAATCGGACGTTAATGCTCGATATCCTGATCAAAAATGGAACGGTAATTGACGGAACCGGCTCGCCGGCCAAAAAATTGGATGTGGCTATTGAAAAAGGCCGGCTGGTTGAACTCGCCCCGAATATCAAGAGTTCGGCCGTCGTGGTTATCGACGCTTCCCGCAAATATGTGGCACCGGGATTTATTGACATTCAAAGCCATTCGGACTCTTATTGGACGATTTTTGACCAGCCCGGCCAATCGAGTATGCTCTCGCAGGGCATTACCACAGCCGTGCTTGGGAATTGCGGCTCATCGCTCGCGCCCTTGGTTTCCGCTGAGTCGATCAAAACCATCCAGAAGTGGCACGATCTTTCCGGTATCAATATCAACTGGACTACATTTGGTGAATTCCTCAACGTTTTGTCCAACCAGCAGCTGGGGGTGAATGTCGGAAGTTTGGTTGGGCACGCGACGATCAGGCGCGGGATTTTGGGCGACGATATCCGGCAAGTGACGGATGATGAGCTGAAGGCTTTGGAAAAATTGACGGCGAACTCGCTGGAGCAGGGTGCGTTGGGCCTGTCATTCGGTCTGGTTTATTCGCATGAGGTCAATTCCAGCGCCAAGGAACTGGAAGTTTTGACCGCGCTCTTGAAAGCTCAAAACAAATATCTCAGCGTGCATTTGCGCTCCGAATCGGCGGGAATCCTCGAAAGCGTTGATGAAGTGATTGCTCTGGCGAAAATGGCCGGGGTCGCGGTAAAAATTTCGCATCTGAAAATCCGGGATGCGGCCAACTGGCATTTGTTTGACCTGCTCATAAACAAGCTCGAAACCGCTTATCATCAGGGAGTTAAAATTTCTTTTGATGTTTACCCTTACGATACTTCCTGGTCCGTGCTTTATACATATTTGCCGAAATGGGCATACGAAGGCGGCCGCGACGGCCTGCTTAAAAACATTGCCGATCCAAACCAACGGCGCAAAATTTTAGATTATCTGCGGGGCGCGAATTTTAATTTTTCCAAAATTATCATCGCTTCCTCGGCCGGCGAATCCTTGATCGGTAAAACCATTGCCGAGATCGCTGCCAACCAGAGCGTCAGCGCCGCGGAAGCCATCCTGAACGTTTTATCGATTTCCACCCAGGCGATTGTGTTTGATCATAACTTGTCGCAGGAACAGGTCGAGATTTTGTGCGCATCGCCGTTGTCCATGATCGCCACCGATGGCGCCGGTTACGATACCAAGCAACGAAACTTGGTTCACCCGCGCTGTTTCGGAACCATGCCGCGGTTTCTAAAACTGGTCAACCAGAACAAGTTGATGAACTGGGAATACGCGATCAAAAAAATCACCGGTGAGCCGGCGAACCTGCTCGGACTGGCCGATCGCGGCAATCTGGCCAAAAATTCCGCAGCCGATGTCGTAATCTTTGACCCGAATACGATCGGTGACCGGGCTGATTACACCAACCCGGATCTTTTATCCGAGGGGATTGAATGGGTAATAACCAACGGCAAGGTCAGTTTTAAAAACGGAGAGGTAACGGGCCTTAACGGAATGGTTGTAAAGAGATGATTGGCCAGTTGGGCCAAAAAAAAATTGCCATGCTGGGCCTCGGCACCAACAACCGGGCGCTGGCGGAATATTTTAAAAAAAACGCGGTTGAATTTGATGTTTTGGAATGGCAAACGGCGGATGAGCTAATTGGCAAACTTGATTCATACGACGTGGTTTTCCGCACCCCGGGATTGCCTTATCGGTCGGCCGCGATCGCAAAGGCCAAATCAAAAGGAGTTGAGATTTCCAGCCAGACCAAGTTGTTTTTTGAACTTTGCCCGTCGCCGATCATTGGCGTGACCGGCACTAAGGGCAAGGGCACCACTGCCAGCCTGATCGCCAGAATTTTAGCTGCCGCCGGTAAAACCGTCTGGCTCGGCGGCAACATCGGCCGCGACCCGTTTGAATTTCTGGATCGGATCAAGCCATCGGACTGGACGGTGCTCGAGCTTTCCAGTTTTCAGCTGCAGGATCTGGAGCGCAGCCCACATATCGCCGTCGTTTTGAACATTACACCTGATCATTTGAATCACCATAAGTCGATGAGTGAATACGTCAACTCCAAGGCAAATATTTTGTCTTATCAGGGCCCGAGCGATTTGGCGGTGCTACATTCCGGTTTGCCTAAATCTTTCCAAAAACTTGGCCTGGGCCGGAAAATTTTTTTGGATCCGGCTGCGGTGGCAGGCTTTCAAACTAAGCTTTTGGGCAAACACAACCGGGACAATATCGCCGCCGCGGCAAAAGTCGGCGAACTTGCAGGGGTTGCGCTAGACAAGATTTTACAGGCGGTGGTCGAATTTGAACCCTTGCCCCATCGGCTTAACGTTTTGCGAACGGTTCGAGGCGTAACTTACATTGACGACGGATTTAGCACGAATATCGATCCGGTGATCGCCGCGATTGAAGCGGTCGAGTCGCCGGTAGTCTTGATTATCGGCGGATTTGACAAGGGCCTTGATTTTACGGCCGTTGGCAAAAAAATCCTAGAGAAGAAGCAGGTTAAAGCCGTGGTTATAATCGGACAAATGACAGATAAAATTTTAAAGGCAATCGAAGGATTTGCTGGCCGCATATTGACCGGAGCCAAAAGCATGCCGCAAATTTTAGCTCAGGCCAATTCAGTCG
>MFEY01000003.1:20486-50257 GCA_001780035.1 Candidatus Doudnabacteria bacterium RIFCSPHIGHO2_12_FULL_48_16
GGCGACACCGTATTGTTTTCGCCCGGCACTTCCAGTTTTGATATGTTTAAAAATGAGTCTGATCGGGCCGAACAGTTTGCCACGGAAGTTAACAAACTCCAATGAAGCCAAAAAAAGTTCTGCCTAAAGTTGACCGTCCCTTGCTTTGGACCACGTTGGCTCTCGTGGCTATCGGTTTGGTTGTGGTTTTTTCAGCCTCCTCGGTTGCCTCCTACCAGCGATATGGCAACAATTATTATTATTTTATCCGTCAGTTGTTTTTTGGCGCGGTGCCTGGATTAATCCTTATGTATTTTTGCTCCCGGATTGATTATCATAAATGGCAGAAGTGGACGCCGCTTTTCGTCCTGATCGGAATCGTGGCCCTGATCGCGGTGCTGATTCCGGGCATCGGATTTAAAGTCGGCAATGCCCGCCGCTGGATTAATTTTGGAGCGTTTTTGTTTCAGCCGGCGGAATTTATCAAACTCGCCGTAATTTTATATCTGGCCAGCTGGTATGACAAACGCTCGCAGCAGGCCCATGATTTATATTCCGGATACTTGCCGATCCTGGCCATCGTTGGATTAATAGCCGGTCTCATTGTATTGGAGCCGGATATCGGCACCATGCTGATTCTGGCCGGCATTGCGGTGATTATGTTCTTTATGGGTGGGGTCAAGAAGCGATATCTGGCCGCGACTGCCGCCTTTGCGATTTTGGTTTTTTGGATCCTAGTTAAAGCTGCCCCTTACCGCGCCGCGCGGTTCCTGGCATTTATGGATCCGACCGTGGATGCCCAGGGAATCTCTTATCAAATCAACCAGGCTCTGATTGCCATCGGCTCCGGGGGATTTTGGGGATTGGGCTTTGGCCAGTCCCGCCAGAAATACAGTTATCTGCCCGAGCCCATGGGGGATTCAGTCTTCGCCATTATGTCCGAAGAACTGGGATTCATCCGGGTTTTATTGGTGCTCGGTTTGTTTCTGGCATTTGCGTTTCGAGGATTTAAAATCGCGCGTGCTACGCCTGACACTTTTGGCAAACTGGTTGCCGGCGGAATCACGGGTTGGCTGATCGTGCAGGCATTTATCAATATTGGCGGGATCACCGGCATAATCCCGCTGACCGGCGTTCCTTTAAGTTTTATTTCCTATGGCTCCACCTCGTTGGTAATCAGCCTGGCGGCGACCGGTATCCTTCTTAATATTTCACGATCGTCAGAAATTTAATGGCTATACGACACAACAAATTCGACTTTACGGAATTCAGCCGGAAATCCGGGCACAGCAGCCCGGTCTATTCGGGCTTGTTCCGGATCGCCGGTATTTCTAAAAAACGCAAAACCAGAGAACTTAACATCTGGAGCATAGCGTCATTTGCCCTGGCCGGCATCGGACTGGTGCTGGTTTTGCAAAGTTTGTCATATCTGTCGGCGGCGAATAACGCCTCGACCGAAATTTTGGGCGCTGCCACCTCGGCTTATTCGCAACTCTCAGACGCGGGCGACAACCTGCTGAATCAAAATTTTCATTCGGCCAAGGGGTTGTTTGTTTCCGCCCAAAACAACATCCGGTTGGCCCAGGAAAAATTAAGCGGTTTTGCCTTGCTTAGGTTTCTGGCTCCGCGGGCCCAGAGCGCCGATCATTTGTTGTCCGGGGCGTCGAATTTGGCCCAGGCCGGGGACAAATTAAGCCAGGCGCTGGCTTTGTTTGAAGAGTTTAAAATTAGCAGCGAGGGAGCCGCGACCGAAGGAATGATGGAAAAAATTTCGGCCAACCGGGAACTCCTAAGCCAAGCCAAAAAATTGGTCGACCGGGCTTCCGTGCAGTTTAATTCCGTGGACGCCGTTCCGGCTGATTATCAGGACACGCTGAAGGCCGGCAAGCAGCAGGTCAAGCAATTATCGTCCCTTCTGGGCCAATTGATCGGCCTCGAGGATTTATACCTCGGGTTCTGCGCTGCCGGCCCGCATACTTATTTGGTCGTGTTTCAAAATTATGACGAGGCGCGTGCGACCGGCGGCTTTATCGGTACCTACGGCGTGCTTAAAATCACGAGCGGTAAAATTAACAGCTTTAAAATTTCCAGCGTTTATGATTTGGATGGCCAGATTATTGAAAGAATTGCGGCGCCGGGACCTTTCCAGCCGGCCATTAAGAATTGGGGCATGCGCGACGCCAATTGGTTTGCCGATTTTCCCACCAGCGCCTCTAAGCTTTTGCATTTATTTGAACTCGGTGGCGAAACGGCCGATGGCTTAATCGCGGCAACTCCCCAGACGTTTGAGCAGCTGCTTGGCCTGACTGGCCCGATCGAGATGAGCCAATACAATGTCACACTGACGCGAGAAAATTTCCAGCAAACGGTGCAGTTTCAAACCTCGGTCGATTATGACAGAGCGCTTAATCAACCCAAGAAATTTCTGGCTGATTTTGCTCCGGTGTTTTTAAACCGCCTGTCGAATTTGGGACAGGCCCAGTGGCTTGATCTGTTTCAGACGCTCCAAAATAATCTCAACCAAAAGCAGATTTTGCTTTACAGCAAAACGGCTCCTTTGCAGAATCGCATTGAAAGTTTGGGGTTTGCCGGAAAAATTTCACAGACGGAGTTCGATTATCTGGCGATTGTCAATTCCAACCTCGGTGGAACCAAAACGGATTTAAGCGTTAGCCAATCGGCTAACCTGGCTTCGAAAATTTTATCCGACGGCTCGGTGCTTAACACTCTGACAATTGATCGCGATAACCGGGCCCTCGAAAACAATAAAGATTTTTTGCGAGTGCTGGTGCCTTCGGGCAGCCAATTGGTATCCGCCCAAGGGTTCGACCCTTATGATTTTTATCGTTCCGAAAGCGAGGGAATGAAAACCGATCCGGATCTGGCCGCCTGGGATCAGGGTAAAATGAACTCTGACGTGTTTGTCCGTTCCGAAAGCGGCAAAACGGAATTTTCCGGCTGGTTAGAGACGAAAGCGGGGGAGCGGCGAAGCATCACCCTAGTTTATATTTTGCCATTCAAGGTTAACCGGGTTTACAGCTTGCTGCTGCAGAAACAGGGCGGTTCCAAACCCTTTGATTTTTCACAAACCGTCAACGCCTCATCCAAAACAATTGAATGGATCAGTGACGATTCTGTCAAATTCATCAACGGCGTGTTGTTCAAGTCGGCTTCCGCTTCCGATGATTTTTGGGGAATGGTGATCAAATAATAGATCCCGTTAGAAATATTATTAATTTAATGCATTTAAATCTATTAATTATCATAAAATTATCTACGTAAATTTCTAACGGGATGACTCTCAAGCATCTGCATGAAAATAAAATTGCCCAAGCTACCGTAATCATTGCGGTGTTTTCACTGCTGGCGAAAATTCTCGGGCTGGTCCGGGATGCGGTTTTTTCGCACCAGTTCGGCACCAGCCGGCTTATGGATGCTTATTTTGCCGCTTTTCGGCTGCCTGATTTTATTTATAATCTTCTGATTCTCGGCACCTTCTCTGTGGCGTTCATTCCGGTGTTTTCTGAGTATCTGTTTAAGGATCGTGAGCAGGCCAACAAACTCGCATCCAGCATTATCAACGCCACGTTACTGATGATGCTGGGTTTAACCGCTTTGGCGTTTATTTTTATCAATCCGCTCACGCATGCGATCGCGCCGGGATTTTCCGGGGAATCATTCGATCTGACCCGGCTGTTTACAAGAATTTTTTTACTTTCGCCGTTGTTTCTCACGCTCTCCTCCATCGTTTCCAGCATTCTGAACACGCACAAACGGTTCGCGCTGGTCGCTAGCGCCCCAATCGTCTACAATCTCTCGATCATTGTCGGCGCGATTTGGCTGTATCCGCGTTGGGGGCCGTTGGGCCTGGCTTTGGGCGTTTTGCTGGGCGCGATTTTGCATTTTGGGGTTCAGGTGCCGCAAATTTTCCGGATTGGTTTTCATTACACCTGGGGAATTGTCGATAGCGCCGGGTTTCGCAAATTTTGGACGCTGTATTGGCCTCGAATTTTTTCCATGGGCACGGAACAAGTCACTTCTCTGATTGTTACAATCTTTGGTTCGTTTCTCGGCGCCGGGGCTCTGGCGGCGTTTTACTATGCCAATAATTTGCAGTCGGTGTTTCTGGGCATATTTGCGGTTTCATTCGCGGTCGCGGTTTTTCCGCTCCTCTCCGACCTGTTTAACAAAGAAGAGAACCGGGGCTTCAAAGACGTTCTGGCCAAAACTTCGGTGCAGATTTTATTCTTCATCATTCCCTTGTCGATTTTAACCCTCGTGCTGCGGGCGCAAATTGTCCGCTTGGTTTTGGGATTTGGCCAGAACACGCATTTCACTTTCGCCGATACCAAGATTGTGGCCGAGGCGCTCGGGCTATTCGCCGTTTCATTGTTTGCCCAGGCTTTGATCCCGCTGTTTTCTCGGGCTTTTTATGCCATGCACAATACCGTCACCCCGGTCATTATCGGATTTGTTGTTATTCTGTTCAATATCGGAACAACTTATTATTTAACCAGGCATTTGGGAATTGCCGGCATGGCGTTGGCGTATTCCATGACCAGCGTGATTCATCTGGCGCTCCTTGTTATGGATCTGCACCGGCGCCTTGGAAATCTTCACGACGAATACCTGACCGTCAATGTTCTGAAAATCATTATTGCTTCGCTTCTGGGCGGCATCGCCGCGTATGTTTCGCTCTACGTGGTCGCTGATTGGGTCAACATGCGCACTTATTGGGGAGTGCTGATTCAAGGAGTTTCTTCCGGCGCGGCGGGGATTGTGTGTTATTTATTTATCGGCTGGCTGCTGGGTTTGTCGGAAACCCACGATTTGGTTAAACTACTGAGAAGTGTTTTGGGCAAAATGGCCCAGGCGGTAAATTTTTATGCAAGATAAAATCAGAAACTTCTGCATCATCGCTCATATTGATCACGGCAAGTCCACCTTGGCGGACCGGCTTTTGGAAATGACCAACACGGTCGAGAAGCGTCAGATGAAAGATCAACTGCTCGACACCATGGACTTGGAGCGGGAGCGAGGCATTACGATCAAGCTTCAACCTGTCAGAATGCTTTATAAGACTCGTGCGGACTATGCGCGGACGGGTGCGGACAATAGTTTGCTTTACGAGGATTTAAGTTACAAGGTTAGAGGAGCTATTTTTGAGGTAAGAAAACAGCTCGGGAGCGGGCATAAGGAAAATGTTTATCAAAAAGCCCTTGAGATTGAGTTTAAAAACCAAGGAATCCCTTATGAAAAAGAAAAAAATTTAGACGTCAGTTATAAGGGGCAAAAAGTTGGTATTTATAAGCCGGATTTTTTGGTAGATAATAAAATTATCATAGAACTAAAAGCCTTGCCGTTTCTCGGTAAACGAGAAGAAAAACAAGTTTGGCATTATTTGCGGGGGACAAACCATAAGTTAGCATTACTGGTAAATTTTTCGCCAATCGGAGCTGATATTAAAAGAATCATTTATGATGAAGCTCGAACTAGCGAATTTGTCCTCAATCTTATAGATACACCAGGCCACGTGGACTTTACTTACGAGGTTAGCAGGTCTTTAGCAGCTTGCGAAGGAGCTATATTGTTAGTTGACGCAACGCAAGGAATAGAAGCGCAAACCCTTGCGAATGTTCATTTGGCGAAGCAAAACAATCTAAAAATTATTCCTGTTGTTAATAAGGTAGATTTGCCAAACGCGGATATCGATAAGACTTCTGAAGAAATAATGAAAGTTTTCGGTTTTGCGAAAGAAGACATTTTAATAGCCTCCGGAAAAACAGGGCAAGGTGTTTTAGAGATTCTTGATGCAGTTGTCGAGAAAATTCCGCCGCCCAATGGAAATACAAATAGCTTTTTAAGGGCGTTGGTTTTTGACTCCAGTTATGATAAGCACCGCGGAGTCATTGCTTTTGTTCGAGTCGTCGATGGTCAAATAAAAAAAGCTGAAAAAATCAAAATGATTGGAACTAATACATTGGCCGAGGCCTCCGAAGTCGGATATTTCCACCCTCAGTTGACTCCGAGTGATACGATTAATACGGGAGAGATTGGTTATATTCAGACCAGTCTGCGTAATGTCCGTTTAGTCCGCGTAGGAGACACGGTTACACTAGCTTCGGCACAAGCAATCTCTTTGCCCGGCTACAAGCAGGTCAAACCCATGGTCTATGCTTCGATCTTTCCAACCTCGGGCGATGATTACCCGCTGTTGCGGGATGCGATCGATAAACTCAAGCTCAACGATGCGGCCCTGGAATTCGAGCCGGAAAGCATTCCGGCTTTAGGCTTCGGGTTTCGGACCGGTTTTTTGGGTTTGCTGCATATGGATATTGTCCAAGAGCGGCTGACACGCGAATATAATCTGGACTTGGTCCTGACCGCGCCGTCCGTGGAATATAAAATCAATATGTCCGCCAAAGGCGGATCCGCCTCCGGCGGAAAAAATGGCGAGGCCAAAATCATTCACACTCCGGCGGAACTGCCTGACCCCACTTTATTCGAAAGTATCGAAGAGCCGTGGGTGGATGTGGAAATTCTCGCGCCCCAGACATACATTGGCGGCATTCTGGAATTGATTACTGGCCGGCGCGGGATCTATAAGAACATGGATTACTTAAGCAACGACCGCGTCCTGATCACGGCCGAAATGCCGCTGGCCAATATCATTATTGATTTTTACGATAAGTTAAAGAGCATTTCCTCCGGCTACGCCTCGCTCAATTATGAACTGCGGGATTTCCGGGTTGGGGATCTGGCCAAGCTCGACATTCTGGTTGCCGGCGAAAAAGTGGAAGCACTGTCCATGATCGTTCATCGCGACATTGCGGATGCGGAAGGGCGCTCCTTGGTAGAAAAGCTCAAGACCTTGATTCCGCGGCAGCAGTTTGAAATCGCCATTCAGGCCGCCATTGGCGGCAAGATCGTGGCGCGGGAGACGATTTCCGCCGTCCGCAAAGACGTGACCAAGGGGTTGTATGGCGGCGACGTAACGCGTAAAATGAAACTGTTGGAAAAGCAAAAGAAAGGAAAAAAACGATTAAAGCGAATCGGTTCCGTCGATATCCCGCAGGAAGCCTTCCTGGCCATCTTAAAGAAATAAATATGCAGGTCGATAAAAAATTTATGCTGGCCGCCATCGAAGAAGCGAACAATTCCCGCATGCAGGGAGATTATGCCATTGGCGCGGTTATCGCGAAGGGCAACGAAATCCTGGTTCGGGTGACTAACCGGTCCAAGCTCGATCAGGATGCAACGGCGCACGCGGAAGTCAGGGCCATACGCGAAGCTTCGAGGGCTTTAAAAACCAGATATTTGGAAGGCTGTATTCTATATACCACGCACGAACCATGCCCAATGTGCGCTTCGGCCGCCGTGTGGGCCAAACTGAAAGGCATTGTCTTTGGCGCGAGGATGCTGGATATGTCCGATTATCATCTCAAAAACGGCAATGATGAATGGAAGTGGCGGGTTATTGCCATTACCTGCCGCGAAGTTTTGGAAAAAGGCGATCCCAAAATCGAATTGATTGAAGACTATATGAGAGATGAATGCTTAACCTTGTTTCATACATAATTATGAGAAACCGAGAACGGCTTCGAAAATTTTTCATAGTCTTTGCGGTCATTATGATCGCCGGTATGTTATTATTCACCTTGCTGCCCTTAATTATTTCCAGCCAATAATGAATTTTCAGGGTTTTATTAAAAGTAAATTTGCCACCTGGATTCTCCTGCCGGTTTTCGTGCTGGCGCTGGTTGGTTTTGGCAAAGTTTATTTCCAGAAACGAACCATCGATAAGGAAATCGCCAAATTGCAGGAGCAGGCAGACAAGATCCAGCAAGACAACGAGCAGTTGAGTTCGCTGATCAAGTATTACAATACCCCCCAGTATCAGGAAAAACAGGCCCGGGAAAAATTGAACCTAAAAAAAGAAGGGGAATACGTCATCGCCTTGCCGGACAGCAATGGCGAAAGCGCGGCCGATGCCGCAGCCCAGCAGACAAAAGCGTCGAATCTAAAAGCCTGGTTTAATTATTTTTTTCATGCGAATTAATCCCGTTAGAAATAGTTATTGTTTAATTTATTAGATTTTTTATATTCAAAGCAACAAATATTATTTTTTTCTTAAATCATGCAACGTCAAATTTCTAACGGGATTAGCAAAAAATTCACCCATTGGCATGCCGGCGCGGCGATCGTGCTGTTGTTTGCGATTGTCACGGTTTTGGCTTACACGACCAACTGGCCCCTGTTGCAGCGGATTTACCCGGCCGTCATGATCAAGGGCCGGTTCATTACGCTGAAAGCTTGGGCTGACGCTCAGACGGTGGCCGCCAAATTTGACCAAAATTTCAACCGCGAGGCGCTGCTCGATCAACAAATAAAAACCGAGGAAGAAAAACAACTGGTTTGGAATTTGGGCTTGGGATTGAGTCGGCAGGACGTGGACGCCGAACTGCGCTTTCTCAAATTCGGCCAGGAACAAAAATATACCGATTTGCTCCAGAGCCATTTTGGCAGCGAGTCGGAGAATTTTGAACGATTCGTGGCGCTGCCCCGCATTTATGACGCCAAGCTTCGGGTCAAGTATAATTCCGACCACAACTACGGCACGAATTTTGACGATTATAACCGGGCAATTAACATTTTATCGGAAGTCAAAGCAAGCGAAAATTTTGATGCCATTGCGGCCGAAAAGAGCGATGACAAGGTGACTGGCCAGCTCGGCGGGGACCTAGGCTTCGTTTCTTTGGATCAGCTGATTCCGGAATTGGCCGAAAAAATTCGCGGGCTGGCGATTGGCCGGGTTGCGGATCAAATTGTGGTCAGCCGCTGGGGTTATCACATTCTCTATCCCGTTGAAACGGCGCAGAGAGAGGGCCAAACCGTGTATCACATCAAGCAAATTCTGGTGCAAACCAGCGGCTATGATAATTGGCTGAACCCACAGCTTAAGGATTTTTCCGTTTGGCGGATAAAATAGTATACTGTCTTTGCGAGCGACTGCTTTAGCATTTAGAATTATGTATCGGCAGTCGCGCGGCAATCTCATCGAAAAAAGATTGCTTCGTCGGCCGCCAAACGAGCGCTTAGTCGTAAAATCGGCCTCCTCGCAATGACAGAACTGGCGGGTATGGTTCAGTGGTAGAACGTGGCCTTCCCAAGGCTGAGATAGGAGTTCGATTCTCCTTACCCGCTCCAGGAAATAATACTGATTTTAATCATTATTAAAATATATATTTTATGCTCAAAGGCAAAACGATTTTGATTACCGGTTCTTCCTCCGGCATTGGCGCGGCCACAGCCAAACTGGCCAAACAATATGGCGCAAGCGTAATTTTGCATGGCAGGACAGATGATGACAAGCTTAGGGCCTTGGCTTTAGAGCTTGGTTGCGAATATATTTTTTGCGATGTGGCAGACAAGGCCGCCGTTGATAAGGCGGTTGCCGGGATCCTCCAGAAGATTTCCAGGATCGATGCGCTGGTGAACTGCGCTGGAATTGCACCGAGACCTAGTTTTATGGAATCAACCGACGAGGTTTGGCTGGACGTTTTTAAAGTTAACGTTTTAGGAACTGTCCATTTTTGCCAATCAGTGATTCCAGAAATGCAAAAAGTCAAAAGTGGCAGGATTGTCAACGTCGCCTCAATCAGAGCCTACATAGGAACTTCGGGTAAGCCAGTTTATTCTGCTTCGAAGGCGGCGATTGTAAATCTTACTGCTGTATTGGCAAAAGAATTTGCTCCCGATATTTATGTCAACGCCGTTTCACCTGGCTATACAAATACGCCAATTAGTAAAAATTGGGACGAGAAAGTCCGGAAACAGGTAAATACAGCGCTGGTTGGAAGGATTGGGCAGCCTGAAGAAATAGCTGAAGCAATTCTGTTTTTAGCCAGCGATCGAGCCAGTTTTATCACCGGCCAGGCCATTATCGTCGACGGTGGATATTCGATCTCTGGAAAATAATCAATAATATGATTTTTGAATGGGCTGTGCGCAAAAAATTGTTTAGAAATATAAACCACGCCATTTGGTTTTTGATGAGTGTCTGGCTGCTGTTATTGACATTGGCTTATTATTTTTATCCGGACAGAAGGCTTATAATATTGCTTCCACTGGGGATTCATTTGGTGGCATTGGTTCAATCCAGCCACGCGACTTATATCAAAAAGCAACCCACTGAAACTCTGAGTAAGGATTGTATTTGGTTTAATGCGGTGATGGTCGGATTATATCTAATTTTGTTTTTCTTTTTGAAATATGGATAATTTTCGCAACGCGGCCAAAGCGTTTATTGTCAAAGACGGCAGGTTGTTGATGCTCAAACGGCGGGCCAATGATCCGCACATGCCAGGAGCTTGGGATATTCCGGGCGGCCGGTTGGAATTGGGGGAAGATCCTTATGAGGGGTTAAAGCGCGAAGCGCGCGAGGAGGCGAATCTCAACATTGAAATCATTATGCCGATCTCGGTGCATCATTTTGTCCGCGACGACGGCCAGAAAATCACCCTGACCATTTATTGGTGCAAATTTTTGACATCGGAAATCAAACTGTCGGAAGAGCACCAGGAATATAAATGGGTAAATCTGGGTCAGCCGGAAGTAGAGTTGCCAAAATTTTTCGACCAGCCAATTAATAATTTTAGAAAATACGTTAAGAATCAGTAATCCGCTAAATTTAACAAATACTCCCATGATGAGTATCATAGAAGTATTTGTTTTATAAACATTAAACACCCCAGACGGGGTGTGGGGTGTTTAAGACCAATAAACAGGCTTTATTTGACACTTAGTTTTTTAGCTGTTAAAACTTAAGTAAGTTAACAATCTAAACCGTTTATTTAGGAAGCCGGTGAAACCCCTTACCAAAATTTTGGTGCGGGGGTGTAATCCGGCACTGTGCCGCAACTGTAAGCCCCTAAGGGGCAAGTCAGATACTGAATAAACGAGATCTGTGGTTATCCACAGAATTGTCCCGAGCAGGAACTGCCATACTGGCATGTTTTGTCACCTCGGGAAGAGGTGTTTTTTTATGGAAGAAGCAGAAACAACAGAAGAATACTCCGCCGACATAGAAATAAACAGCGATCCTGTCGAGGCGGGTTTTGATCATGGGCTCGCGCCCGAAGTTGCTGAATTTCAATTTTCATCCGTGGAAGAAATTGTCCAGACGCTGGATCAGGAGAAATGGGAAAAAACCGCGGCTTCTGCCGGTGGGGATTACCTCAAGCGGGATGGCCAAGAATGGGTTTATAAGGAAGGTCCTGGCAAGGAAACTTCCATCACGGCCCAGGTAATGGGAACTGAGGTTGGGCAGCGCCATACCCAAATTTTGGAAGGTCTGTATTCCAGCGGATTCGCCGTGTCGGAATATACTCAGGCAGACAAAGTGATGAGGGAAGTTTATTTTGCTGATGAGAAAGGACGAGTCAGTTTTGAGGTTTACTCCCGCGCGATTGAAGCGCATGAAGAATCCGATTTGCCCGAGGATTCTGTGAGTTTTTTGTCCCTGGCACAAGAGCAAGCCGCGGGTAAACAGCCTCAGGCACCGTCTGAGACCACGATTGTGATTGATTTAAATCAGGCGTTGGCTCCGGAACGAACTGCTGGCTCTGAACATGCGGCTCACGAATCCAATCAGGACCAAGAAGTCGTCACGCTGCAGCCAGACAATGCCGAGTATCCGATTTTCACGCAGCGTATGGTTTTGCAACCCACGGCTCAGGAATTGCCCGCAAATTCGGAAACTGCCGTGATTGCAAAGTCAGAGAGTCTTGTTGCAATCGACGAAATTGAAGCAACTGGCATCAGTTTGATTTTTGACAATGAAGCAAGTAACGACGTTGTACCCGCCAAAGTTGTGGATCAAGTTCCACCTCTTGCAGTAACACTGGAAACAAATATGATGGCTCGCTCAGAGCCGGTTGGGGCCGTCGTTGAAGTTATAGCTGAGCATCAAGAAGAACCGGCGATCGAGAAACTAGTTGAAGCCACTGAACAGGCATCCGGAATTAGCATTGAGCCTGCTCTGGCCGAGCCAGCAGCCGTGCAACAAATAGAAATTCCACAACCGCAAGAATCAGAGGTCGCGGATGAAATTTCAATTGAATCAAAACCTGCAGGTGCGCCAACTGAACAGATGGATCTAGGCTTGGCCGCTGAGCCGGAATTTACCGAGCCGCTGCCAGCCGCCCAATTGCCGGACGCGGAAACAGTTTTCCAAGCCCAACCGCTGGAATCTATACAGACTTTTGTTGTAAATTTTGAACAACACTCTGAACCCGAGCCGGAAGAAATGAAATCAGAAGCAAAGCTGGAGACGGCCCTTGAGCCTGTCATCAAAGATCCGCGGCCAGTAGATATAATCGCGATTGCGCCGGCTGAACAAATTATAAAGGAGGCGATAGAACCTGCTCATATTCCAGAAACAACTATTGAACCGTTACGACGGGTTGAATCAAAACAGGAGAATACAATCGTTTCGCCGACGACAATCGAACCGCTGGAACAGCCGGAAGCCCGGATTATTTTGTCCGAGCCAACGGTTGTTGATTCTGAAATAGTTATGGCTATTGCTGAGTCTGTTCAGGTAACTCAAATAGTTCAGCCAGTTGAATCAAAAGCGGCAGAGCGATTGGCGATTGATGCCCCTGCGTCGGCCGTTTTGGAAACACAACCGGCCGCCGAGCCGGCTGTTACAGATTTGTTAGCAGACCTAGGTCGGGCCGATAGTGCGCCGAGAGCAACTTCGGGGATTGTCAGCCGAACCACCCACGAACCGGTCAGACTTGAATCCTTTCGGCGGGTCCTGATGCCGATTGATCGTCCGCAAGCGCGTATTAATATCCACAGTGAGCCTTTGGCGAGATTAATCGAAATCAAACCCGTTCTAGTTCCCTTTCGAGATTTTGAACAGACAAAAACTGTCATACGGCAAGAGTTAAGGGTTGCTTCTGCTTCCTCGGTTATTTCCGCACCGCAGCGACAAAGTTCGACTTCGGAATTGGTTAAGCCAGCCAGCACGTTGGCCCGGCCCGAAAGAATTCAGTCGGCGCCTGCGCCGGAATTCCGAGTTATCCAGGCCGCTGACCGGCAATTCCAATCGCGTGAATCCATATTGATTCCGGAAAGCAAACAAAAACCAGTTGAAGCCAGAGTGACCGACATCTCCGAAATGCTGGCTCAGAGAGCACCCGTGAGACAGGCTGCACTGCCTGTCGAGAGGATAATTTCCAAACCAAGCCCAACCGCGAGACCGATCATCCGTCCGGCGGCAGAGGAGCCGCAACCACGATCGGAATCTGTGATCGAAGCTCAATCGCTCAATCGAGTCATTTTTAACGCCCGCCGACAAAGCGAGCCGATTATCGAATCGCCCGTGATCCGTTTTAATAACGAGCAGGCTGTCCGCAAGGACGCGGCAAAACCCGAGCAACTGAACCGTAGCGGGCAAACCGGCAATTCAAACTTCAATGAGGTTGTGATTGATGAAACCGAGCCGGAATTAATTGCCCAGGCGGCCTAATCTAAAACCCCATGAATCCCGTTAGAAATTTAGCCCAGCAAGTATCAAGCTAAATAACACTAAACGGGCTGATTACATAAAGATTTCGGATAGTTAATAATCATATTTCTAACAGGATGAATGAATTCAGTAAGTTAATTTATTACGATCTGGCCCTCGAAGCCCAGAATGGCCGCCTGCCGGAAATTGTCGGCCGTGCAGATGAAATGCTACGCCTGAGCCGGATCGTTGGCCGGCGCATGGATAACAACGCGCTGATTGTGGGACCGAGCGGAATCGGCAAGACGATTTTTGTCCATGCCTGGATCAAGCAATTGGCCGGCCAGAAGAAAAATCTGAAGTTCTTGCAAATTGAGGGGGAGTCGTTTTATTCCCTAGGGACGCCGGGGGTGGCTTTGCATCGATACAAGGAAGCTTTGGAAGGTTTGCCGGCTTCAGTCCTGTTTATCGACAATTTTGGCTCGCTGGTTCAAAACAAGCCGGTGCTGTTTCAGAACCTGGGCCGCCTGCTTAGTTCCACCGTGGAGCGACCGGATGTTCATGTCGTTTTGGCGATGGAGCCGCACGAGCAAAAATGGATCGAAAATCAAGACGCTGGCTGGCTCAAATCTTTTGAAGCGTTAAATTTGAAAAACCAGCCGTTCGCGGAGCAAATGGCGATTCTGAACTTTCATCTCAAGAAGATCAAAACCCGCGCCACGGTGGGGCAACCGGCTCTGGAAGCGATTGTTAAATTCGTGGAGCGCTTTCCGGCCCTCGGCCAATTGCCGGATGGCGCAATCAAACTTTTGGATGAAAGTTTGAGCTCGGTTCGTGGCAGCCTGACGGAAGCTGAAATTCGGCACGTGGTCTCGGATAAAATCAATATTCCGCTTAATCAGTTACAGACTAACGAGTTGGAATTGCTAAAAGGACTGGAAGCTCGCATGAATCAGCGGGTGATTGGCCAGGACAAGGCGATCGGCAAAATCGCGATGACCATCCAGCGCGCCAAACTCGGTTTGCGCAACCCTAACCGGCCGTTGGGCTCGTTTTTGCTCCTGGGCCCTTCCGGCGTGGGCAAAACCGAGACAGCCAAAGTTCTAGCTGAGCAAATATTCGGCCGCAAGGAAAGCTTTGTTCGGATCGACATGTCGGAATTCGGCCAGGAACACACAGTCCAGCGCCTGATTGGCGCGCCGCCAGGCTATGTCGGTTATGACGCGGGCGGGGGCCTGACCAACCCGGTCAAAAACGAACCTTACAGTCTGGTTTTGCTCGATGAAATTGAAAAAGCTCATTCCAAGGTTTTTGATATTTTTTTGCAAATCCTAGATGACGGCCGGCTCACTTCCGGCCAGGGTGAAACCATCGACTTTACTCAGACCGTTCTAATGGCCACATCCAACCTCGCGGTTGGCGACATTATCAAAGGTTTTGAGGATAACTGCGACATCCACAGTGAAGAGTTTTTGAAGTCCAAAATTATCCCCGTTTTAACTCAGGCATTCCGACCGGAATTTCTTAACCGGTTCGACAGCATTATTGTTTTTAAGCCGCTGGATTTGGACAATCTGGTTAGAATCGCGCAGCTCGAAATCCAGAAAATTGAAGAGCGGGTGAAAAAACACAAGATCAAATTCTCCATCGACCCCGCCGTTTTGCGCCGGCAGGTGGCAAAATTTGTCGATTATCGCTTTGGCGCCCGGCCAATTAAGCGATTTATCGAGGAAACTTGCGAAACCTTGGTCACTAAAAATCTATTGAAATAGCCTTATGACAGAGCAACAGATTAAAACCATGTTTGCCGAACGGAGAAAACTGGCTGAATCGCTCGAAAGCCTAGTCTCTTTGAATTTTTACGACAAAATGAAAAAGAAAATTGCGGACGAGGAAAAATCCCTCCTGCAAATATTCAACCTGATCGATAAGTGCCGGCAGAATTTGAATCGCTATACTTTTGTTTTGGATCAGCAGTATTTTGACCAGAAATTTTTAAGCAAATACATTGACTAAGATGGCCAATATCACGATCGGCAAAAATCTGTATCGCGGCCGTGAAACCCCCATTTCATTTGGCGGGGCGGACCGGCTGCGGCATATGTATATGATCGGCAAAACCGGCGTGGGCAAATCCACGGTTTTCCAAAACATGTGCCTACAGGATATTCTCAACAGCAGCGGTGTTTGTTTCATTGATCCTCACGGGGAATCGATTGACTGGCTGCTGTCGCAGATTCCCGCCAATCGGCTGGAAGATGTGGTTTTGTTCGATCCTTCGGATGCCGAATTCCCCATGGGCCTCAATTTGCTTTCCGGCAAAGATGAACAGGAAAAGGATTTCCTGGTTTCTGAGTGCATCCAGATTTTCTACAAAATGTTCGACCCACAGCGCACGGGCATCATCGGCCCCCAGTTTGAGCATTGGCTGCGCAATGCGGCCCTGACCGTCATGGCCGGATCCGAGGGCGGTAGCCTAGTGGAAATTCCGAAGCTGTTTGTGGACAAGCAGTTTGAACTGCATAAGCGCAAGCATTTGAAAGATCCCATCGTGCTCGAGTTCTGGACCAAACAAATGGCCAAGACCGCGGAATTTCACCGCAGCGAGATGCTGAATTACTTCAGTTCCAAATTCGGCCATTTTCTCAATAACGAATTGATGCGAAACATTTTGGGCCAGCGCACCAATAGCCTGGATTTTGATTATATTATCGAACACGAAAAGATTTTACTGATCAATTTATCCAAAGGCAAGATCGGGGAGACGAATGCGCAGATGCTGGGCTTGGTGATCATGTCCAAACTCCAGGCCGCCATTATGAAACGGGCACGTCAGAGCGAATTGAGCCGGACGCCGTTTTATCTGTATGTCGATGAGTTCCAAAATTTGGTGACGGATACGTTTGCCAGCTTGTTGAGCGAATCCAGGAAATACGGGCTGGGCATGCATCTGACCAACCAGTATTTTGCCCAATTGCCGGACGAGGTACGCGACGCCATTTTGGGCAATGTCGGCACTATGGCGGCGTTTGCCACGGGCGTGGAAGATGCGGAAATTTTGGCCAAGGAATTCGCGCCATTTGTTAAGGACGATTTTATCAACCTGGAGCGATATAACTTTTACATCAAACTGATGGTCAACGGCAAGACCTCGGAAGCCTTTTCCGGTATGAGCCTCGCCCCGGCCAAGATCAAAGATAAGAATTTTGCCCGCGAGATCGTCATGGTCAACGAACTGGCCTACGGCCAGCCTAAACTTTTGGTCGAAGAGAGAATCAAGCAGGCGCTGCGTTAAAGTGGTATAATTAGTTGGATTAGCGCCAGCGTAGCTCAGCTGGTAGAGCAATGCTTTCGTAAAGCAGAGGTCGTCGGTTCGATCCCGACCGCTGGCTCCAGTAAATATTTCATTTATTTAAAGAGCGGACTCGCGGAAACTTGCTTACACATGACCGAACTACCCCATGTGAACAGCCATTCCGGATCTTATTTTGTTATGGTAAAAATTTTGGAGGTTGCGAGTTTGTCGTAGCCGTCGTTTGAAAACAATCGAAATTCATAGCTACCCGGGGTTGCTACTGTGAAGGTGCATGTACCCTTCGATCGTGGAGTTGCCCCGGCGGTTGCAGTACATGAACTCGTATACTGCCAGCTAATATAGGCTGTATTATCATTAGAGGAGGGGGTATAAAGGCCAATCCAATCGGTAACTGATGGAGCGTTGGGTTGAGTGAAAGTTACCGTTATCGGTGCTCCCGCCTGAGCAGAGAGGGTACTGAGAGAAAGAGTGGGGACTGGGGAAGGGGTGATCACTTGCTGAGAAGCAGTATACTGATAATCCACGAATGTCCAACTTCCGTTAATCAAAGACCATAATCTTACGTAAATAGGGGCTCCGTTTTGAGGTATGCCCGAAACGGTAACTGAAGTATCAGTCCCCGTGCTTTGCGCATAGATATCACCCCACGGATCTTTACCCAGAGAATCAAGCGTGGTTCCAACACCAAGCCAATATTCCGACACACCTGTTCCAGCTGACCAGGAGAAGGTGGTCTGCGGGCTGATGACAGAATTCGCGACAGGACTGGTCATTTTTGCTAGGTCTAGGCGAGGAGTACTTTTAGTAGAAGCTGTATACTGGTAATCAACGTAATTCCACGCTCCGGAGATCAAGGACCACAGCCTTACGTAAATGACAGCACCATTTTCAGGTATGCCCGAAACGGTAACCGAAGTATTAGTTCCTGTGCTTTGGGCATAGATATCGCCCCACGGATCTTTGCCGAGGGAATAGAGTGAGGTTCCAATGCCCAGCCAATATTCCGACACACCTGTTCCAGCTGACCAGGAGAAGGTGGTCTGCGGGCTGATGACAGAATTCGCGACAGGACTGGTTATTCTTGCTGAGCTTGAGTCAGGAAACGAAACATCAAATACTATTTTATTATCGTCAGCACTTATTACCGGACCAATTTGAATACCTCGCTTAAAATCCCAGAAGACAGCCCCACCGGTGTTCAAAGTCACACCGACAAAACTGTCATTGTTGGGCGTAGCGTCTAGTAGACGAGTATAGATAGCGACCAGGCGGCTGCGTTCATCATCTGGAATCCAATTTATAAAGAGACCCCGTTGAGCCGAAGCTGGGAGCTTGATATCGAACCCCACAGCTTTTCTGTACTCAAGATAAAAAGGGTATTCACTAGTGCCAGGCTGTCTCACCTTGGCGATTTGGAAACCAGTAGAGTCCCCGAGGTGGTTGAGGATGTAGCGACCAGGCACAGTGATATCAAGGACGTTTGAAGGATTCACCCAACCCAAGAATTCTTTGAAGGCAGCGTTAAAATCAAAAGTGTATATCGGGTTACCCATGACATCATAAGAATTTCCATATTCCTCATGCCGACAGTCAGCTCCATAGAGTGGATCCTGCCCTAATCCGCAAAACCAGCTACCTGCATGAAATACTCCGAGGTTGTGCCCCAACTCATGGGCAATTACGTATTCAAATCGAGATAGTGGAGGAGCAGAGGTGTTCGTAAGCGCGGGTAATGAATGGAACCATGTGAAAGGCCTAGAATAGCTTTGACCGTTTATTATCAAGGGTTCCGAACCGCTACCAATAGTGGCAAAGCCATCAATTGTTGGGCAAGGAAAGTTAGTCATGACCATGATCATTTGATAATTCGATACATTGATATTATTCTCCTGGATAATATCCCTGACTGATTTGACACCAGGCGGAGCAAAAGGGTTGGGATTAATGAACGGTTGACAATAATATTCACCCAGACTACTTCCCCTTACCGGAATGGTGTACCAACCGTATGCGTCAGCACTAAAGGAAATTTTTTGATTTGAGGCTTGGCGATAGAGCTTTTGCACATTGCCGTTAAGAATAAAATTTTGAATTTCTTCATCTGAAAATGGGGTAGCTGGCGAATCTAAGTAATTGACCAGTAATACCATAATCTTCTGATTCCCAGTTTGAGGAGTAGTGGTTGGCGCAGCTACAATCTGAAATGTATCAGAGGCACTAGATGCCACAACAATATCGTCCAATTGATAACCCGAAGCTTTGACAATCGTTCCCGATAGAACTGGAACCTCGCTGTCTAGATATAAATCGAGAGTTTTCCCATTCTGAGTTATCTGATAGCTGAAGGTAGATTTGTGTGATTTGAAATCATCACCATGTATAACATAAATCTTGGTGTTAATATTAACAGGGGTTTCAATGAGCTCGTTCTGGAGAGGAGACAGTGTGCCCTTTTTGCTTTGATCAATAACCGAACAGAGAAATGCACGAGGATTATTTTTGGCCAGTTTCAGCATCACATCTTTCCGGCTTTGAAGAGTTTTAACAGAAATTCCTGGAGTGACCTGGCCGTTAAGAGTCTGTGCTTGGGTTAAAATATTGCTTGTAACAGGATCAAAATTTTTACACCTTTCCTGGGGTGTTTGGGTACGAGAAATTTTGCTTTGTATTGGTGGCCCTCCTGCTGCGCTCATAACAGACGCGCTCAGAACAGAAGCGGTGTGATTTCCAGCAGGGAGAGGGATTCTGCTGACAAGAAAGGCGACAAACAGCAAGAATAAAACCTGCCCAATCTCTCGCAGCTGAGCTTGCAATCCCACTTTTTTAGGTAAATTTTCTATCTGCATATGAATATAGCATATCACGATCATTTCGCAATTACAAAGGGAGTAAGCAAGCGAGGGCGGGGCGGAATTCCTTATTGATTGGTTTATGAATAGTATTGAGTAGGCTAAGTAATTAAAGTATAATTAGATATAGGCCGAAGTAGCTCCCGCCCATCTTCGATGGGCGGGGCTCGCCTCACTTTATGAGGCGGCAGCTGGTAGAGCAATGTTTTCGTAAAGCAGAGGTCATCGGTTCGATCCCGACCGTCGGCTCCAGGAAGTCAAGACCCCGGTTTTTTGCCAGTCTTGCCAATTGGGCAATTTTTTGTTAGAATTTACGCGCTTTACTATGGAAAACTCTAAAAATCCTTCAGAAACCGAAATCGACAAGAAAAAAACCCTCGACAAGTGGGAAGTGGTTGGTTTCGCCTGGGAATTGGGCTATATTATAGCCTTGCCTCTGGTTATTTTTGCGCTGGCTGGCAAATGGGCGGATGCCAGAATGGCTAACGACACACCATGGATAACGCTGATTGGAATTTTTCTGGCAATTGGCCTGACAACAGTTTGGTTGACCCAACGATTAAAGAAATACATAAAAAAGTAACATGATATTTGCGATCCCGCCCTTGGTGGCGGAACCAATTTTTCATATCGGCAGTTTCCCGGTGACCAATGCCTATATCAATTCCTGCATTGCGGTGGTGTTTTTTCTGGTCGCCGGATTTTTTCTACGAACCAAGACTGCGCTCATTCCTCGCGGCTTTCAAAATTTTGCCGAAGCCGTGTTGGAATTTTTGCTCAAGTATGTGGATCAAGTGACGCACGACAGGCGCAAGTCCATGAAATTTTTGCCGATTGTCGGCGGGATCTTTTTATTTATTTTGTTTTCCAACTATTTGGGCCTGCTGCCCGGAGTGGGCTCGATCGGCCGCTACCTTTCGGTCCATGGCGAAACCGAACTCGTCCCCTTGTTTCGATCGGCTAACTCGGATTTGAATCTGACCCTGGCCATGGCCGTGTTCGCCGTCTTTTTCTCTCATATTTTAGGCATTGTCGCCATCGGATTTTTCCGCTACGCAAACAAGTTTATCAAAATCGGGGATGTGGTCAAATCATTCAGCCACGGCGGAATCAGCATCATGACCGCATTCATAGAATTTGGGGTTGGGCTTTTGGAAATTGTCTCGGAAATCGCCAAACTCGTCTCCCTATCCTTCCGGTTATTCGGGAATGTTTTTGCCGGAGAAGTCTTGCTCACTATTATGGCTGGATTGTTCGCTTACTTCGTGCCGCTACCGTTTATTTTTTTGGAATTGATAGTGGGCTTAATTCAAGCCGTGGTCTTTGCCATGCTGACCCTGGTTTACCTGACCATGGCCACCGCCGCGGTGCACGAACCCGCGCATCCCGCCTCCGCTGAAGCTTCGGCGGGCAGGTAAAGAGTTTGGGCTACAGCGACCAAAAGCCTGCTTGTCGGCAGGCAAGTCGAATTGGTCTCTGTTTCTAAACTTTTATGAGACGACTTTAAACAACCATACAGTCGAGCTCAAGGGAAAGAAACACTATGGAACCGGAAGTAATAAAAGCTGTGGCCAAAGCCTTTACGATCGCCATTGGCGGCATCGGTCCGGCCTTGGCTGTCGGGAGAATCGGCGCTAAAGCTATGGAATCAATCGGCCGCAACCCGGAATCAACGGACAAGTTATTTGTTCCGATGTTGCTGGGCATGGCGTTTGCCGAAGCCATTGCCATTTACGCCTTGGTTATAACTTTCATTTTGTAAAGCGTTGAGCGTCGAGCGTGCAGAGTAGAGTTCTGCACGCTACTCGCTGAACGCTGTACGCTATTAATTTATTTTATGGAACAACAATCATTACTCGGGACCTTGGGGTTAGACTGGAAATTGTTTTTGGCGCAGCTGGTTAACTTCGGCATTGTGCTGTTTATCTTTTGGAAATGGGTGGTCAAGCCCCTCGGCGCAACGCTAATCAAGCGGCAGGAGCGGATCGAACAAGGGCTGAAGAATGCCGACCGCATGGATGATGAGAAAAAGAAATTCGACGAATGGAAGCAAGCGGAAATGAAAAAAGTCCGCACCGAAGCGGATCACGTCCTGCGCACGACCACCGACACCGCCAATCAGATCAAGCAGGATACAATCGTGGATGCTCAGAAACAGGCTGCCAAGGTGACGGAACAGGCAAAGGCTTCGATGGAATCGGAAAAATCTCAGATGCTGAAGGAAGCCAAACAGGAAATCGCGACCCTGGTCGTGGCAGCGACGGAAAAAATTCTGCGCGGCAAACTGGACCCAAAGAAAGATCAGGAATTAATTGCCGAGAGTGTCAGGAATATAAAATAATGTCTTTGCGAGGAGTCCCGCCAACAGCAATTTTATATCAAATAGTCGAAGGCGGGCCGACGAAGCAATCTCACCCACGAGAAGAGATTGCTTCGCGAGCGCCGAAGCTAATTCTAATTATAGCGCCCGCTCGCAAAGACGAACTTACATCTTATGAAATATACCCCCAAACAATACGCCAAGGCCCTCATGGATGCGATCCAGGAGACCAATCCCAAAGACCAAGAGAAAGTTCTGGATAACTTTGTTAAACTCTTGGTCGAGAACAACGATCTGCGACTGTTCGATCAGATTGCCGGAGAATTCCACAAGCTGGATCTGGGACGACAGGGAATCAGGCAGGCGGAAGTGAAATCCACTCACCCGCTGACGAAAGACAACGAGAAAGCGATTCTGGAGGAACTCAATAAACTGGCCAAAACCAAGATTGAGCTGAAAACCGAAATAGACGAGCGATTAATCGGCGGTGTCGTAATTCAGATGGACGATCAGCTAATCGACGCCAGCGTCAAAAACCAACTGGAGCAATTAAGAAACAATTTAACGCAATAATATGGCAGATATAATCACACAACTCAAAAGCCGGATTGAAAGTTTCAAAGCCGAAGCTAAGCTGGAATCAGTCGGCACCGTCCTCTCCGTCGGCGACGGCATTGCGAAAATTGCCGGCTTAAGTCAAGTTCGGGCATCAGAAATGTTGGAATTTCCCAATGGTGTTCTGGGCGTGGCCTTAAACTTAGAGCAGGATTCCATTGGCGCGATTTTGCTCGGTGATGATTCTGCCATTAAAGAAGGCGACAAGGTCAAATCCACCGGCCGGATCTTATCCGTGCCAGTTGGCGAAGGTCTTATCGGCCGCGTAGTCAATCCTTTGGGTCAGCCGTTGGATAACAAAGGGCCGATCTCCGCCAAAGGCGGATCCCTGCCGGCCGGGCAGGCGGGCGCCTCCGGCGGAAAAACTACCTTAGATTTTTACCCGGTCGAAAAAATCGCTCCGGGCGTCATGGAGCGAAAAGGCGTGCATGAGCCGCTGCAAACCGGCATTAAGGCCATTGATGCCATGATTCCGATTGGTCGCGGCCAGCGCGAGCTAATCATCGGTGACCGCCAGACCGGCAAAACCGCAATTGCGATTGACACGATCATCAACCAAAAAGGCAAAGACGTGATTTGCATTTACGTCGCCATCGGGCAGAAGGAATCCAAGATCGCCCGCATTGTCAGCGAACTCCAAAAACAAGATGCTTTAGATCATACGATTGTCGTCGTTGCCGGCGCCTCTGATCCCGCGGCGCTTTCGTATATTGCGCCGTTTGCCGGCTGTGCCATGGGGGAATACTTCATGGATAACAAGAAGCATGCTTTGATTGTTTACGATGATCTTTCCAAACACGCTGTGGCTTACCGTGAAATTTCGTTGTTGCTTCGTCGCCCACCGGGTCGCGAAGCTTATCCCGGTGACGTGTTTTATCTGCACTCCAGACTTTTGGAGCGCGCCGCCAAGCTGTCCGACAACAAAGGCGCCGGTTCCCTGACTGCTCTGCCGATAATTGAAACGCAAGCCGGGGACGTTTCCGCCTATGTGCCGACCAACGTTATTTCCATCACTGACGGCCAGATCTTTCTGGAAACGGATTTATTCTATCAGGGCATCCGGCCGGCTCTCAACGTCGGTATCTCAGTTTCCCGTGTCGGCTCGGCTGCGCAAATCAAGGCGATCAAGAAAGTCGCCGGTAAACTTCGTTTGGATCACGCGCAATATCGCGAACTCGCAGCTTTTGCTCAATTTGCATCTGATTTAGATCCACAAACTCGCGCTCGATTAGAACGAGGACAGCGCATCACCGAAGTCTTAAAGCAAGATCAATACAGCCCCTTGGCGGTTGAACACCAGGTGGCGATTATTTATGCGGCCACGAATGGTATGCTGGACGATGTGCCGGTGGATAACCTTCGCGACTTCGAAGCCAAATTTCATAAATTCTTGGACATTCAGAAAAAAGATCTATTAAAATTAATCGCGGACAAGAAGGAACTGACCGAAGAGGTCGAAGGACAATTAAAGAAAACGATCGAAGAGTTTAAAAAAGGGTACAGCGTGTAGCGTAGAGCGTGCAGATCTCTACCCTCAACGCTCAACCCTGAACGCTATCTATATGGCAACTAATTCCAAAGAAATTAGACGACGCATCAAATCGACGCAATCAATTGCTAAAATCACTAAGGCAATGGAATTAGTATCGGCCGCAAAAATGCGCAAAGCTCAATTGGCGGCCCAGGCCAGCCGGCCGTATGCGACTTTGTCAGCGGAACTCTTGCAAAATATTGCCGCGCGCACCGGTCAGATCAATCATCCGTTGATGAGGCAAGTTGTGAATGGTAAGCCATCAGATAGATTTAGGGCTTTGGCTATTGTAATAACGTCTGATAAGGGTTTGGCTGGTTCTTTAAATACGAACATAATTAATAAAACTATTGAGTTAGTCAAGATTGTTAGAAATGAATTTAGAGTATTTAAGTCAGGAAATGATGAATTAGACAGAGTCCATACCGCTGTAGGGGTAACAGAATTTATAACTATTGGTAAAAAAGCCACGGAAGCTATCAGAAGATTTAAAGATGCTAAGATCATTGCGACCTTCCCCGGTAAAGACAAAGTCATCACTTCCGCCGACTCCAAGCCGATTGCGGAAATCGCCATGAAGGAATTCGCGGCCGCGGTTTACGAAAAAGTTTTTGTAATCTATCCCCAGTTTATTTCGACTCTGGTGCAAAAGCCGAATATTCTGCAATTGTTGCCCTTTGAGAGCGCGGAGCGCCGAGGGGTGAGGGATGAGGGTAGAGAGTTTCTGTTTGAACCCAGTCCGGGCGAAGTTTTGGAAAATCTGATTACCCGCGCCGTCGAATTCTCGATTTACCAAACACTTGCCGAGGCTGCAGCGTCTGAGCATTCAGCCCGGATGGTCGCTATGCGAAACGCCAATGAGGCCGCCGGCGAATTGATTGATGACCTGTCACTCAGTTACAACCAGGCGCGCCAAGGCGGAATTACCAGGGAGCTGTCGGAAATTTCAGCAGCGAAGCTAGCGATGGAGGGATAGTTTATGAAAACAATAACATTTAATGAACTAAAAAAAGAGGAACAGGAATTGCTCTTGAAGGCTAAAGAAGCCGCGAGTCATTATTATAATCTCAAAGGAACGCATTACGTTGGTTCTGCGATGCAAACTCAAGACGGCGCGATATTTCAAGGCTCGATTGTTCGAAGATCAGCACCCAGTTCTACTACTTGTTCCGAGCGCATGGTGATAGACCATGCAATATATGCTGGTAAACGAGATTATAAAATTTTAGCTCTTATCGGTTTTAATATCGACAAAAGCCCGAACAATCCGGTTTTCCCTTGCGGCCCGTGTCGGCAAATTATTTCAGATTATTACGATAACGCTCCGTCTGGCAGCATTCTCGTTTCGAATCACGATATGTCGGAAATCATACGAACAGACATTCAAGAATTGCTTCCAGTGGCATATAAATAAACTTAGTCTTTGGTCGCCGACGAAGCAATCTCACCCACAAGAAGAGATTGCTTCGCGAGCGCCGAAGCTAATTCCAATTAGAGCGCTCGCTCGCAAAGACATTAAAGCTTAGAATTAATCATTGCATTATGAATAAAGGAAAAATTACACAAGTTATCGGAGCGGTTGTAGATGTGCAATTTGAGAAAGAATTGCCCGCACTTCGCAATGCGCTGGAAGTGCAATTCGATGGCCGAACATTGGTTTTAGAAACCGCGCAACATATTGGCTCCGGTCAGGTGCGAACCATTGCTATGGGCGCGACTGACGGCCTTCAGAGAAATTTGGAAGTTGTTGATACTGGCGCGCCGATTTCGGTTCCGGTGGGCAAAGAAACTCTGGGCCGCATGTTCAACGCCTTGGGTCAGCCAATTGATGACAAACCCGAAGCCAAGACCGAGAAGCGCTACCCGATTCACCGGCCGGCTCCGGATTTCGCCAAGCAATCCGGCAAAGTGGAATTGTTGGAAACCGGAATCAAGGTTATTGATTTGATCGCGCCGATTGTAAAGGGCGGCAAAGTCGGTTTGTTCGGCGGTGCCGGCGTCGGCAAGACCGTTATTATCACTGAACTGATTCGCAATATCGCATCCGAGCATGGCGGCGTCTCGGTGTTTGCCGGAGTCGGCGAGAGGTCCCGCGAAGGCAATGACTTATACAAGGAAATGCACGAATCCGGAGTTTTGAACAAAACGTCCCTGGTTTTCGGCCAGATGAACGAGCCGCCGGGCATCCGCGCTCGCGTCGGCCTGACCGGCGTCACTTTGGCTGAATATTTCCGCGATGAGCAAAAACAAGACGTGTTGCTGTTTATCGACAATATTTTCCGCTTCACGCAAGCCGGCTCCGAGGTTTCGACTCTGCTTGGCCGCATCCCATCTGCCGTCGGCTACCAACCAACGCTCGCTACCGACATGGGCGCCTTGCAGGAGCGCATTACGTCCACCACGGAAGGTTCGATTACTTCCGTGCAGGCTGTGTATGTTCCGGCGGATGATTTAACCGACCCGGCGCCAGCCACGACCTTTGCCCATTTGGATTCCACTGTTGTATTGTCGCGCGCATTGACTGAGCTTGGAATTTATCCAGCCGTCGATCCTTTGGATTCCAGTTCCACAGTTTTGGATCCAAACGTGGTCGGAGCTGAACACTATGGTGTGGCTCGCGGTGTGCAGAAAGTTTTGCAGAAATATAAAGATTTGCAGGACATCATCGCCATCCTGGGCATGGAAGAACTTTCCGCCGAAGACAAAACCACGGTCCAGCGCGCCCGCAAAATTCAACGCTTCCTGTCGCAGCCATTCTTCGTGGCCGAAGTCTTCACGGGCCGGTCGGGCAAATACGTTAAACTGGCCGATACGATCAGGTCGTTCAAGGAAATTCTGGATGGCAAGCATGATGACAAGGCCGAAGATGCGTTCTACATGGTCGGCGCGATTGATGAAGTAAAATAAGCGTAAAGCGGGCAGGGTAGAGCGTGTAGACGCTCAATGCTGAACGCTCAACGCTGAACGCTGCACCCTTATGATTAAATTTAAAATAGCCACACCGGAAAGAGTCCTATTTGACGCTGAGGTCGAGTCTTTGACCTTGCCCACGCAAATGGGTGAGATTACAATCCTACCCAATCATATTCCGCTGATTGCCAACCTTGATCACGGTGAGATCCGCTGCCAAGTCGCCAACAAGCGGGAATTTTTTGCCGTATCCGGCGGGGTGATCGAAGTGCGCAAAAACCACGAAGTGGTGGTATTGGCGGACACGGCAGAATTCGGGCATGAAATTGATCTTAAGCGCGCGGAGGAAGCCCGGGATCGCGCCAAGCTGCTCATGTTAGAAAAAGCTGGCGAACCAGAGGCCTTCCAGGAAGCCGCTGCGTCTTTTGGTCGCAATCTTGCGCGCATCAAAGTCGCGCATAAACATCGCACTCACAAACACCCGCATGTTGAGTCGTAGGATTGACAAAATCACAAAGTAGGAGTATAATATATAGATATTTATGAATATATCATTTGCCCAGATTAACGCTTACAACTACCGAACTTCCTAAGCAGAAGTCCGGTTAAGTTTATTTAAACTTTTTAAAACCGCCCTTCTGCTGGGCGGTTTTTTATATTGTCTGATTTGTCTGTTGAACGGAAATTGTTCTGTTCAACAATCCGGACCATCCAAACGCGACTTTACCAGGATGCTCTATCCAAGCGTGATGTGACCGCTGTAATACCAGACCAAGGTGATCAATCGCGACTAGACGATTTGATTCAAGGCCTGTTGGGTAATTGCAACACTACCGGTCATCAGCACTTCCTGGAAAATGTCGCGATCAAATCCGGTTGCGCCGAAATCGTCCTGGGTTGTACCGACTTGCAGTTGGCTTTCGCCTCAAACAAGCATTGCGTTGATAGCATGGAGGTATTGGCCGAGCATACTGCGGCTACTCTCCGATAGAAAATTTCGCCGAGGTCGTCATCGTGACGGCCCCGGCGTTTTTTCGTTTTGGCAAAAACTCCCATGATGAGTATGATGGTATTATTTGTTGGTAAAACGTCGCTCGTGACTTTAGTTCCGTAGTTGGTATAATAGTTATATGCAGAAACTGAAGTGGCAATATAAAACGGATCTAGAAAAGGCGGGGCTCAAAGTCGCGAAGCTTTTGCAACATGGATTAGCCCTCACCCCCTCGCCTCGTCTCGGACGAGTCGGAGCGGGTGGCCCCTTTCCCGAAAAGAGAAGCCACTTCCAAGCTTTTTGGGTTGGCGGGATTGTTCGGAATATGCTGATGAAGCGCGAATCGGACAATATCGACATTGCCACAGATGCCACACCGGAACAAATTGAGAAGATGCTAAATCAGGTGAAAATTAAAAATACCTCGGTTGGCAAGCAATTTGGCTCGATCCTCGCGATCATACATGGCTTTAAAATAGAAATTACGACATTCCGCGCGGAAGGACGCTACTCTGACAAACGCCACCCGGATGCGGTTGAGTTTATTCGTGATTATTTGCAAGATGCCAAGCGGCGCGATTTTACCATCAATGCGCTTTACTTTGATCCAACCACGAAAGAACTCTCTGATCCCACAATTGGGATTAAGGATTTAGGATTAAAGTTACTGCGATTCGTCGGCGACCCGAAAAAACGCATCGATGAAGATGCGCTGCGCATGCTGCGCGGGGTCAGGCTGGCGACTCAGCTCGGTTTTAAGCTGGAGAGAAATTCTTTTGCCGCAATCAAAACCCGAGCCAAATACATCCAGGGAATTTCGGGCGAGCGGGTTAAGGCCGAGTTGGATAAAATTTTACTTTCCAGGAACAGAGCCGATGGGATCAAGCTTCTGGATGATATCGGGCTTCTTAAATTTATAGTTCCCGAAAGCCAGGCTATTAGGGTTTTTTCCCATAAATCCAAATTATATCATCTGGAAGGGTCAATATTTGACCACACACTTTTGGCTTTGGGCAAGATCACTGAGCCGAATCTGGATTTGATTTACGCTATTTTATTTCACGATATCGGCAAGCCGCAGAAACAGCAAAAAGTTCTTAAAGCAGAGGGTTGGGTTATCTCAACCAAAGGACACGCCGCTACCGGCGCAAGCATATTTTTGGCATTTGCAAATAAGTTTAAGTTTTCCAAAACGAGCAGGGACAACACGGCCTGGCTGATCCAAAACCATATGCTGATGTTTGAGTTTTGCGATATGCGCCCATTCAAGCAACTGCAGCTGGCCTGGCATCCGATGTTTCTCTGGCTCCTGCGGCATTTTTACTATGACGAAGCCGCGACGAAGCGAAAGAATTATCTGGACGACCACCATAAGAAATATTTGAGATCGCTCAAAATCGGTAAAAGCCTGCTCCAAAAAATTGCCGACACGAAAGATTTGGTCCGCGTTTTGGCGAAAGGGGATTTGATCATGAAACATTCGGGCCTCAAACCCGGCCGTGACCTGGGCTCAAAGATTCAGGAAGTCAAAACGCAAATTGTTTTCGGGAAAATTAAAACCGAAGCAAATTTAAAGGAGTATCTTTCCGCAAAAATTGCCCAGGAGGGCTTGACAAACCACAGTAATACCTCTACGCTTTAAACAGACACTCATTATGAGTCGAACAAGAGACAAAATTTTTTCGTTCGGCGCAAGGAGCTTCTAAGCAAATGGCTAAGAAGAAAAAGGCCGCCAAAAAAGGAA
>MFEY01000004.1:0-2842 GCA_001780035.1 Candidatus Doudnabacteria bacterium RIFCSPHIGHO2_12_FULL_48_16
TGCCGGCGTTAACTTGAATGCGGAATTCCACAGTATCGGTCGGGTTGGCCGAGACAGAATTCGTAAACACGCTCTGACCTTGCGTGACATTGCGCACGAGCTTAATCAAATTGATTGTGCCTTGTGCTGGAACCACGCAAGCTGGAATGTCTTTGACACCATTAATCAGCAAGCTCTTGGCACCAGTCGCGGTATCGAGCATGTAGATATAAATTCGATGGCCCTGGGTATCTTTTAACAGAGCCGGGATCGGTGCGATATGGAAGGAGTGGTTGCCAACATCGGATCGGAAGCCGTCGGCCTGCACTTTGGTAACCAAAGTGCCGGTGTCGGCCGGACCATCCATGTAGATTTCGATGGCAACTGCTTGATTCGGAGTGTCCGAATCAGTAGCCCAACCGGCGATGATGTCGCAATTGGCCACATCCAAGACGCCAGCTGGAGGAGTTGGGGTAGGAGTTGGAGCCGGTGTGGGCACACAAGGAGCAGAATTAAAAATCTTGCGGTTATCAAACAAAGTGTTCACGCCAGTGACGTTGTCCTGAGCGTAGACCCAGATTTCATGAGTGTTGCCGTCCTTCAGAGATTGCGGAGTGAAGATAGTAAACCCGTGATTGCCAGTAATCCCGTATTGGGTGTTCACATCCGGTCGAAGTCCGGTCGTGGCGCCAGAGAAAATCCGGGTGCCGATGCCTTGGGGGCCATTGGCATAGATTTCTACGACGATCGATTGAGAGCTGTTGTCTGGATCAAATGCCCAACCGCCAATGATGTCGCAAGTGGCTGCATCAAACACGCCAACCGGCGGACGATTAGTCGGTGTCGGAGCGCTGCCGCAAGCTGGAATGTCTTTGACACCATTAATCAGCAAGCTCTTGGCACCAGTCGCGGTATCGAGCATGTAGATATATACCGTATGAGCACGACCGTCTCGTAATTGAGCCGGGATTGGTTGGATATGGAAAGCATGGTTGCCAACATCGGATCGATTAAGATTGGCTTGGACAGTGGCGATCAAAGTGCCGCTGCCCACGGGTCCATCCATGTAAACTTCGATGGTGACCGCTTGGTTTGGTGTGTCGTTATCAACTGCCCAGCCACCAATCAATTCGCAATTAGTCGCATCCAAAACGCCAGCCGGGGGGTTGTTGGTCGGGGGGTTCGGTGGGTAAACACAAGGCAAAGGGCCGCCGAAATTGGTGGCATTTGGGTCCTGACAAGTATCACCTGGCGGCGGATTACAAGAGCCATTGGTTCGATCCAAAGTGACATTCACAGTCTTATTGGAATTTAAAACGATAGTATCAGTATCCTTGCTGGTATGATCGGCGGCGGTGATGTGGAGGTAAAAGACGCCAGCGTGGAGGTTATTGAAAACAAACTGGCCGTTGTTATTGGTGATGCCAAAAGCGCCGTCATCCGGGCCATTGACGACCGTGACTTGGGCAACTACCGGGCCGCAAGAATCGGTCACATTGACAGTCAACGCGAGCGTACTGCCGCCGGGCGGATTGCAAGAACCGGTCAAAGCCAGGCCTACATTCACAGTCTGGTTGGAATTTAAAACAATTGTATCGGTATCTTTGCTGGCATGGTTGGCTGCGGTGATGTGTAAATAGAAAACTCCGGCATGCAGGTTGTTGAAAACAAACTGGCCAGTGCTGTTGGTGATGCCAAAAGCGCCGTCATCCGGGCCATTGACGACCGTGACTTGGGCAACTACCGGGCCGCAAGAATCGGTCACGTTGACGGTCAATTGATAAAAAGTGTCCGCATGGGTTAACCCGACAAAAGAAACGGCCAGAGCCATAACCAAAGCCAAGCCCGTGGTACGGGCGAGAGCGGGACGGAGGGTTTGTAGTGCGTATTTCATATATGCTCGAGCTTATGATTAATGAATCAAGTTAGCACAATCTGTTTGTTTTGTCAAAATCAATTAAAGGGCTAAAGGGCAACCTCGGTTGCGGAAACCACCAGCCGGTCCTGCGAAGTGCCGATCGGCCAGCAGGTTGAGAGGTTTAATTTATTTACTGAATTGTCAATAAATTGAAGCTGGTCATCGGGTTTATAAATACCGCTGCCCACCACCTGGTAGCGATATGTGTAAGTCTTGCTGTCCAGGCCGTAAACTTCCACAAAAATGTCATCGCCGGCGGTGAGGTAATTGATTTTGGTGAATACCTGGCTATAAGGGTCTTTTTTCCAAAAATAATCGGAAGAATGCCCGGAAACATAGATCGTTCCCCGCTCACCCGGCAGAGCCGTGCCCGGATAATGAATGACCCCGCGGCTTAAATCGGACTCAAATTCGGATGGATCCTTGGACCAGACCAAAGGCACCTGCAGATTGAGGCGCGGAACTGAAAGCTTGCCCGGCCGACTTAAGTCATATTTGAATGTATTCGCCCCGGAGACCGTGCCGGAGGCGGTCTGGCCGGATACAGCCGCGCTGTATGCTATCCGGTTGGCCACAATGTTCGTATCAATAGAGGCAGCCAATTTTTTTTGCGTTTCGGTCATAACCCCGGCGCCCCAAGGATTTTTGTCATTGATGACCTCCACCCCGTCGGGGTAGTTATCGCGATCCGAATCAGCCAGCGTCGGGTTGGTGCGCATGATAAATTCCTGCATGTTGGATAAACCATCTTTGTCGATATCATTGTTCGGTTCCAGCATTTTTTGATCATTGACCATAAAATAATAACCGCTGATCCAGGCGTAGTATTGGGCTTCCTGATCACCCAGCTGCACCGTGGATCAGCGGTTATTATTTTATGGTCAATGATCAAAAAATAATAACCGCTGATCCAGGCGTAGTATTGGGCTTCCTGATCAGCGGTAA
>MFEY01000004.1:2858-153595 GCA_001780035.1 Candidatus Doudnabacteria bacterium RIFCSPHIGHO2_12_FULL_48_16
CCGGCTCCAAGACAGGCAGAGTCGGCAACTCTTCGGAAGCGCCCGGAATAATCAGGGGGGCATCCCCGAGTTTGAGCAGTCGATGAATTTCAGATGCGTATTCGGCTGTAACGCTCATAATTGATCCGGTTATTAGTAAACATATAATATTAGCACAATTTGATCATATTGTCAAGAGAGGGTAAAATAAAGCTGTGAGAATCAAAGATTGTTTCATTTCCTCGGAAACCAACAATTATCGGCCATGGATTATTACTCCCCCCGCCCTGGCCCTTTTTTGCCTTGTAATTTGGGGTCTTAGATTTTTGGTTCCGGCCGGCATTGGCCGGGCCGAGGGCAGCATTGATGCGGTGGAGTTGATGGCCAAAGTCAACCTCGAACGAACCCAGCGGTTTATCCCCAGTCTTATGACCAACAGCCGCCTGACAACCGCGGCTTCAGCCAAGAGCCATGATATGCTCTCGCGCAGTTATTTTGCACACGTTGATCCGGATGGGAATTATGTCTGGCCGCGGATTGAAAATGCCGGCTACTCGCCATACCTGACCCTGGGCGAGAACCTGGCTATGGACTTTAATTCCGCCCAAGGAGTGGTTGATGCCTGGATGAACAGTCCGACCCATCGGGCCAATATCGTCAATGAAAAATTCCAGGACCAGGGGCTGGCCGCGATTGCCGGGGCATATGAGCCTAATCACGATACGGTCATGGTTGTGAGCCTGTTCGGCGCGCTTTATCAAACGCCCAAACCGACCCCGCCCAAAACCAGTCAACCGACAGCCGCGCCAACTTCCTCTGCCCCCAAACCGGCGCAATCGGCCCCAAAAACGATCGCCAAAGCGCCCATTTCAGCTCCTCCTGCCACTCTTCCGAAAGTGTCAATATCCAACGATGCAAAGATTGATGCCGTTTCAGTCTCGGATAAAAGACTGGTAAACCTCAATATCGTCGTCAGCGGTTCCCCAACCCTGGTCACCGCCCAGCTCAAAACCCAATCGATCACTCTGCTGCCGGGCAAAGTTCAGGGAGAATACCTGGGTGTCTTTACTTTTAAGGCCGACGAAGACTTGGCCGGCCAGATTGTGAACGTGGAAGCACGCGACAAGGCCGGCAGCAAAACCAAGCAGAGCTTCCCGCTCAAATTAGCCGCAGCCGAAGAAACTTTAAACGCCTCCGGCCCCTTGGCCGGCGCGGATCAGACGAGACAAATTCCAATAACAAATGAAGCGGAAATTATAAAAATCCTCCGAATCGTGTTCGGTATTTTTGCCGCTTGCTACCTCGGTTTCTTAATCATCGATGCCATTATCATTCATCGCGCCAAGGTCCGACGCGAAGGCATCCAGCCGGATACCCATATTCTCCTGTTCTTCCTGGTTGCCAGCGTTACGTTGTTCAGCAACTGGTTTTAACGATTGCTCTTCAGACTATCCGCTGGTTGAAATTGTGGCTGGCAAATAACACGGAAACGACCAGTATCATCATGACCAGATATTCAAATACGATTTTGCGCGTCAGGGTGCCGTCCAGGTAATGATGCAATATCCCCCACAACGAATTGTAAACCGCCAGCATAACCACGCCGGCGGTGAAATATTGAGTATTCCAATTGCTATAAACCCAAAGCGACACAATCGCCATAACCAAAGAAGCAATCACAATCCAGAGTAGAATCGAAAAATTTAAAAGGTTGTGCTGGAACAGCGCCTGATAAATCAGCAAAAAGGTCACTGTGGACACCGCCAGCAGCAAAAACGTGGCGTCATAGCCGAAGTGAAACGTAATCCCAATCAACGCAGAGTAAACGAGAAAGGCGGCAAACAGTTTGGCGATGGACAAAATTCTGATCCACCAATCGATGGCCTCGAGGCGGCGGCTGATATGCTCTTTCATAAACCAGTAGGTCACTCCCATAGCAATCGTGGTGAACAAAACCAGAGCTTGCTTCAGCCCAAAATTAAAAGGATTCAGAAACAACAGCGTGACGGCCGACCAATACAGCAGCCCGGGCAGGACCAGGTAATTCTGAAAATGGCGGAAGTGGTGCCAGTTAAACATATAATCAAACCGCTGCAGCAGGGCCTTCCAAATTATTTTTAAATCCCAGCCTTCGATCCAAACCGCTGCTAAGACGCCGCGATTTTTCAGATGCAGGTCAAAAATAAAAGTCAGCCAGAAAATATGAAAGGCATAAATGTAAAACGACAGATACAGGCTTTGGCGCAGCTGATACAAGCCGATGGAATAAGCCAGTGCCTCGAACCCCAAAAACGCGCCGATGGTTACGATCAGGGTCGATAAAAATTTCTGATAGCTTTCGCTCATTAGAGGTTTCATGATTTTGATTTTTTCCTGGCCAATTCTGAAGCTTTAAACAGACTTTCGAACGTGCCGGCGTCAATCCATTCGCCTTTCAGAATATCAACTTTAAGTTCGTTCTTGGATAAATACCAATTATGTAAATCCACAATCTCCAACTCGCCTCGCGCAGATGGTTTCAAGCTTTTAGCCGCCTCGATCACACGCTGGTCATACACGAATAGGCCAGTGAGAGCAAAGTTCGATAGAAATTCTTTGGGTTTTTCAACAATTTTTAATGCGTTATTTTGTTCATCAAATTTTACCACGCCGAACCGCTCCGGATCAGAAACTTCTTTGGCAAAAAGATGTCCCCCGCTCTTGAAATTTTTGATTGTTTCCGAAAAATCATCCTCGTATATATTATCACCCAAAATCATGGTGATATTATCATCGCCTATAAACTTCTCGCCGATGATAAATGCTTGGGCTATACCTTCGGGTTTATCTTGGATTTCATAGAAAAAGTTCGCGCCATATTCTTTGCCAGAACCCAAAAGTTTCAGGTAATCGCCGGCGTGATCTGGAGCCACAATAATCAGGATATCCTTAATCCCCGCTTTCAATAAAGTTTCCAACGGATACATGATCATCGGTTTGTCGTAAACCGGCAGCAGCTGTTTGCTGGTGACTTTGGTCAGGGGCAGCAATCGGGTGCCCGAGCCGCCGGATAAAATAATGCCTTTCATCCCGTTAAAAATTGCTTGCGCTATATCTCAACAGCGCATTAATTTTAAAATAAACCGAATCTGTGATCAAAAATTTACGCATATATATAACTTGGGTTAGTCTATTTCTAACGGGATTCATGCTAAATATTCCCTTAACGCCTCCGTCCAGGGACGAAGCTGGATAAAATTATTATTATTCAAAACCTCGTATTTCGGCCGTTTGGCCCGGCGTTCAAAAAACCTGCCCTCGACCGAATTAAGTTCCGGTGAAATTCCTTTAATCGCGAAAATTTCCTGCGCCCAGTCATAGCGGCTGGCGGTGCCGGAATTTACCAAATGGTAAATTCCGAATGGCTTTTGCTGTTCAATCAAAGCGCGCGTCGCTTGGGCCAGATCCACGACATAAGTCGGGTTGCCGAATTCGTTACTCACAGCATTGATTGGCTTACCCTCTTTGGCCATCTCCAGCATGATGTCGGTAAAACTTTTTTTGGCTCCCCCGACCGCAGCGTCGGGGCCTACGGCTGGTTTGCCATAGAGCCAGCAGGTCCGAATCAGGTAAAAATTTTCCGTGCTGTTCTGCAACTCGATTTCGCCCATAAACTTGGACATGCCATAAGCGTTTACGGGGCAGGGCTTATCGTTTTCATTATACCCCCCGCTATTGCCCCCGTCGAATATCTGGCCGGTCGAATAATGCACTATGGTCGCGCCGATTTGCGCGGCAGCTTTGGCAACAAACCCGACCGCGTAACCGTTAATCTGGTCGGCGATGGCCCGATCCTCTTCGGCTTTATCCACGGCATTGTAAGCCGCACAATTGATAATCAGCTCAGGAGCAAGCTCGGTAATTTTTTGCGTGACCGCATCTGGGTCCGTAATGTCCAGTTCGGCGCGATCCCACGCCGAAACCTCGTGACCATGATAAACCTCAACCATAGCCTGGCCAAGATTTCCTTTGGCGCCAAGAATCAAAACTTTCATCCCGTTAGAAATAATGATTAGTTAAATAAACAATATTTTTTATACTCAACCCGTTGATTATAATCTTACAATAAACCAAACTATGTAAAATTTCTAACGGGATTCATTTCAGGTCTTTCAACATCGGATTCTTACGGTCTTTGTCGGAAATAGTTGCCTTATCCAAACCAATGGGCCATTGAATATTCAGCTCGGGATCCGCCAGATTGACCGCTTGATAATTTTTATCCGGCGACCAGTGATCATTGACCAAATAAGAATAATAAACGTTATCGGTTAAGGTCTGGTACGAATTGGCGACCCCGCGCGGGACAAATACTGATTTCTGCTCGTTCATTTCAATCGCAACTTTTGTGCCAAAATTATCGCCAGCGCGCAGATCAACGAACACGGCGTAAACCTTGCCGGCTATGACTGTAATATATTTATCCCATGGTTCGGCGTGTAAACCACGGGTGACTCCTGTCTCTTTGCTAAAAGCTATATTGTGTTGTATCGGCTCAAAACCGGCCGGAAACCCACTAACAACTAATTTCTCTTTCTGAAATTTCTCCTGAAAATATCCGCGTTCATCTTCGATCGCAGTAATATCGATTTCCAAAAGGCCTGGAATAGCAGTTTGTTTGATTTTAAATTCTGTGGTTTTAAGCATGATCTTGATACCATTTAATAGTTTGCCTTAAACCTTCTTCGAATTCCAATAAAGATTTCCAGCCTAATTCCTGTCGGATTTTGGATGAATCAATAGCATAACGCAAATCATGACCGGGCCGGTCCGCGACAAACTCAACGAGACTTTCTGGCTTACCCAAAAGTCTCAAGATCATTTTGACTACGTCAATATTGGCGCGTTCGTTGTCAGCGCCGATTAAATAGGTTTCGCCGATTTTGCCTTTGTTGATTACCAGATCAACCGCCCGGTTGTGATCATCGACATGAATCCAATCCCGGACATTTCTGCCTTGCCCGTAAACTGGAATTTTCTGATCCTTCAGCGCATTTAAAATCACGGTTGGGATAAACTTTTCCGAATATTGATACGGCCCGTAATTATTCGAGCAGTTAGTGATTGTAGCCTGGAGGCCGAAAGTTCGCACGTAAGCACGCACTAAGTGATCCGAGGCCGCCTTTGAAGCCGAATATGGGCTGGAAGGATCATATGGCGTTGATTCCGTAAATTTATCTTTGCTGCCGAGTTTCAATTGGCCAAATACCTCATCGGTGGAAATGTGATGGAAGCGCTTCTTGTGTTTAATTGCTGCATCCAGCAATACCTGTGTGCCGACGACATTGGTTTTGACGAATTCGGCAGGGCCGGTGATGGAGCGGTCAACGTGGGTTTCGGCCGCGAAGTGGACAATCGTGTCTGCTTGCCGAACCAGATCCTCGACGACTTTCGGATCAACGATATCTCCCTGGACAAATTTATACCGCGGATTATTTTCGACATCTTTCAAATTATCTAAACTCCCCGCATAGGTCAGTTTGTCCAAATTAATAATTTCGGCATCTGGATATTTGCCGAAAATATAATGGATAAAATTCGACCCGATAAATCCGGCGCCGCCTGTCACTAGGTATTTCATATAATTATTTTTCAGTTAAAATCGCCGTTAAGTCCAACTGCTGATCCGCCCGGATAACTTTTAACTTCATTGCGCCCAAACCACGTTGGTTCAAAACCCTCTCCAGGCTCATGCGGTCCAGGCCCTGACCGTCAATTTCGACAATCAGGTCATTGGGCCGCAAACCCGCTTTTTCCGCCGGGCTGCCGCGATTGACGGCGACAACCAGCGCCCCCGGTTTAGCTAGGCCCTTAACTTCCGCCAAGCTGGCGGAAAGATTGAGATATGAAATTCCAAAGTAAGGTCTCGAAATCTTGCCGGATTTAAGATAACTGTTGAGCGCGGTCTGTAAATTTTCAGCAATCAGAATCCGATCCGCAGTGACCATGCCGATAACGCGACCATTAAGCGCCAAGACCGGTCCGCCAACAAATTCACGACCGGTTGGGACATTAATGCCGATAGTTTGAGTAAAAGTTTCAGAGGAATAGACCTGAGTCAAACTCGATGAGTTGGATACGGATGAGGTGACAAATCCGGTGTTAAAACTGCGGACAAATTCAGCATTGCCTTGACCGAGAACCACAACCCGCTGGCCCGGAGGAAGATTGGCCGCATTATCAAACTGGGTCGTGGACAAATTGTTCGCCTCAATGGTCAGAATCGCCAAGTTGCTTTTGGGATCGGTGGCGTGCACCAGCGCGTCATGCAAACTCCCGTCGTTTAGTCCCACGCGAACCTCGGAGCGCGAGCCGATCACTTCCGTGGCGGTAAAGATCAAGCCGTCGGAAGTGACGACGATCCCGTTGCCCAAAAAGTTGGCTTCGCCTTTGGCGTAAATGTTCACAGTGATGTTACTGGCCCGCTTAACCAAATCCGATAAATCCACCCCTTCGGTAAATTGCACTTCTTCGCGGCGATTAACAACAATCGGAGCATTGCTGACCAGACGGTTAACCCAGGACATGCCCCTGACCGTAGCCAGAGACGGCAAAATCAATCTGCCCAAAATAATACTGCCGGCAGCGCCTACAAAAAACGCAATGACCGTGATGATAATCAATTGTTTGCGGTTCATTTTTTATACCCTTCTTTCTTTAATAATTTCAATTTTCGCTTGAGGCCCCCACTAGCGCTGTATCCGCCCAGGCCGTTGCTTGCAACGACCCGATGGCACGGAATAGCCGGCGCATCTTGGTTCTGTTTCATGGCTTGACCGATGGCCCGGGCCGCTTTGGGAGAACCGATTTTCCTTGCGACTTGGCCGTAAGTTAGGACCCGGCCCTTGGGAATTTTCAAAATCGCCCGGTAAACTTTCTGTTGAAACGGCGTATATTTGGCCCAATCAATTTTTAATTTGGCATTGGCCATAAATTTATCTCAAGGGTCTCCAGGCCGCCGTGCTCAAAGTTACAATCAAGACGATGGCGACCAGAGCTAATTGCCAATAAATCTTAGCTCTGGAGAGCTTGCCAAAAAAAGCGGAAAACGCAAACAGCCAGAGAATGTAAAATAAGCAAAACAATACAAGTGCATTGACGAAAAAATGCGTCGGCCAAAACGTCAGGCCCCAGGCCGCCTCGGTCGTTATTAGGGCGGTAAGCAGGTGAAAATATTTTTTGGCGGGCAAGGTAAATCCGGCAAAGCCTTGAATCGCAAACAAGTAGCTCACTGCGAACACCAAGGGCAAAAGCCAATAGATGGGAACGCGCAGATAAAACTCCATGGCAAACAGGCCCAAATAAATTCCGAACACGGAAAGCAAGAATAAATTTTGCAGCAGGTGGCTCTCCCGGCCGAGCCGGATTTCCAAAACATAAAAAACTGCGGAGGCGGCGACCAAAAAAACCGTCCTAAACGAAGAATCCGTGATTAATCCCGCGATAACCGCAACTGCTGTCAGATACGTGATCGGCAAGAGCAAATGCGGCCAGGAAAAATTCAACCGTTTGTAATTAAAGACAAAGGCAGCAATAATCAAAACCAAGGTCGAGAGGCCAAAAAAAAGCGGAAAGCGGCTCGTGCCAAATAAAAGCAAAAACAGCAAAACCGCCAAAGTTATGGAAAAAATTCTAGTAAACATACTTTATAACCATACCATTTTTCGGCCGAAAAATCAATCTTTTTTTAACCTCAAAAGCATGATTGCCGAAATGATCAGAACGCTGACGGCCGTAACCTGATCAACCCGAATGCCGTGTATCCAAAAACTATCGTTGCGAATCGCTTCCACCCCAAACCGGGCCAGCGAATATAACCCCAAATAAGTCCAGCCTATTGCGCCGGGCCGGGTCCGGCCAATAAATTTTAACAGGATCAAAAAGATTATTATATCCGCAGCCGCCTCATACAAAAACGCCGGGTGGACAAACTGGCCGTTAACCAGCATTTTCCAGGGCAAAGCGGTTGGAGTGCCAAAGGCTTCCTGGTTAAAAAAATTGCCGAACCGGCCCACGGCCTGGGCCAGCGGCACCGACAGGGCGACCAGATCAAACAGTTGGTAAAAACTGTAGGCTTTTTTTCGGCTATAGATGACGGTAAAAATTAGTCCCGCGATCAGGCCGCCGTAGATGGAGATGCCGCCGTGCCAAATTCTGTAAATTTCGGATAAATTCTGGCCGAAATAACTCCAATTAAACCCCACATAATAGATGCGGGCGCCCAAAAAACCAACAATGACCGCCCAAAAAGTATAATCATCCACTGCCTGCTTACTGATGCCAAAACGCCAGGATAGGTGTCGGGCACAAAAATAGGCGCTGGCAATTGCCAAGCCCATGGTCAAGCCATACAAGCGCAAATGAAAAAACCCAGCATCAATGACAGGGTTAATCACGAGATTGCCACTAAATGCTGGAATAAAAACAAAATAAATTAGCAGAAGCGCTGCTAGTGTTGAAAGCGGCCAAATAAATTTTCTCATAGGTTCCTTCCAATTAAAACAGGCTCGCCTGTTTGGCCGCCGGCTTTCGGGCGGCTGGTTCGACAAACTTGACCTGAATTTCCCGGGTTTCAAAATAATCTTTATAGATCAGCTTATTGTATTTAAGCACATAGTCGTAGATTTCTTTGGTGATCTTCACATCATCCAGACAATACTTTTTCAGCTCTTCCAGCTGGCCCAGCTTCCAAAACTTCAAAGCTTGCAGGCCATCGCCGGACTTGCCGACGCCCAAAGTCATTTGCGCCAAATTGTCCAATTTAACACGGTGGCCGATTATTTTTTCCACTTCCTCCAGAATATCCAGATAAGGCAGTTCTGAAAGTTTAAAATTCAAATACGGCTGCAGCACCTGGAAGTCAAAATTCTTAATGTTAAATCCGATGATCTGGTCGGCCTCGGACAGCATTTCGCCTAATTTATGCATCTGGTCTTCGGCAAAAGCCAAATATTTATTTTGCGGATAGGAATAAATCCCGCAGACGGAAACTTTCAGCAGATGGTTTTTGCCAAATCCCCCGACATCTTCAAAGGACTTCTGTGTCTCCAGATCTAATACAATTTTATTGAGCATTTTGTTATCTGTTATCTAGTCTATGTTGTCTGCCTTACCAATTATAGCACAATCGATTTTAGATAAAATAAGCTCCGGTTTGGTAAAAAATATCTTTTCTGTTATAATATTGAGGCAATTTTTAAATTTTTATGACACGCACACTCATCAAAGACACTGCCAACAAGGTTGGCGAAATGGTTTTGATCAAAGGCTGGGTTAATATCCGCCGCGATCACGGCAAACTGATCTTTTTGGATATCCGCGACCGATCCGGGCTCATTCAGGTGGTGATCAATCCAAAAGTTTCCGCTGAAGCCCATCAAGCCGCTTCGGAACTGCGCAACGAATTTGTCGTCGAACTGGAAGGCATGATCAATCCCCGCTCCGAAAAGCAAATCAACGCGCATTTAGAAACTGGCAAGATTGAAATGGAAGTTACCAGACTTGAGATTTTAAGCCACGCCAAAAATTTACCTTTCGAAATCAACGAAGACACACGCAAGGTCAACGAGGAAATGCGGATGAAGTTCCGCTACCTCGATTTGAAATCCGAACGCATGGCCAAGAACATGCGCCTGCGCTTCAAAGCGGCCGGATTAGTCCGCGAATACCTGACCAAAGAAGGATTTGTCGAAATCGAAACTCCAATGCTGACCAAATCCTCGCCCGAAGGCGCGAGAGACTTTTTGGTTCCCTCCCGCCTGCAACCAGGAAACTTTTACGCCTTGCCCCAAGCCCCCCAGCAATACAAGCAACTGCTCATGATTGCGGGGATCGAAAGATATTTCCAAATGGCCCGCGCCATGCGGGATGAAGATTTGCGCGGCGACCGCCAATTGGAACACACCCAGATCGATTTGGAAATGTCATTTGTCAAAGAACGCGATGTCTTGGATCTCGTGGAAGGCCTGATGATTCATGTGGCAGAATCGTGCGGCAAAAAGATTTGGAAGAAGCCTTTCCCGGTTTTTACCCACGAAGAAGCCGTAACGCAATTCGGCGCGGATAAATTCGATTTGCGTGGGCCTGACAAAGATCCTAATGTAATGGCCTTTGCCTGGGTCGTGGATTTCCCGCTTTTGGAATGGGATGAAGACGAGAAGCGCTACACCTTTGCTCATAATCCTTTTTCCGCGCCTAAAGCTGAACACGTCGAAAAGCTCATGAAGGGCGAGGATTTGCCGAACTTGCGGGCCCAACAGTACGACTTGGTTTGCAATGGCTTTGAATTAGCGTCCGGCGGTGTCCGCATCTCGGACCCGACCGTCCAGCGCAAAGTCTTTGAAATCATGGGGCTCACGCCAGAACAAACCGAAGAGCGCTTTGGTCATTTGATCGCGGCTTACGAATACGGAGCGCCCCCGCATGCCGGCATGGCTCCGGGATTTGACCGCCTCGTCATGTTGCTAGCGAATGAAGAAAACATTCGTGAAGTTATTGCCTTCCCAGTCAATTCCTCGGGCCGCACTTCAGTTATGGATGCACCGTCCCCGGCGACAGACAAACAATTGAAAGATCTTCATATCAAGGTTGATTTACCCAAAGACAAGAAATAAATGCGCCCTTATAGAATTGTCCAAGTATTCATAATTATTTTCACTGCTGTAATAGCACTGGTATTAGCAATAAATTATTTACTGGATGGATACGTAAAAGAAGGCGTGTTGGCCATAGTGGCTGAATTAATAATTCTGAGCATCTTTGTTTGGAACTATAAATACTACTTTCATCGAAATTAAAAAATAGCACCATTGCGAGAAGGCGAATACTTAAGTGCTAATTTTGTCGCCGACGAAGCAATCTTATCAAAGATCGCCACGCGCCTGCGGCGCTCGCGATGGTTAAACCTTATGATCTCCAAACCCCTAGAAAAATTACTGAAACAAAGCAAAGTTAAATATGAAATCGTAGAACATCGCAAAGTCTATACGGCTTTTGATTCGGCGGAAACCCAGGATCTGAAGCTTGGCGAAGTCGCCAAAGCGGTTTTATTGAAGGGAAAGAAAAATCTTTATCTCGCCGTGCTCCCGGCTGGCAATAACTGTGACTTCAAGGCCTTGGACAAACTGGCTGGGGATAAATTATCCATGGCGAAAGAAAGCGATATCAAGAACAAACTAAAAACCAAGATCGGCTTGATCCCGCCATTTGGCTCATTGTTCAAACTGCCGGTATTTCTGGATAAGAAACTCTTGAAGAACAAAAAAATCAATCTCCCGGCCGGATCCTACACAGAATCTGTGGTTATGACGATTAAGGATTATATAAAACTGGAAAACCCGATCGCCGGTAACTTTAGTGTCAAGAAAGGCTAGCCTCGCAATCCTGAATTTAATTCAGGATCTCTCCTAAAATTCCGAATCAAGTCCAGAATTGCGTATTTTCAAAAGTAAATGCAAATCAAAACCGCACAATTTGAAGGCCCGCTGGATCTGCTGCTGCAGTTGATTCAAGAGCAGCGTATGGATATTTCGACCGTTGCCTTGGCCGGCGTAACCGAGCAATTCCTCTCTTACGTTAAAAATTTACAGAATAAAAACCCAGTCAACCTGGCGGATTTCCTGATCATTGCGGCCAAACTCCTGGTCATTAAATCCAAATCCCTGCTCCCCAACCTGGAATTGGGCATTGAGGACGAAGAGGCGGCCTTTGATCTGACCGCCCAGCTACTGACATACAAAAAATTCAAAGAAGTCGCCAAATTTCTGCGGCGATTGGATTTTAAACACAAACAGTCTTGGACCCGGGATGTGGATTTTCTCGATAAAATCACATTTGTCCCCGATCCCGATGCCGACATTCAAGCATTGGCCAACAGCCTTAGGACCCTGGCGGCCGAACTCAAAGACATCGTGCGGCTGCCGCAACAGGTCATGAAAGAGATAGTTTCAATATCGGATAAAATCGCCCATATTCAAAAATTGATTTCGGAAAAGATTGAGACCTCCCTCTCCTCTCTCCTGAAAGAAGCCAGGACCAAAACCGAGGTAATCGTAACTTTCCTGGCGCTGCTCGAACTGACCAAGCAAAAAGTTTTAACAATCGAACAAAGCGAAGCCTTTGCGGACATTATGATCAAAAAACGCGAACCAAATGAATCGGCTTAAATCCCAAATTTTATCAATTCTGTTCGTCGCCTCGAAGCCCGTTGGCCTAAAAGAGCTGGCCGACGCCTTGGAAACAGAGGAGGCCCAAATCAAACAGGCGGTGACGGAGATCGTGGCCGGCAATCAAAATTCCGGCATTATCTTGCTGGCCCACAACAACAAATTGCAGCTATCTTCCAATCCCGACAACAGTTCGCAAGTCAAAAAATTCTTATCCCTCGAGCTGCGGGAAAAACTCACCGATGCCTCGCTTGAAACCCTGGCGATCATTCTTTACAAACAGCCGGTGTCCAAAGCCGAGATAGAAAATATCCGCGGCGTCAATTCCCAATACTCCCTCCGGCATTTGCTGATTCGCGGCTTAATTGAAAAAATCCCTTCTCCTTCGGACAAGCGGATACAGCTTTACAAAACCACTCTGGAATTCATGCAGCATCTCGGGATAAAGGATATGAAAGAATTGCCGGATTTTGACGAGTTAACCAAAGGGATTGAGCTTTCGCCAAAAGTCGAAAGCTTTCAGGCATTAGAAAACAATGCTATCTAAAGATTTCCTGACTCTTTTAGGCATTCTAGCTATGATTAGGCGGCATCAAATCAACCCGGCCTCTCGCGAAAGGCGGGGTTATCGTTGATAGTGATTAGTAGCTAAAACGTTCTCTTAGGTTAAAAAGGCAGATCTTGGCCACTTGTTCGACTGCTGCGTCATGGTAAGTCTGCAGCAAATTCTTGACCCAGCGTTCAAATTCGCGAAACGCCTTTTTACTGTTTACTTGTTGGGCTTTATCTTTAATTTCATAGAGAAGCAGCAGTGGTGTAGACATATATTTTATTTATTTCTTAATGATGAGTCTTTTTCTAATCGATAGGGACGGCGTATTGTTACACTTGAATTTTATCACTCTATTTTACCCGAAAGCAAGTCCTTGGCCAGGGCCCACATTCCCCAATCATTATGCTGTTTGGCCAGCCAATACCACCATTCCACTCCCCAAAGATAATTGTCATGAAACCCAGCGGCTTTCGCATATTCGATATTCTCGCGGAAGACCTTGGGATTCATAAGAGCCATCTGAGTATTAAGGTCAATTTTGCTGACTGAGTCCGAAAGCCAAGGCTCGGCCTGCAACTCCACGCCGATCAGATTGCGCATGGGCGTAAAAGTTTGAACGACCCCGGCCTTGATTCGAAAAAATGCCGGCGGCAGAGGGTAGCGAAAATATCCGGTAAAATCATTGCGGACCACCCGATACATAGTTGTTCCAAACAAGTCCGCCCCGGTGGTTGCGGTTGGGAGCCAACGGCCAAACTCCCCGCTATCGGCCACCATAACGGGCCGGCTATCCAATGATTTCACCAAAGCTATTTCTTCTTTCAAAAAATCCCGGTTGGCTTTTGGGCACATTTCGCCAAATCCAAACAATGGTTCATTCTGAACTTGCCAAATTTTAACCGCTTCAAAAGATTTAAAATGATTAATGGCCGCAACGACCATTTCAAGCTCAGCATTCTGCTGCTCAAATTCCGATAAGTCCCTGGCCCACGAAGGGACGTGGCACTCGGGCCAACGGGGTTGTTTTTTACCGACGACCAAAATGACTTCGGTATCATATTGTCGGGCTAAATTTAAAAAATCATCAATTTCGGCAAAATCATAGGTGCCTCGCTGGCGTTCGATCTGGTTCCAATAGGCACTAAGGCGAATTTTGTCCGGTTTTAAATCGGACAAGATATCCAAATACAGCTGCCGAGGATCGAATCCCAGTTCCCTAGCCCGGGATTGAGAAAAATTCAGGCCCCAGCTAAACTCAGTAGCCGGTTGAAATTGATGATAGAAAAAAATCCCAGCCGCCAGGAAAACTAAAACGATAAAACCTGATAATTTTAAATACTTATGCTTCATCCCGTTAGAAATAGTGATTAGTTAATAATTAGAATCTTTATACTGGAACCCGTTCAGTTCTATTTTGGTCATAAATCAAACTACGTAAAATTTCTAACGGGACTCATAGACTAAGAAATACCAAGCCAGTTGTAATTAAAGCGATGGCAATAATTTTTTGCGCCAGAATACTGCCGGTAATATCTTCTTTCAAAATCTTGGGGTAAAATTCGGAAAACACGATACCCAACAGCAGCACGAACACAAATTGAACCCCCTGGAGAGCATTAACAATCACAACGCTGCCGAGCGCTATCGCGTAATTTTGAAGCAAACTGCCGGCGGCGCCGGCCATATGGGACGAATAAAACAAAAATTTACTTTGTTTTGATGTCTGTCTCGGGGCGGCCATAATATCATGGCGGGTTTTCGGGCTGAGCAACAATAAGGCTGCCCCCAGCGCTAATCCCAACCGAGTCCAAATCAAACCGGAAATAAAATTAGTTTCATTATATATATATTTGGTCAGAATGAAGGAGACTGCAAATAAAAATGCGGCCAGGACCATATCGCGCCAGCCCAAGGCGTGCCAGCCGGTCTTGGTCTTTTTGAAATCAATCACAACGGCGCCAATCACAAGTAAAGCAAACGCCAATAGCTGGGTGTGGTTTAGGCTATCCAGGCCGGTAAAGTAAGCCAAAATCAGAGTAAAAAACGGAACCAGCCCGCCCTCAATCGGCAAAATTCTCGAAATGCTGGCGCGCTGGATCGACAAATAGAAAAAATATAATGCAAAGGTAAACGCGATACCGGCGAGCGCGGCAACCAGATAATTGGCCGGAGTCAAGGCGTGGATGCCGAAGGGCAATAATGCCAGAACGGCCAGACTGCTGATTCCCACATAAAAAGCATAAACCCCGGGGTTGCCGATTCTTTTGGTCAGCAAAAATTTATCAGCCACGCCATTAACGGCCAATAAAATATAAGCGATAACGGCAATCAAAATCCAGGAGACCATTTAGTTAAATTTAATTTCCTTAAATATTTCGGCTGAGGGACGGATTTTGCGCTCTTGAGTCGCATAATTGACTTCAATCAAGCCGAAGCGCGGCCCAAATCCGTCATGCCATTCATAATTATCGGTCAGCGACCAGTGGAAATAGCCCCGCAGATCAACTCCTTGATCCAGGGCTTTGGTCAGCCAAGACAGCGTCTCACTCAAAAATTTTGGCCGGCGGGTATCAGCCGCGTCCGCCAAGCCGTTTTCCGTAATGTAAATCGGTTTTTTATATGTTTTTAGATCCAAAAGCAAATGATAAATTCCTTCCGGGTGCAGAACCCAGCCCATATCGGAACGGCTCAGCTGATCATCCAGTTTCATTTGGCCGTAAGTGAAGTTGCGGTTCATTTCATCCATGCCGTGCCGCCAACTGAATTTACACCGGTTATAAAAATAATAATTGAGTCCGATAAAATCCTGATACTGTTCGATTTTTTGCAGAAAATAGTGATTGCCGATCCGGTCGGCGATGTAGGCCGTGAGCCGGTCAAGCAAATTATTTTTTCCATAGGCTTCAAAATAGGCGAAATTTTTGGCAATGCCGATCGGCACCGGACCCAGCGCCTGCTTAATGGCTCTGTAGCCAGCTTTGTGCGCTTCGATTAAGTTGTCCACCACCTTGCGGGTCAACAACAGATTTTTCTTAAACGGCGGATGATGGCCCCGCTTATAGGAAGCCATGGCGTAAACTTCCGGTTCATTGAGCGTGACCCAAAGATCGATTTCCTTGCCCAAATTCTGCGCCACGAACCAAGCATACCGGCCAAACGCCTCAATACCCTCTTTTGTCTCAAACCCCCCTTTATCCGCCAGCCATTGGGGCAAAGTCCAATGCCACAGAGTGACCATGCGGGTCAGCCCCTGCTCCTTCATTGACTGCAAAACCTTTTTATAGTGTTCAATGGCCTTGCTGTCCCAGCGGCCTTCCTTCGGCTCAATCCTGGCCCATTCAATCGAAATTCGCATGGCATTGAGGCCAATGCTCCTGGCCAAGCCAAAATCTTCCGGATACCGGTTGTAATGATCGCAAGCGGCACCGGATTTGGGTAGTTTGCCCGCCTGCTCCCAATGCCACCAATCCGAATTGATGTTGTTGCCCTCAACCTGGTGCGCGCTGGCAGCGGCACCCATTAAAAAATCGTTTGGAAATTGAAATTTTGTTTCCTGACTTGGGGTTTCCATAGCTCTTTAATTATACCATTTTTACCGAAAAAACCGAACCGTCGTGTCAATACAAAAAACCCGATCGTCAAATCGGATTTTTTGTCTGGTGACCTCACAGGGAATCGAACCCTGATTCTAGCGTTGAGAACGCTATGTCCTAACCGTTAGACGATGAGGCCTTAATCTACAGCTAATTATACGATTTTATACAATTTACATCAATAACCAAAAAACCCTCCGGTGATTACGGGAGGGTTTTGTTTTTCGGTCTGGATTAACAGAATTATTAAATTCTATTTACAAGCACTTCGGGTAGCTGGAGTATTTTGTCTCCTTGGCTAAACCCGTTTCTTATTATCGCCGTGATTACACCATTCGGCAGACTTGATTTTTTAGTAGCAGATCTCCCCACGTGATAACGGGAATCAAAGCCAGTCTTCCCTAATGCAATAGGTATCACTTTTATGCCCGCTGATCCCAATAACGCATCCATCGGGGCTTTGATATCTTTAAACTGACTTAGCCAGGCATTAGCTTGGTCCAGAGGTCTTAAGCTTTCGGGATCGCCTGTGGCACTCATATACTTATACCCCTCGTTATTAACCAATTCATTATATAACAGGTCGAAGCCACCTAGATTATCCGTGATATATCTTGACTGATCAAAATTTTTAAGTTTTTCACGCTCCCCGCTGGTAAGAACACAAAATTTAAACAACACATCTTTCACGCTCTGAGTGATTTTCTCCTGTTGCTCAACCGAACCTCCCGCACCTATCTCGCCTTTAACGAACTTTCCAACCACGCCTAAATTTTTTGCCGCATTTGCATACCGCTCCACTGGCTGCAACATACCCTTAAAAGTATTTCTAATACCCAGGTCTTGTGGGCGTTCTGAGGAGGCTTTATCGATTTTCGAGTTGAACACAACCAGCTTGACAAAAAAATCTGTCTGACGCTGCTTCACCTGCTCTATATCTTCTTGATTTCTTGAATAGACATCCAGTACTAAAGCCTGATCCAGAGTCAATCTTTCATCTTCAGCAATTCCAGCTCGCCATGTTTGTTCTTCCGATGTGGCAGTCTGTAGGTCGCTCTGCATTTGACTGAGGGATTGTTCAAGATCAACCACTTCCTTCTTGTAGCCGGGGATAAAAACTTCTTCCCATTTGGTAAGTGCCGCTTGAGCCTCGGCAAGTGCTGCTTTAGCACGTTCTACACCGTCTTTTTCGGACACCAATAGAGAACCAGGTTTTACCCGAGCTTCCGCTTGTCTTAACTCATCATGCGCTTGTTGTAGAAATTCTTTACGCTTTTCTACGCTTTCTAGGAAATCTCTACTCCCTCGACGGAGTTGCGATTTGGCATATTCCAGAGGAGTGCGGGCTTCAATCATCTTACGCACAATGGCGGTACGGGCTTCAAAAAAATTGATTGATTTGGATAAATTCGCCTGTCCTTCCGGTCGTTCCAGAAGAGCTGTTATCTTGCCCTTTAGTGCTTCGGGGGCTATCGCCGCTACTCCTGAAAAGTCTTGTTCTACTGTGTTATTACCAGCAATTTCTGGCCTACGCATTCCTGTGCTTGGATCAATATCTTCTCCGAATCTCTGTTCTTCATCATCCATAGCGATTTGATTAATTCATTATACTAACAAATATAGTATATTTAACTTAGTCCTTAAGTTCAAGTGATACAAAAATCCTCCCGTGATCAACGGGAGGATTTTTGGTTTGCGGCTTTTGATTAACGGAAGAGTTTAACGACTTTGGCCATGAACTGGCCAGTGACGTTTTTGAACTTGACCCAACTGCCATCCCCCACACTGATGTCGGCTGCAGTTTTAGTTTCCCCGTCAATCTTAACTTTAGTGTTCACGTCTACAGTTACGGTCTGCGTCTGACCGGTAACGCTGTTGGTAACCGTTAGACGATGAGGCCTGAAATTAGCTTAATTATATCGTTTTGTTCTGGTATAATCAATGCATGATTTGATATAATACATCAATGAAACGATTTTTTTCCGGAATTTTTATTGCGCTCCTCTTAAGCGGCCTGGGGGTTTGGAGTTATGCCAAATTCCACGTAGTACCCTGCAGCGAACCGGTTAAATATTCTCTCGGCCGGTTTGATGGGCAGTTCGGAATTAATCAGGAACAATTCCTAGCCGATATTGAAGCGGCCTCCAACATCTGGGCCACCGCCGCAAGCGGCCAGTCTTTATTTGTCTACGATCCGGCCGGATCGCTCAAAATCAATCTAGTCTATGACTCCCGGCAAGAAACCACCAACCGGCTGCGGAGCCTGGGAATAAGCATTGAAGACACCAAAGATTCATACGACAAACTAAAACTAAGATATCAAACCTCAAAATCCGATTACGAGTTGGCCAAACAGGCTTATGAAAACGAATTAGCCAAATACCAGCAAGACCAGAATGACTATAACCAGCAGGTCAATTACTGGAATTCCCGCGGCGGCGCGCCCAAAGAAACCTACGACTCGCTGGCGAGCCAAAAAAAACAGCTCGACCAGCGCCGGGCCCAATTAACGGCCGACCAGGCCGAGCTTAATCAACTGGTCGCCAACCTCAATGCCATAATTGATGCGCTCAATCAACTGGGCAAAAAACTGAATTTGAATATCGCCGATTATAACAATGTCGGCGCCTCCCAAGGATCAGAGTTTGAAGAAGGCCTTTATGTTGAAAGTTCGACCGGCAAATATATCGATATTTATGAATTCGACAATCAAACCCAGTTGGTGCGCCTTCTGGCTCACGAACTGGGCCACTCCCTGGGCCTGCTTCATGTCGATGACTCCGAGGCCATCATGTATCGCCTTAACTCTTCCACCAACCAAATCGCGACCGGCGCCGACATCGCGGAACTCAAAGCCATCTGCAAGTTGCCATAGCTTAGTATAACAAACCCCCGCCTCTCGCGAGAGGCGGGGTTAAACTTAGCGGAAAAGATTGAAGAATTTGGCAATCAGAGTGCCCGCCTCGTTCTTAAATTTTACCCAACCGCTGTCCCCAACTTGGATATCGGCGATGGTTTTACTCTCACCGTTGATCATGACCTTGGTGTCTGCGTTGGTGGTGACAGTCTGTGATACTCCGGTCAAACCATTGGTAATGGTTATGGAATTGTCGGTGACGGCCGTAACTTTGCCTGAGGCTCTGGTTACCGGCCGGCTAAGGTCACGGACCTGCGTGGCGGTCAAGACTGTACCGCTAATGCTGCCGGATACAATTACCTTATCCCCGGCCTTAAGGTCAGCCCAACTTAAAACCGCTTCGTCGTTGCCCTTGATTTTGGTATCGCTATTGATGACGACGGTTACCTGGCCGTTACCCATAAGGTCAGACAAATGTTTGCCAGCTTTGGCGTTGAATACCAGACTTGAAGAAGTTGCCGAGTTAACGGTTCCCCAGAATTGGAATTTGTTAAGTCCCAATCGCAAACCGCCAGCTTGCTCCGCCTTGACCTTGATAAAACCATGGCTCTCGTTTTCATGAGCCGAGGCTATGCTGACGGTAGCGGTAAGCGCCAGCGCTGCGATCGTAAGAACTGCAAGTAGTTTTTTCATAAATTTCCTTTCTCCCTCCATTCATTGAATCGAAGCATTGCCAGTGAGGTTACAAACTTTAAGGGTAAAACAAACAAAAAAATAAGCCCTTTCGGCTCTAACTAATAAAGACGAAAAAAATAATTTTTTGTTACAGCCAACTTTCTGACTGGCGCACCAGCAGCTGTGGTGCCAGGTTGGGCTCTAGCATAATTTCTTTGACAATTTTTTCCATGCGCGCGGCTTGAGAACCTTTGACCAAGATAGTATCGCCGGGAAGCAAGGCTGATCGGACCGAGATTTTGGCGGAATCAGAAGTGGCGAACCATTGAGCGCGGCCGCTAAATTTTCGCGCCTGCAATCCCTCCCGGATAATTTTGGCTTCCTCCCCGACCAAATAAACCAGCCCAATGGCGCTTTCCACAATTTTGGCCGCGACATCAATATGGCCGCTGCGAGTTTGGGCTCCGAGCTCAGTCATTGAGCCCAAAACTGCAATTTTTCGCCCTAATGCCAGATTATTCAAAGTATCAAGAGCCGCAATTGTGGAAGCGGGGGCGGCATTATAAGTGTCGTCGATAATTGCCGTCTGCCTGATACCGGCAATTAAGCGCTGCCGGCCTTGCGACGGCTCGTAGGATTTAAGCGCTTCCGAGGCTTCGACTAAATTTATATCAAACTGCAATCCGACGGCGACGGCGGCCAGAGCTGCATACACCGCGGGCTTGCCCAGCGAGTTCGGCAAAAAAAACGGAAGAACAGTTCCTTCATAGTGAACCTTAAAATTCGAACCCCAGGTTCCCTCTACTTGCATCAAGCGGAAATCAGAAGCTTTGATTTGGGCTTCTCGAGCAAACCCAAAGCTGACCACTTTTGCTTTGGTCTGAATCCGGCCTTCCTGCACCTTCGGGCTGTCAAAATTTAGAACGGCCGCGGCCTCGAGTGGAAGTTTTTTGATCAAACTCAGTTTTTCCCGGGCCAGCTCCGATTGATCGGTAAAAAACTGCAGGTGTGAAATTCCGATATCGGTAACCACGGCCACGTCGACCTTGCCCAAAATCTTCATCAAATACGCGATATTGCCGGGGCGATCCACGCCCAGCTCCAGAACCAAAACTTGCGGATAATCGGCGTGAGCCAATTTCGCAATGCTCTTGAGAAAAATCCAGGCCCAACGCAACAAGTTGCGCCCGCCGGTCTGTTCGCCGGCAATCGTCAACGGCAGTCCGATTTCGTTGTTGTAATTCCCCCGGCTTTGGCGCACCGAATATTTGGTCTGCAAGACGCGCAAACAGGCTTCCTTGGTGGAAGTTTTGCCGACGCTGCCGGTGATCGCCACGATCTTCGGATGATACCGCCAGAGAAACAGTTTTGCCAGGATGGCCAGATTTTTTTCCAAAAGTGTGCGCATATTATTGCCGCGACGGCGGCACTTGAAAGTAATTTAGAATAAATTGAGCAATTTGACCAAAGGCCGGGGCCGCTGTCGATTCGGCGAATTTCACGTCTTTCGGGTTATCTATCCGCACCAGCATCAAAAATTGTGGATCGTCCACCGGCCCAAAGCCGACAAATGATCCAATATTGCGGTTGGGGTCATAACCGCTTCGATCCGTAAACGCCACCTGTGCTGTCCCGGTTTTGCCGGCAATGTAGTAACCCTTAACCGCCGCTCTTTTGCCATGTCCGTTTTCCACTACGTCCACCAGCATTGCCGAAATTGTGGATGCGGTTTTGGCATCAATAACCTGATCGCCCGGGTCATGATCGGTTTTTATTTCATCTCCATTGGGCTGGACGATTCTGTCGATAATGTATGGTCTGACCAGTTGACCGCCATTGGCAAAAGGAGAATAGGCCTGAATAATCTGAAGTGGGGTGACGCTGATCCCCTGGCCAAACGAGGCCGTGGCAAAAAAAACATCACCTTTCTTATTTAAGTTGTCGAGATTACCGCCATGATTGGGCAGTTCAAAATTAACCGCCTGGCCAAAGCCCAATTTTTTAACGTATTCCCTGAACTTGTCATTTCCGATCTGCTGTTGGGCAAAAACCGCGCCGGTGTTAAGGGATTCATCCAAAACCCGGATCATGCTCTGATCGCCCAAAAAATCAGCCGGGCTGGAATTTTTAATAATTTTATCATCCACCTGGATGGATCCGGTGTTGTTGTAAGTGGAATCGGGTGTAACCTTGCCCTCGTTGATTGCCGCGGCCAAGGTTACCGCCTTGAATATCGAGCCGGGCTCATAATCACCTGCGGCCACTTGATTGGCAAAAATCGACAAATCTTTGACCTTGCCGTAGTTATTGGCATCAAAACTCGGGTAATTGGCCAGAGCGAGCACCGCTCCGGTTTTAGGATTGATAACTGTGACCGAACCGTTGTCAGCCCCGTGGTCTTTGACTGTCCGGGCCAAAACCTCTTCCGCCTTGTATTGAATGGCTGAATCCAGGGTCAGATAGATATCGTCGCCATTGCGGGCGGGAACAAAATTGCGCGAAGCGACCGTGATCAACCGGCCCCTGCTGTCAGTTTCGGCGCCCAAAGATCCCTTCCTCCCCGTCAGCTCATCGTTGTAATTGCCTTCAATGCCGTATTGCCCAACCCGGTCATTGCCTTTGTAGCCCAAAAATCCGACGACCTGGCTGGCCAAATTTGATTCGGGATAAAATCGCGCTTCCTGGGCCTGAATATAAATGCCTTTGACTTTTAACGACTCAATTGCCTTGGCCTGTTCGTCGGTCATATCTTTGGTCAGTGGCACATAACTCCCATTGCCGGAAATCTTGGCCAGTAAATCTTTGGTTGACAGGCCCAGATGCCCCGCCAGCTTGTTGGCGGCCTGTTCTTTGTCGGTGATTTCCTTCGGAATGGCGTAGACCATATTTTTGGAAATGGTCGTGGCCACCAACACCGTCGAGCCCGGCGAGCCCGCCAAATATATATCACCGCGCTTGGAATCGATCGTGGTCGAAAACCCGCGCTGATTGGCGGCCAGAGATTCATAATATTTATGGTTAACAACCTGCACCATAAACAAGCGGGCGCCGAGAATAAATATAAACAAGGCCAGGGCGAGCAATAATAAAAAAATTCTTAAGTTGTAAGAATTTTTGACCCCGGGTGGGTTAATGGCAATGTTATTTGAGCGCGAAGTTGGCATCTTTGATATAGGTCACATTGGTTACTGGCACGAACCGGCCGGCCGCGGCCTGGCCCTGGATTTGATTGATTGACTGCAAATCCGATGACTGAATTTGCAGGGTTTGCTGTTCATATTCCTCTGCCTCCAGCCGCGTTTCCACCCGTTTGATCTCATAGCCCTTGGTGCCCAACGAGCTGATAGTGAACAGATAGCCAAAACCCAAAAGCAGAGTGCCAGCCATTAAAATCAAATTCAATTTTTGAGCGGAGTTCCAGGTCCCGATCCGGGGTTTGGAAGCCGTTAATGGCAAAGATAAAGTTAAATCACGCATGTGCCGCCTAACATTCACGTATCATGAATCACGTATCGCGAATCATGTTTTAGTTTGTTTTTGTTTTCATGTTACATGTTACGTGTTCCATGCTACATGATTTCAAATTTTCTGCGCCGCCCTGAGTTTGGCCGGTTTGCTGCGCGAGTTGGTTTTAATCTCTTCTTCGGACGCTGTTGCGGGCTTGCGGGTCAGAATCCTGAGAGTTGAAATTTTGTCGCAAACGCAGGTCGGAAATTCAGGCGGACAAACGCACTCGCGGGCCTGCTCGTTAAAAAATTCTTTAACAATCCGGTCTTCCAGAGACTGAAACGAAATGACTACCAGGCGGCCGGCTGGTTTTAAAAGCTTTAGGCATTTAGGCAAAACGGTTTTCAAATTTACCAGCTCCCGGTTGACTTCGATTCGGAGCGCTTGAAAAATCCGTCGTTGAGAATCTGCGGCCTTGAATTGAATCGGCTTCGGCAAAGCCTGTTTGATAATTTCAGCCAATTGGCCGGTGCTTAGAATCGATCCTTTTTGCCGGTGAGCCACTATTTCCCGGGCAATTCTGCCGGCAAACTTCTCTTCCCCAAAGTCCTTAAAAATTTCTGCCAATTCGTGAACATGGTAATGGTTTACGACCTGTTCTGCCGTTACCTTACTCGAGGAATCGAACCGCATATCCAGCGGGCCTTCGCTTTGGAACGAAAACCCCCGCTTGGCTTGATCAACCTGGTCGGAGGAAAAACCCAGATCCAGGAGGATCCCGTCAAGTTCGGTTATGGAGTGCTCGGCGCAAATCGAATCCAAGTCCACATAATTTCCCTTTACCAAAGTGGCTCTTTGGTTCAGGCTCTCTTGGACAAGCCTCTCTCGCAGCTTGTCCAAAGAAGTCTGATCCAAATCAATCCCCAAAACTTGGTTAACCGGGTTGGAATTTAAAATTGCGATCGTATGGCCGCCGCTCCCGACCGTGCCGTCGGCAAACCGGCCGCCGGAGGCCGCATTCAAATATTCAAGCGTTTCCTTCAGCAGGACGGGTACGTGCATACTTTTTCTCTCTTAAGCAAGGCGCTGGTGCAAAATTAGCCTTCGCAGGCCGACCTTAGTCGGCCGAGAACGCAGGCTGTCCCGACGTTAAGTCGGGAACAGCCGGTAATTTTGCACGAACGCCGAGCGATTTACACTCCCAGTTCTCCCAATTTTTCAGCAATCGCCGTGCTTTCCCGTTCGGTATTCTTCTTGTAATCAAGCCACAACCGCTCATCCCAGATTTCAATGCGGTTATAAAGCCCGGCCACAACCACCCGCTTGGTCAGCGTTGCGAATTTCCGCAAATAATCCGGAATCATCATCCGACCCTGCTTGTCCAACTCTGCATCAAATGCCCCCGCCAGCATGAGCCGCGAAAAAGCGCGGGAATTGGCCTGCGTCAAAGGCAACGCCGCTATCTTGGCCGCAATGACTTCCCATTCCTTGGTCGGATAGAGAAAAAGACTTTGATCCAAGCCGCGGGTCACGACAGCCGATGCATTTAAAAGAGCACGAAACTTTGCCGGAATGGCGATTCGACCCTTGGCATCCATGCTAACTGTAAATTCCCCAATAAACATGACTTTCTTTGTTTCTTGAACAGTGATGTTCTCCACTTTTCCCCACGATTATCCACAATTCACCATTTACAATTCATTATATTCCACTCTATGACACACGTCAAAGGTTCTGTAACAAATAAAAAAGGCCGTAAACCGGCCAAAATACGCTAAAAACCAACGAATCTGTCAAGTTTTAAGCCTACTTGTCCCCACCAAGCTTTTTTCCTAAAAAACTGCCCCAAATCGGGGCAGTTTGTGTTATTCAGTCTCTTCGGTATTTGTTTCTTCCTTTACTTCCTTTTCATCCGTATCAGCGTCATCATCAGATGGATTCGTTTTGTCATCATCCATGATCATAAAATTGGATTAATAATTTCCAACAGTATACCCGATTGCCGCGGGTTGGTCAATTCTTTGTAAGTAAAAACTTAATAATTGTGGATAAACTTTCCCAAATATTCTTAAGAATGGGCACCGAAGCCGGCAAAAGCACAATCAATACGATTATATAAATAAATTCACGCTTAATGACCTTAAAGATTCCTATGGCCAGACAGACTGCCAGGGCCAAGGATACGATTCCGTGCAAATTTTCCGGAAAATAACTTAAAAATTGATTGTAGATAGATACAATTTGATCCATGGGTCAAATATGGTTAATTATTTTTTCTTAATTTTATCAACTGCCAAGACCGGATCGTTCTCGAGGATATTCTTAACAAACCGGTCATTCATGACCCGACGATAATCAAACTCTTGCGGGGTCAATACGGTAAAGCCAACCTCTTGCTCGGCCAGTTTCGAAGCCAGTTTCAAAAAGTTCTCGAGCCTGGATGCGCTGATTCTGCCGACGAACAATAGATCGGTTTCCACTCTCGGCTTACCTACAAATACCCCGGTTAAAGCCACCAGCTTGCAGTCCCCGACCCGGCCAGCGGCCAGGGCCAATATATCCTTGGGCACATGTTTGGCTTTCCTTAAAAAACCAATCAGTTCCGGATAGAGGGCAAATCTCCTGTTCATCTGATAATACCGGATCCGCTTTTTTTCAGACGTCACCAGGAAATTCATCTTGTCCAATTCCCTCAGGGTCGCGCGGAGCAATTTTTGGGGGCAGCGCGAAAGCAGCCGCAATTCGGTAAACGAAAAGGCACGCTTCGGATGCGCCAAAAGAAGATTAATCAATTGAGTTTTGGGTTTCGACGAGAGCAGTTGCGCAAGCATGGCCTGATTATAGCACAATCAGCTTATTATTCAATAATTAGGCTTTTGGGCAAATTTGTAAAACGCATTTATATTCGCTAAAATGATAACTACGTTAATATATGGCGCGGCTAGAAACACAAATCAACCAAATATACCTAACAGACCCGGCGAACAAAAAGACTTCGCTGATTCTTTACGAAGAGCAAATCTCCCCATCCGCCCAGCTCTTCATCCTGGCCGAACTTTGGGACATCCGAAAAAAAACAGAAGAAACTGACTTAAAAAAAATTTCAGAAATTATCCTGGAATCGTTCCGGGCCAACAAGCGCCTAGCCGCCGAGGCGCTGTTTGAATCCTCGCTGGCCCAGATCAACCAAAACCTAGCCGATCTCGCCCACAGCGGCCGCAAGTCCTGGGTCGGCAAGTTCTCCGCCGTGCTTTGCCTCAAATCCGGTGATAATATTTTCGCGGCCAATGACGGCGCTTGCGCGTGTTTCTTGCATCGCAAAGGTGAACTGGTTGAAATCCTGCCCGCGGAAAAACGCGGCGACCACCCATTCAAAACATTTATCAACTTCACCCAGGGCCGCTTGGCTCCTTCCGACAACCTGATTATCAATACCTCCAATATTTTTGATTATGTCTCGATCGAACATTTTTCCGAGATATTGAACCGACAAACCCCGGAGCAGGCCTCTGTGGAAATCTCAAAAATTTTACAGGATTCATTAAACGAATCCCAGGCCTTCTGCGCCTTTCTCCTCAGTTTCACCAAACCTCAAGCGGCCGGCGCCCCGGCTCAGCCCGAGACAAAGCCGGAACCGATTTATGCTCCGTTACCCGAAGATTTGCCCCCGTCAGAGGCCAATGCCAGATTTGGCAAACTGTCTTTTTCCCGGCCCGCCTGGCTCGCAAAGCCAAAAATTCGGCTGGGCCGGATCGCCGCCTTGCAGAAACTGCAATGGTCATATTTCCAAAACCTGTCCCGCCCCGCTAAATTTTTCTTTATCAGTTTTTCAATCTTTCTGATTCTTTTTTTGGCCAACCTGACCAACTACCTGGTCAATCGCCATTACAAAACGGTCCAGATGAGAATTGAAAACCAAATTACCCTGGTTAATCAGGATCTGACGGAAGCTCAATCCGCAATTATTTACAAAAACAACGACGAGGCCTTAAACGCCATGAACCGGGCCCAGAAAGATTTTGAAACCTTGCTTGGCATGGACGAAGTCGCCGCCAAAAAACTCGAGCCCCGGCTGGAAAACGTCAAAACCCAGATCAACAAAATCAGCCGGATCGAAAACGCTCAGGTGATCGCAACGCTCAAACGCAATCCGGTATCACTCGGCAAAGCCCCGACCGCTTTTCTTTTGGCCGGCGAGGATTCCAATTCCCTGTCGCAGTATAGCGGCAGCGCGCTGAAAGAATATTTCCTGCTCAACAGCCTCAAAAACAATGTCACCGGAATTGCTTTCATGCCGGGCGTCGGAGTGGTTGTAAGCAGCGGCAATCTCGTATCCAAAATCAACCAGGACATGCAGCAATTTGAAACGATTGTCAGCGTTGATCAGGGGCAATTATCGGCTATCCGGGCCGGTGCGGGCGGATTGTATGTGCTTGACCTGGCCGGCCGGCAAGTGCTTCGGTTGACGCTGAATAAAACCAAAATCCAATCAACAAAAGCTGCTTCGATCGAAAACGGCGATATCCGCGACATTGGCGCGGATAAGGATTTATACATACTATCAGCCGACCGTTTAACAAAGATCTCCGGCGGGGCCAGCACCAATATCCCCTTGCCCAATCTCACCGACGGCATTTCCAACGCCAATAAACTGTTTGTCGGCGCCAACCTTTACATTCTCGAAGCCAACAAAAAAAGAGTGGTCGTTATTAGCAAAACCGGATCACTCTTAAATCAAATTTATTTCCCCAATGCCCGGGATTTGCGCGATCTGTATATTGACGAAGCGGCGAGAAGCATGTATTTGCTCGACGGCGACAAACTGGAAAAAATCACTTTTTAGGTTCCGTAAGCTGCCCAATATTAAACGGGAAGTTGACTAGGTCCGGGTTAATCACCCGCAAGAGCAGATACGAACCGAATAATAAAACCATTCCGATGACCGCACCCCAAATATATTCCTTGCCCTTGGTCGCTTGTTCGGCGTTGCCCGCTGAGGTCATGACATAATAGCCACCCAAAATGGTCATCAGCACGGCCAATAACGATGCAATCCCCAACGACCAGACATAAATTTGATTAATTAATTTCTGTAGAGTCTTGGAATCCACAGAGCTGCTCGCTGCCTGAGACTGCGGCGGCGGCGCCAGGGCCAGGAACGGCGCATTAACACTCTGAAAACTGGTCCCGACCACGCTCGTGTAATTTCTGCTAGCCAGAGTTAAGGCTCCGTTCGGCGTTATCGCGCTAGTGATATTAAAGCTGCCCAAGGCCGCAGCTAATGCGGCTTTGATCGCAAAGAGTTTATTGAGCCAGTTAATGCCTGTGGTATCGGAAACGGAAATTGCCAATTCGGAATTGTAAACAAAACCGGTATCGGCTATCTCCGTTATCCAAGCATTGCCGTCCCAATCCCCGCTGGCCACAAAGAATGAGCCTGTCCATGGGTTGTAATCCACGGTATTGCTGGCAAATCCCTCGGAAACGGGATTGATCCCCAGCGTAATCACCGGATACTCGTCTGAAGCCCTCCCGTCATCATAGACGGTTCGCCCCCAGGTCCCGGCCACGGCCTCGTCCCGGTCCCGTTCCATCCAGATGATCATGGCTGCGCCGCTCTTTGGCGAATACGCGATGTGAGCGCCGGAAAATCTATTGCGGCCGGGATAAGTTTTGGTCAATTGTACCGGTTCCCCGACCCTCTGCAGCGTCTGGGCGTTGATCCGGACCAGCATAATCCGATCATCCTCATTTGCCGTATCGTTGCCCGACACGACAGCGGCAAAAGCAACCCAATATTCGTTGAGTTTGCTGTTGAAAGCAATGCCGGCTTGGCCCTGATACGGGTAGGAGTCAATGACCATGATCTGATCCGAGACAGTCCCTTGCTCACTCACTGTCTTTAAACCCAAGAACGCTCCGGATGGCTCGTAAAGCACCAGAAATTTTTTGCTGGCTGAATCATACGCCAGGCCGTTCAAAAAAGCGGCCCCTTGATTGATCGCAAAATCTGAACCCTGAACGGTGCCATCGGCTGAGACAAACCGGCCATATTGGCTGCGGCAGCGGTTGCCGCAGGGCCGGGTATCTTCCCAGACGACCAAAAACTTTTCGAAATCCGGACTATAAGCCACTTTGGGCGTACCAGCCCCACCCGAGCTGTCAATCCGGAAAGCCGAGCCTTTGGGCGCCATGGTCTTGGGATCCGCCAGAAAACCGACAATCTGGCGATCGGCATCAGCCACAAATTTGCCGGCTGCAATCAGCACAGAATCAGTCTTCGCGCCGTAGGCCGCGCCGATTCCTCCCTGGCCATCGGCAGGAAAAACCACCGGCTTTGAGGGATCTGTCCCCGGCTCATGTCCCCGAGTTTGCGGCTTGTTCAGATCATTGGCGTTGCACATCAAAAGCATTGTGGGATCTTCGGGTAATGGGTCGCAAACGATGCCGTTCGGGATTTGTTCTTCCGTAACGGTGACGGACAAAGGTTTGCCGTTGGAAGTCAGGCCCGCAGAAAAAATCCGAACCGTGTAATTGTCAGCCGGCAAGTCTGCCGGAATGACAATGGTCGTCCGCGTGCCATTGGCGCTAACCTGCCCGCCATAGGAATCAATCCGACCATCGCTGGCATAAAATTCCACGGTTGCCGACAAATTGCTACCCCTGATGACCAGAGATTGGCCAGCCGTGGCCCGCGACAAATTCAGCGAATCAATGTGGGGAGCTCTGGGAATCGGCGATTCCGAACAATCAGCACCGCAAAGATCAACCCGCGGAGCGGCATCGGAGACAGTCGTTACGATCAGCTGGCCGCGGGCATCGCTGGCAGCGATGACAAACTTGTCCCCGGCGTGAACCACGCTAAAGGAGGCGGCGTGGGCATTAACAACGATAACGCTGCGCTCACCCCACGGCCGAAGCATCATAAACTCATCGGTGTCATTCCAAGCCTCGGTCGCCAGCCAAATCCGGCCGTTGACGCTCAGGAGCTGCGGAATACTTTCATTCATTCCCCGAACCGCAGACAGATCAACGTCTTTGCCGGAAGGATCGATTCCATGCACCGGCCCGTATCCGCCGTAAGCAATATAGCCGTTCAAAACATCAGCGCCAAAATATGGTGTCTGAGGCGTATAAACCTTATTAAGTCCGCTGCCTCTGTAAACACAAATCGCATCGTTGTCGTTGCTGCAGGCGTGAACCAACAAATCCCCGCCAAGGGCCATGGCCCCGCCGGGTCGGGTTTGATCTAAAATTCTATTGTCTTTCACAATTTGGGTCACCGCCTTATAAGAAGCCCAGTGCCCATCCTTGGCCACAAAGTTATTGCCCAAAACCAGTTGCGGGTTATCCGCCGTTTTTTTGGGAACCCACTCGCCGACCTTGACTTCATAACGGTAAAATCCCGGCTGGCCATCCTCAATTTCGCAAACAAAGGTCAGGGTGTCCGGTTGAATCCACTGGCCGGCAATACAGCGGTGCGCTCGATTGGCAATGTCAGCCGGATCGCGGAAGTCCCAATTCTGGCCGGTCTGTAAATCGGTAACCCAACTCTCGCCCCAGTTGCCATAGGTGATAAAGCGCCCGTTGGGCGAAAGGTCCGGCCACCAGCCGTTGATGGTCTGAGGCGGCGACCAGCTGCTCAGGTTCGGAGCCCGCTCGGGGCTGGCGGCCAGCAGCGGCGAATCCGTTTGAGGCAAACCCAAAGCCAGGACCAAAATGGCGGCCAAACCCAGATTGATAAATTTTTTAGCGGTAATCATATTTGCATGGTCCCAGATACTTATTCACTTCGCTGTTATAAATGGCAATGCAATAGAGCTGTCCGGTCAGGTTGTCGCGCATCGTGACCCACGGCAAATCGCCATTGACCGGTTCAACCAGGGCGCCGGCCACAGCGCCGGAGTTGGCGGCGACCGGGACGATGTTATAAATCGGCGGTTCGCTCATAAATTCGATACCCGATGGAATTGCGGCCAAGATCTGACCAGAGTCGGCAAGGTGGCTCAACGAAAAAGCCAGTTCGTGATAAAAATTGCGCCCGATGACGGCCAGGTCGCGGTCGCCCACTCCGTGTTCGAGCAGCGCCAAGCTGGCATTGCCCGCCTGCCCATAAAATTCATTAATGGAGTCAAAAACCAAGATCAAATTATCAAAATAAGGCCCGTCCCCCATGGTCTGCTGCCAGGCCACGGACAATCGGCCGGTCATTTCGTCCTGCAGGGCAGCCAGTTCGGTTCGGTTGGTTGGTTGCAGCACGAAAAGGGCCGTCAGTAAGATAAATCCGGCCAGACCGTAGAATAATTTTTCGGCTGCTTGCGTCATCAGACTCAGTTTTGATTTAAATTTTAATATTCCATTTCTATGCTAATCCCCGCCACGCTCCCTTGCCCGATGGTTGCCGACAAATCCAACAGTGAGGCCATTTGGATACTCGACTGGCTGTAAAATTCTGTCACGCCGGACACGACCTGGGCCAGATCGTTGTCCGATCCGCTCAGATCAAATAACGGCATGGCCGCGTCGGTCGCCTGCTTGTAGAAATCGTTCACTCCCTCGACCACGCCGATCATCGGCGCGAACACGGTCGAAAGTTGAACTTGGGTCTGTTTTAAATTTTCGGTGAAGTCGAAAATCGTCAGCGCCTCCTGCCAGTCAGCTTTCGTCGTTAAGCCAAACAGGGCTCCTTCCAAAACCAAGAGGCCGGTCATAGCCAACGCCAGATAATAAACCTGGTAATGTTTGGATTTGAAAATTTTTCGGATTGTATTGGACTTTGCTTTTGCTTTTGTTTTAGTTTTCATTTTAGTGATTGATATTGATTAAAAATTTCTCCGCTTGCCGCCAATCGACCTTGGGCGGCTGGTAAAATAAATGTTCTGGCTCTGGCGCAACCGGCGCCGCTCTTTCAATTGCGACTCCGGCAACCTGCCCACCGCTCGATACCGGGGCGGGTTGATTGGCCAAATAATAATCGAACGTCACCTGATCGGAGTAATAAAGAAAGTCCGAATACAGAAATGCTGTCTGCCGGCTTAAGTTTTCAAAATATTCAATGTGACCGGCCGGCATAACTGCGACCTCGCCAAATGCCTTATAGAATTCCTGAAAAAATTGGTGCGGCATCGCCCATACCACTTGAAAATCCCCGGCGGAATGCGCCACCTGTTGATGCAGATCAAACATGTTTAAAGCGGAAACGAAATTGTCTTGCTGCTTCGGGTTTAAATTCATAAACAGAATTGCTCCGATCAGCAGAATGCCCAGCGCAATGAAAATCACCAGACCGGCCTCAAACCAATTTAAATTTTTATAATCGGTTGAGTGCATGCTTATGGTAAAAAATTTAAATACCGCCCCAACTGAGTCAGGCGCGATTGCGACTCTAAGTGCTGTTTTTTCAGATACTCAAACAAGTCTTCGCGGGTGACCAGCCAGTCGCGGCCAATCTTGCGGGCTTTAAGCTTGCCTTTGCGCGCCAAGAGATTTAGATAATCAGCGCTATATGGAGAGTATTCGGCCGCGGCTTTTAAAGACAAGAGTTCTTTTGTGTCTGTTTTATTCATTTTATTTTGGCAAATTCCCACGCCACCGAAATTTAAGTATTGTATAAAGACGGCGGGGTCCGCCAGAGGCGGGAAAATAATCCGCGCTGTATGGAGACAGCTCGGCCGCTTCTTTCAAACTTAAAAGATCCACCCCAACCCTTTGATTCATTTTTGTTTTTGTTTCCGCTGTTTTTGGGCTAAACCCAGAATTTTACCTGCCCGCCTATTTTGGGCTTGGTGACAGGGTCGGCTAACCCATACTATATCTGTAATAATTATAGCATAAAAACAGCCTCTTGTCCAGAGGCTGTTTTTAAATTGATCTAATTAGTCTAATCGATCTGATTTCTAAACGACAACTTAGGTCAATTAAAAATTAGTAATTAGAAATTTACTTCAGCGTTACCTTGGCGCCAGCTTCTTCCAGCTTCTTCTTTAATTCTTCCGCTTCGGCCTTGGCAATGTTTTCTTTGATTGCTTTAGGCGCTGCGTCGACCAAGTCCTTGGCTTCTTTCAGGCCCTTGCCGGTCGCTTCGCGCACAACCTTGATGACGTTGATCTTGTTGGCGCCGCTATCGGTAAGCTCAACTGTAAATTCGGTCTTCTCTTCTCCGACGCTCGGCGCAGCCGAGGTCGGAGCTCCGACTGCAAACGTCGGAGCGGCACTAACGCCGAACTTTTCTTCCAGGGTTTTCACCAATTCGGAAAGTTCCAGCGCGGTCAGCTTTTCAATCTCAGAAACGATGTTATCAAAATTTGCCATATTATTTAAATTAATCAATTAATTCTTTAATTGCTAAGAATCGACCTTTAGCCTTTCTTATCCTTAATTGCGTTAAGCACGTTCAACAGATTTCTGGTATTGCCGGAAAGCACGGTGACCAATCCCCTGGCAGGTCCCTGCAGGACCGACAGCAGCTGAGCGATCAATTGCGGTTTGGTTGGCAGCGTTGCTAAACGCATCACGACATCAGAGCCGATCATTTCATTGTTAAAAATTCCGCCGCCTAAAATCAGCAGTGGCTGATCTTTGGTCATGCCCTTCAAAATTCGGGCCGGGGCGGTTTCTTCCTCGTTCGATACGGCCATGGCCACCGGACCATTGTATTTGAACTTGTCGGCGTTGATGCCGATTGCCGCCAGGGCTTTCTTAAGCAGAGTGACTTTCACAACCTGATACTTCACATTTTCTTTGCGCAAATTCTTGCGAACCTGATCCAACTGTTTGACGGAAAGGCCGCGGTATTCGGTAAACACCACGCCCTTGGCGCCCTTAAGATCTTCGGTCAGCGAAGCGAGTGCGGCTTCCTTTTCTTTTCTTGTTACTGCCATATAGATTTAGGATTAAGGATTTAAGATTAAAGTGTAGAACCTAAATCCTACAACCTTAATCCGTATTAATAAAAAACCCGCTATCCAAAGACGGGGTTCATGTCATCCTGAACTTGTTTCAGGATCTCTTCCTACCCGGCGGATTAAGGCCTAGCGGCCAGCAGGGGTCTTTGGCTATTGAATTCCTCAATATTTTATACTGTTTTCCGGCATCCGTCAAGAGATAAAAAACCGAGCCGAGATGTCTCCTAAAGAGAGGGACATCTCGGCGCATACATCGGCTGAATCTGACGCTTAGGGGGCTGGCGAGTCCCCAAAACGAGCCCTTTCCAGCGTAGCCCGCGGAACGGTCAAGATCCAGTCGCGGTTGCACGTGCCATCGCCGCCTTTATACACTTCGTGCCCACCCTTAGCGGAGTAGATACGGACGGTGGCGTCGTTCTCGCCCTTCCAGGCCTTGATCCTGACGACGGTCTTGGCCGGCAATGTGCACGACTGGCCAACTGTGACCCATATCTTATATGAAAAACCCGCGCTGTTCAAACGCGGGTTTTCTATTTACTACTTGCTGGTTACTATTTACTATTTTAAATATTTCACCTTGTTGGCGTTATGCTCAGCCAAAGTTTTGGCAAAATAAGCCGTGCCCTCCGGCGCATTGAGAAAATAGAAATAATCCGACTCGGCCGGAAAAATCGCGGCCCGGATCGAACCAATCCCGGGGTTAGAAATGGGCGTCGGTGGCAAGCCTTTGACCTGATAAGTATTGTAAGGCGACTTAATTTTAGTGTCTGCAATGGTCACTGAACGGTCGGCTTTGCCCGTAATGTAATTAACTGTGGCATCGGATTCCAGGCCCATACCGATGCGGAGGCGGTTATAAAACACCGAGGCCACGAGTTCGCGTTCCTTCTGCATGAGGACCAGATCATTCTGGCTAATCACTTCCTTGTTGCGGCCGACTTCCTTCTCAATGATGGAAGCGACAATTAACTGATCCCCAGAGAGCGCTTGATTGCCCAACTTAACTTCGAAATTCCTAAGCATCTTCTCAATCAAATCCTGGGGCAAATCAGTTTTACCTATCTTATAAGTGTCCGGATACAAAAAACCTTGGTAATTGAACTTGAGCCCAAGTTGAGAAAACTTGGTATTAAAATCGTCGCGGGTCAACGCATGCTGAAAATCCACTTCCGCAAAGACATTTTTCTGCGCCAGGTTGCGGGCAATTTGGTCATTGGTCCAGCCTTCAATAATCGTCACGCTCCGATCCGACGGAATGACGCGGCCGTGCGTGATTACGTCCACGATTTCGGCAATGCTCATATTGCGATCCAGCTGATACTGACCGGCCTGAATTTTGGCCGCCGCATGATTGATGTAAGTGTAAGCCCAAAAGATCACTGGGCTGCCGATTAATTTTTGCGCGGTTAAGTCCCTACCGATCCTCTGGGCGGTCGCGCCCGGTTTGATCTCAAACGCCACCGGATAACTGTCCGAGCTTTGGGCATGATGGACCTTGGTTAAATAAATGGCGACCAAGACCAAAACAGCCGCCAAGCCCAAGCCGGCGGCCAGGCTGGCGATTTTGATTCGGCTTTTATTTGGCTTTTGGACGGAATAATCTTCCATATGGCTATTATGGCAAATTAAAATCCCGGCTTCAACCGGGTTCTTGATTCTAGATTCTTGATTCTGTTTATTGGCGTAGACTGACGCGCTCCTCCCGGCTGCCGAACAGCTGCACCACCACGGTCGTGCCGTTGGAGTTGACGGTCGCTAAGCCGACCTCGGAATAAAAAGGCGACAGGATATTGGCCCGATGCGAGCTTGAGGCCATGAGCGATGATTCGAGTTCCAAAGGATCAGTAAACCCTAGGGCTAAATTTTCCCCGGCATACGCGTAATCGTAGCCGAGGGCCTTGAACCAATGCCAGGGCTCAATGCCTTGCGGCGAAGTGTGCGCAAAATATTTATTGGCGGCCATATCCTGGGCCTTGGCCAGAGCAGCCAGATTCAGAGTCGGGTTAATTTCAAGAGCCGCCAAACCGCGGCTTTGGCGGTCGTGGTTGAGGGTATTCAAAATATCGCCAATGGCCAAAGTTTGGGGCGACAAACTCGAGCCGGAAAGCGCGAATAAACCCAAAATTAGCAAGCCTAAACGCAATTTAAAAGCCATTTGTATTTTTACCCCGTTAGAGATAACCAGTTTAGTATCTACACCGGGTGTTTATTTATCACTAAGTCATTGATTAAATGCCGCTTTTGCAGATAATCTCTAACGGGGTGAATTTTTGTTTTGTTTTTGTTTCGACAGTTGTCTTTTGTGACAGAGAGATTCTCTGTAAACTTTCTACTTATATTATAGCATATATTACTCCGACGCGCAAGACCTTTCAAGAATCTTTCTTAAGTCTTGTAGTCGGAGCCCCGATTTCATTAAAAATATTAATAGCAGACGTCGGGGTAGCAAATTTTTCGGCATCCGTCAACCTGCCTGCCGGCAGGCAGGTTAAAAAAACAGCCGCTGGTGTGCGGCTGCTTGATTTTTGATGAAAACTGGAAAGAACTATAAAAAGTTTTAGGATTTGATGTCTTTTTCAATCATATCCAAAACCTTGGATGCGTGCTCCTTACCACCGAGGCCAAATGCGAGTCCGCCGGCAATTGCCAGCATGGCAATAATGCCGGTAAACAACGTTTGGACGAACGGCTGAGCAACTCCGAGCTGGTCTAAGGTCGCAAGAACCGTAAAGACCATAACTGCCCATTGGGTAATTGAACCCAAAAGATCAGCGGAGTGAAGACCGGCAGCTTTGACGCTGTGGCGGACCAGGCGGGCCAAGAATTGAGCCACCATGGTGCCGATCAGCATAATACCAGCTGCGGCAATCACCATCGGAATATAAGCCAGCACGCTGTTTAAGAACGCGGAAATTTGGGTGAGGCCGAGTATGTCTGCCGCAGCCAAGAAGATAGCTACGAGCAGGAACCATTTAACCAGCCAGGCCACCGTGCCGGAGACACTCATTCTGACCCCAGTGCGGGCGGACAATTCGTCCAGACCCAGCTTGTCGCCGACTTCATCGAGTTTGAGCGAGTTGAGAACTTGTTTGACAAGTTTGGCCACAAACACGGCCACAACCCAGCCCACGATCAGGATGATAACTGCGACCAGGAATTCCGGCAGAAATCCGATCAGGCGACTATAAAGAGCCTGAAGTGACGTGGTCACTGCCGAAGAATAAGCGTTACCATAATAAGTTGACATTGAATTCACCCCCTTCCCTGCCTGCCGGCAGGCAGGCGCTTCCCTCAGCGCCTTATGCGACAGGATATCCGATCAAATGATCGAACTCGACCTAGTTAATTTTCCAATTCACCCCCCACACCAGAAAACAGTGCGATGGATGCCCCAGACTTCACCAGTCTAGAAAAATATCTTAAAACGAAAACATTTTTCACGACTTGTGGTGTGGGGGTTAACTTGGAATCAAAGTTAATTAGACGCGATCCGAATGGTCCGAATTTTCATCCGAATTACCCGAATAACTGCTGTTTAAAACTCTTTTCGGCTTCAGATAAGCTGCTCTGAAATTTATTATTAAGCCAAGTTCCGCATTAGCCGCCCGGAGATATCTTTGCATGCATACCTGGAAACAAATGCCGGTTATTTGATAAGACTCTTTGGGAAATATTATTCGTGGCATTCGGATGCATTCGTGGATTAGGATCGCGTTTATATCCAGGAATCACGATAAGCAAGACAAAAAGACCAAGGCCCGAAATATCGGTTTTACTTGGCAAATCGACAATTGAGCTTGTCTTTTGTTTCCATCAAATTTTATCGTTATATATATTATAGCACATTTTGGAATCGCCGTCAATGAGCCAATAAAAAACGGGTCAACGGTAAGCTTTGTCATGCTTTCCGTTGACCCCACGTCAGATGGCGAACAGGCGTTCGGCGATCCCGAAGTGGATGCCGACGTCGTCCCTCACCGTCAGCCGGTTACCCTGAGGATCTTCGCCGGTGCCGCACGGAATCGTGCGGACCTTACCATCGGCGAACATGCGGTAGAGCTTGTCGCGCAGCGCGTCAGCGACCTGGCCCCGGTTCTCTCCCGGCTTGACGGTCGCGTTGCCGATCAGATACGCGACACGCGTGCCATCCGAGATGAAGGTCCCATCCTTGTAGCCCATCCCCGCCGGCAGCAGGGTCACGTTGTTCTTCTTGAGCCCCTTGAGATCAAGCATCATCGGCTCGCCCGGCTTGTGGCGCCAAGGGTAGCCTTTGTATTCCCCGCCCGGGCCGGGACCGGTGACGAGCGCGATAGTCATCGCGATCTGGTCATCCCTCACATCCGGCTTGACCTCGTCGAGGTGCCCTTCGAACATCGCCATGATCAGCTGGCCGAAGTTGCGCACGAGGCGCAGCATGACCTGGAACTCCGGTTCGGGCGGCCGAATGTTGATCTCGCAGACGCGAATCGACGCCGGCTTGCCGAACTCGTTGAAGAACACCATGCATCCCGGATACAGGATGCAGGGCCGCAGGATGCCGCGGCGCCTCATCTCCTCGATCAACGGCCGGAAAACTTGCTTTACCGCCATCTCGAGCAGTTCCTGAGAATGCACGGGGTGCGGCCCCAGGCTCGCCATGCCACCGGTCACCGGATTGTTCCGGCTGATCTGACCGGCGAACCGGCCCTGGTAGTCCATGGCCGTGGGCAGGATCTGGAAGTTGCCGTGCACGTCGACGAGGGCAGTGAAGCTGACCTCGATTCCCGCCATGTAGGACTCCATGAGCAGGGGCCAGGGAAGACCCGGCCCAAGCAACTTCCTGTAGGACTCGGCGTAATCTGCCATCAGCGTCTCGTAGACTTCGCGGATCTCCCACGGGCTGCCGATGAACCGCGCGCCTTTGCCCGCCGCCTGGAACGGATACTTCGCATAGGCGCCGCCGTGCTGTTCCAGGTATCGCAGACACGCTCTGAGAAACGGCTGGTAATGCCTGGCTTCGATCGCAACCCAGTCGGGAGCCACCGGCACCCGCGCCGAAGCGCAGAGTTGTTTGCATGTTACCTTGTCGCCCTCGATGAATGAAGCCGCCGCGGTCAGGCCGGCGACCCGGTCCCCGAACCCCGCTTCGGTCATCCGATCCACGAAGCCGTCGATCTGCAGGGCTTCCGGCATCGGCACCACGTAGTCGATTTCGTCGTCTGACAGCGCGCGCAGCACACGCGCGGCGTAATCCTGCACCGAGGAACCTCCCGGCACCTCGAGGAAATCAACTGGCCAGCCAGCCAGTTCGGCATAGGGCTTCATTGCGGGCATGCCACGAATCACCACTCCCTGGAACTCGCCTTTCTCGCCGCTACGGCTGACAGTCAGTGCCGAAAGAAACGTGCGGGCGTCAGAGCCTGCAAATCCGATTCGCTTCATGGGTCCACTCTCCTTCTAAAAATCCCCCTGCAACTTGATTTCATAGCTTATCACTTTGTCCGCGCTTGGGCAAATAAAAAACGTCAACGGAAGCCTCCCAACTTCCGCTGACGTATCGTGAGAAAACAGGCCTCGTCTACCCCTTCGGGAAGATATGCCGGGCGCAGCGCTTGATCTGGTCGAGTAGCGCCGCTTCGTGGGGGAGAACCAGATCGTCGTCGAACTTGATCTCCTGCACGCGGTTCTCCGAGAATGCCCGAAGGGTTCTGATCTGCACCTCGTGCTCGAACGGCAGGAGGCGCGCGGCCAGAGTCTCGGGATCATCGGTCTTGATCTCGATCGAGGATCGGGCGTAGTCGAGCACCGCGCCCTCGTCGAATTCCACCGTGACCCGCTGAGCCACGGCTTCGGTCCAGAAGTTGCGCTGCATCTCGCGCACGAATGCCAAGCGCGCGCAATGGGTCTGCCGGCCGTGCAGCTTGCCGAAGTCAGGCCGGCCGGGACGGATCGGGCCGGCGTGCTGATTGACTGCCATGCCCGCAAACGCTTCGATGAGATTGGCTGGCGTCCTGGGGATCCAGCCATACTGGCCCCAAAAATCAGCGCCACACCGCCGCGTGATCCGCAACAGTTCTTCGCCGTAGGCTTCGGGCGAGGAGAATTCCGACTTCTTGACCACGAAGATGTCCCTGCCCATCTCGAGCCCATGCGCCTCGGCCTTCATGATCGCGCCGATCCCGTCCGTGCTCGCGATCACGCACGCCGGTTCAACGTAAGGCAGACGGCTATCCTTAGTTGCCTGCAGGATCTGGTTCATGGTCGTGCCGCCGCCGGATACCGCGAGCGCCACCCGTAACTTATTTCCTCTCACACGTCCCCCTTTGAGAATAATAAAAAGGACTTCCAGATAGCTTATCACTTTGTCCGCGCTTGGGCAAATAAAAACACCGCTTGATGAGGGCGGAGTTTTTAGGTTTGAATTCTGGTTTAACCCGTCTGACGGGTTTTAGAGAATCGCGTCTTTGGCAGCTTTGGCTACCCGGAACTTCACGACCGTCTTAGCGGCAATCTTGATCGATTCGCCGGTGGCGGGGTTGCGGCCCATGCGGGCATCGCGGTGCTTTTTGAGCAGCTTGCCCAAACCCGGGATGGTGAACTCACCATTGTTCTTAGCTTCGCTGTAAGCCAGATTGGCAATAGCTTCCAGCATTTCGCCGACCTCTTTGCGGGTCTTGCCGGTCTTTTCGGCAAGCGCGTTGAGGGTTTCGGACTTGGTCATACCTTTGGCCATAAGGATACCCTTTCTTAAATTTTACCCCTACACCACGGCTTGGCGTGAGGGCTTATTAACAATACGTAAACCAGTATAGCAAATCCCCAATGTTTCGGCTAGTCTTTGTCAAGATTCTCAGCAAGGGGGGCTATTTGCTAAACCCGCCGGCTTGAATCTGCCAGAGTTTTTGGTAAACGCCCTGGCGGGCCTTCAGAAGCTCCGCGTGCTTGCCTTCTTCCACGATTTGGCCTTTTTTGATGACCACGATCCGATCCATCTGCATGATCGTGCTTAAGCGGTGCGCGATTGAGATAGTGGTCTTGCCTTCGATCAAATGCTTGAGCGCGTCCTGAATCAGCAATTCGGATTCCGAATCCAGGCTCGAGGTGGCTTCATCCAGAACCAGGATCGGCGCATCCTTAAGAATTGCCCGCGCGATCGCCACGCGCTGGCGTTCCCCGCCGGAAAGCTTCACACCACGCTCGCCAACAAAGGTATTGTAGCCGTCCGGGAAAGAAGTAATGAACTCGTGAGCGTGGGCGAGCCGGGCGGCTTCGTATATTTCTTCTTCGGACGCATTCGGCCGCGCGTAAGCGATGTTGTCATAGAGCGACCGATGAAACAGGATCGGATCCTGCGGCACGAGCGCGATCTGGTCGCGCAAGCTGTCCTGCGTAACTTTCGAAATATCCTGACCGTCGATCAGGATCGCGCCTTCCTGAATGTCGAAAAATCGCAGCAGCAATTTGACGATCGTGGTTTTGCCGCCGCCCGACGGGCCAATCAGGGCCACCCGCTCCCCCGGCGCAATCGTCAGATTGAAATCGCCAAAGACTTTGCGCTTGCCGCTGTAATTGAAGCTGATGTGGTTGAAATTAATCTGGCCTTTGGCCACGCGTAGGGGCTGGGCCTGCGGCGCATCCTGAATTTCATGCGGCGCGGTCAGAATCTCGGTCATCTCTTCCGCATCGCCCAAGCGCGAATAGATATTTTTTATCTGCCGGCCCAGATCCCACAACCGCTGGAACATTTGGATCATATAACCTTGCAACAGGGCAAAATCGCCCAAAGTCAAACCACCCTGTTTCCAGCTTTTGACCGCCAAAGTCAGAATGGTAAATTCCAAAATGGCAAACAAAGCCCCTTGGATAGCCTCGTTGATCGAACCCAAATCCCAAGTCCACTTCCTGACCAGATATTGCTTCAGGGTCAGGCGGCTAAACGATTTCGATTCCCTGCTCAAGCCCCCGAACAATTTCACATTGATGTTGTTGGTCACCGTATCCGCCAGGCGGCCGCCGACTTCCGTATCCAGTTCCGCGCTGGTCACGTCATATTTCAATTTGTATAGAGCGAACCAAACCGTGAACGCCACAAACACCGCCGACCAGATCAAAACGACCAGGGCAAAAATCGGCTTCAGGAAATATAAAACCGCGGCGATGATGATGATCTTGATTGCCGTTGGCATCAGGCTCCAGTAGATCTGGTCCGTGATGTCCTCGAAGGCCCGCTCGTATCGGCCGATTTTTTTGACCAGGCTGCCGGCAAAGTTATTGCTGAAGAAATTGAATGAGTGCCGGTGCAGATAATTGAAACAGGTATTGAGCAGATCCCGCATGATGCTGGGCTGAAAAACGTTGTTGACGAATGTCGCCAACCGCCAAAACAGCCAGGCCACCGCGGCAGCGGCCAGGATCTTGGTCACCACCATCAGAATCGGCGCCACCGGAGCGTTAGCCGCCAACAGGTTGAACAATTGCTTATAAAAATACGGGCCAAAGGATTCGGCCGCCGTTGCCCCGAGCAGGCCGATGGTCAATAGCAAAATCAGCCCAGGATAGCGCCGGGCATGCTGCCAAAATATTCGAAATGTCTGTTTACTCTTGAAATCCATAAATATAAGCAAGCCAAATAAAGCCTGCTCCACTTAATAAGACGTGTTTGCTTGCGCTTTGTTTCAAAATGGAACAATATTGAAACTTTTGCCGATTTTTGTTATAGTATCCAAGCAGTTTGGCCCAGATAGCTCAGCTGGTAGAGCAGCTCCATGGTAAGGAGCAGGTCAGCGGTTCAAATCCGCTTCTGGGCTCCAGAAACGCCTGACGTTTCCAGAGAATTAATTCTAGCAATAATATATGTCTCAGGACAGCCGAATCTCGATGGAGTGCACTATTTGCCACCATGTCAATTATGATTCCCGCAAGAACAAAAAATTGACCCCGAACCGCTTGGTAATCGAAAAATTCTGCAAGTGGTGCAAGAAACACACTCAACACAAAGAAACTAAGTGATTAGTTTCTTTTCGGATACGGGGGCGTGGTGAAGTGGTATCACAAGGGTCTCCAAAACCTTTGTCGGGGGTTCGATTCCCTCCGCCCCTGCCAATAAAAATTCTATCGAGTTACCGAGAAGGCTTAGATAATATTCGAGACCAAAAACACAGCTTATGCGACTCGTGTTTTTTGTTTGTACTATTTACGCAATCAGTCTGACGGCTTTTTCCTTGAAAGCCAGTCTTGATTTTAGACAACTGAGGATGTTGCATTTCTCGACGCTACTGCCATGTTGGAGCACGTACTTGGTGTAGTTTTTCAGTTCAACATCCTTGACCTGGATTTTGTCTTTATTGTTCGAGCTTCGCAGAAAATCATTAAAATGCTAAAATATTAGTAAATGATTAACTTTTGGAAATAGAATAATAAAATATGTGGCACTTCACGAAAATGCTACGTGCGTCGTCGTTTACCTTTGGCACATACACAGTTGATGCCGCTCGCTCAACAATCACCTTTACATACCGTGTGGAATTTCAAAGCGGGAGAATAAGGACGTATACTGATCGTCTCTTTTTTGAAGGCGTATCACCAGAATTGTGGGAGAAGGTACCCAAAGCCGTGTTAGAGGCGACACTCCAGGCACTGCTCCTTATGATCGGCATCAACTACTGGTGTGTCCTCCCGACTAACAATATTCGTATTGAAGGGTTTACGCTTACGCGTGAGCAGGCCCGCTTCTGGGACTCGCTCTATTTAAATGGACTTGGCGAATTTTTCTATTTCAATAAGATCGATTTCCATAATCTTATTTCTTTTCCGTACGACGATTCCGCTACCGTGCCTAGGGCCGCCCGATTCGAACCACCCAAGCGAGCGCTTCTCTTGAACGGAGCGGGTAAAGATTCCATCCTTTCGGCCGAAATGTTGAAAGCGTCAGGTACGCCATTTGATTTTTTCGCTTTTGCCCCGACACCTGCGCACAAACGTATTGCTGCGCTCGTCGGTGCTAAAACTATAACTGTCAAGCGTCGTCGCGACTCACAACTCGGATGGATCACTCTATTCCTTGGAATATCGAGTGCATACCCGTCGGTCTCCACGTTTACGTTCATAGCCACACTGCTCGCTGAACTTCTCGGCTACAACTCGATCATCTTTTCCAACGAACGCAGCGCTGATTTCGGCAATCTCACCTACCTCGGCTTGCCGGTGAATCATCAATGGTGCAAATCATCCGAGGCAGAAAAGTTGACCAACGATTACATACAATCCTTTATAACACCCGACATTTCGATGCGCTCGCTCTTGCGGCAATATAGCGAACTGGAGATTGTGCGGCGTTTCGTGCGCTATCCGCAGTATCTCTACAACTTTACGAGTTGTAACACCTATTTTTGGCTTCCTCGTATCCAGCAACTCCTGTTACGCACAAATTACTGGTGCAATTCATGTCCGAAATGCGTATTCCTCTTTGCCTGCTTCTCGGCATTTCTGCCAAAAAAAGAAATGATTAATATCTTCGGTGCCGATCTCTATGCTAAAAAGCACCTCCTGCCTCTGTTCAGGCGCATCCTTGGCATTGAAGGATTTAAGCCGTTTGATTGTGTTGGTGAACCTGAAGAAATGATTCTCGCTATGCATTATGCGGCACAATGCAAGGAATATTCCGGTGAACCGGCGATGCGGCTTTTTGAAGAATATTTTCCGCCAGACTACAATTTTGATGAGCTCGCGCGGAGGGTCTTCGCCGATGACCATGATGAGATAATGGAGACACGACCTGATCTGTACCCCGAAGTAGTGTCTCATTTGTCCCATTTGTAAAATTCTCGCCTTAACCATGAGAGCCAAAAAATCAAAATAAGACAGCGGTTTGTTACTGTCTCACAGCCAAATGCAACATATCCTAAACCCCGGTTTTAACGTTGCATTTGAACAGCCTGATGAAGTATCTAATAATGCCTATTTTGGAACACGGCACGCGGGCTTAAGGCGTGTTCCAAATGTTCCAAAATCCATCTTGGAGTGCAAATCACCAATACTATAGACTGTCCCAAACTGTCCCATTTTGCTAAAACCAACGCCTACCGAGAGCCATTAATCAACAAGGGAAGGGTTATACCAAAACCTCTTTGAAAATGTTATCATGGGTAAGTAAGATCGACTTGTTCTGCCAAATGCTTTGAATAAAGTGTCTCCCCCCCGCCGTTCGCGAGCGGCGGGGTCTAAAACCGTTCGCGTAGGTCCGATTCCTACATCCCCCGCCAAAAAATCACCTGTTCAAGCAGGTGGTTTTTTGATTATAGCCGGCTCAGACGTATGGTTTTGGTCATTTGGCCACGGGCAGCGTGAAATAAAATGTTGTGCCTTTGTTTTCTTCGGACTTAAACCAGATCCGGCCGCCGGAGGCTTCGATAAAAATCTTGGAGATAAACAACCCGAGGCCCGTGCCGGTCGTTTCAAGAGTCAGCACATTGGTCCCCCGAAAAAAGCGGTTGAATATCTGGCTTTGCTGCTCTTTCGGAATCCCGACTCCGGTATCGGCAATCGAAACCAGGGCAAACTCCCCGTCCCGGCCGAGGTTAACCGCGATCCGGCCGCCGTCCGGGGTAAAGGCAATGGCATTGGAAATCAGGTTGTTGACCGCTTGCTTGATCTTATTCGGTTCGGTGCGCACTAGCGGGAACGGTTCCTGCTCGATCGTAAAACTGACCTGAAGTTTTTTCTTTTTAATTTCTTTTTCTTTTTCCTTAACCATGCTCTGGACAATGTCGGTTAAATCCGTCGCTTGCAGATAAAGCTTAGTTTGGCCCTGCTCAATCCGAGAAACTTCCAGCAAATCATTGACCAGGGCGATCATGCGCTCGTTAGAGCTGTTAATCTTCTCGATAAAATCTTTTTGCTTTTTGTTGAGATTGCCAGTATCGGATTTTTGCAGTAATTCCAATAACCACTTAATTCCCGACAACGGCGTGCGCAACTGGTGGGAAGTTAAATTTACGAAATCCGATTGAACCTTGCTTAGCGAATTCTTTTTCTTTTTTTCGGCCATAAAAATTATTTAATTGCCGCCGGAGCCGCGACCACCGGGGCCGATTCAGGGCTTATCGGTAAGGCGCAAAAGAAGGTCGAGCCGCGGTCGACTTCCGAAAACACCCCGACCGTGCCGCCATGAGCTTCCACGATGCCTTTGCAGATAACCAACCCCAGGCCTGTGCCTTTTTTTTCGGACGCCGCCGATTGCTCAAGCTGGGTGAACTTATTGAACAGTTTTGACAACTGGTCATCGGGAATTCCCAAACCGGTATCGGTTACGGCCAAAACCAGCTCGTCCGCACCAAAACTTGGATCTTTGAGTCCCGGCCAAACCAGGCCCTGGGAGGCGACCTTCTCCGACAATTTTTGGCCTTTTTTTAAAATGAATGCCGAGACCATGATTTTACCCTGCTTGGTAAATTTGATCGAGTTGGAAATAAAATTGTTAAGAACCTGGCCGATTTTATTGTCATCCACGGATACGGGCCCGATCCCCTCCTCAATCCGGCTTTCGAGGGCCAGATGATTGTCCTGAGCCAGGGAGCTGAACGACTGGATGCGCATTTTGACCACGTCGCCGATATTGGTTGCGCGCCGCATGATCTGGAACTTGCCGGCTTCCAGTTTGGCCACATCGAGCAGATCATTGACCAAATCCAGCATCGAAGCGGAGTTGGAAACGATCAATTCAATAAAATCCTGATATTTTTTCTGCTCATTCTTTATCTTGTCCTCTTTGAGCAGGTTGGCAATCGAGCGGATGCCGGTCAACGGGCTGCGTAATTCATGGACCATCATGGAAGTGAAATCGTCCCGCATTTTTTCGATGGCTTTTTCCTTGGTGATATCATGAAATAAAACCACCGCGCCCAGAGCCTCGTTGGCCGAATCTTTCACCGGGCTGATCAGAATTCGCAAGACTTTGTCGTTGATTTGAACCTGCTCCTCCACCAAGAGCTTGTCGTTGCGGATACTTTCTTCGATTTTGGTCCGCAGGTCCATTTTCGAAGCCAACTGATCCAAGACATCAAAAATCGTGGCCGAAGATTTGGCAATGCCGAGCATTAGCCGGGCCTGCGGGTTGATTACCAGCAGCCGATTTTTTGTATCCACCATCAACACTCCGTCGGCCATGGATTCGACCATGGAGTTTAGCTTGCCTTTTTCCTGGGTCAGAATGTTTTCGAGTTTCGACACCGCGGTGGAAGCCTGGTTCATAATCGTATAAAGAATTGTCATTTCTTCTTCTTTATACAGACCGTCTTTGGTGGAAGAAATGTTGAGCAAGCCAACCGGCTGGTCGTTGATCACAACCGGGATGTTGAAGAACGATTTGGCCGAGTTCTTGTTTGTCTCGTCGGTAATGGTGCCGGAAATGCTTTCATCGATCTCATCGAGTTTAATTTCATGGCCGGCGAGAGCTGATAGTGCCGCTACCATGCCATTTTTAACTTCCGTAATGAAATTTTTATTGACTGATTCTTCTAGAACGCAATGGAAAATGACCTTACCTTCTTCGCCCAGCAACAAATAACCGACGGTCGAGTAATCCAAAAGGTTGCGCAAGGAGCCGATGATAACATCCACAATTTTTTGCACATTTAACGAATAACCGATGCGGTCGCCCAGTTCCTTCAAAATGGAAACTTCATACATGCGCCGCTGCATTTCCGTTTCTTTTGTATGCAGGCTATTGCGCATCCGCTTATTCTCGATCCAAATAAAAACAAGGACAATCGCCGTATAGATTGCCAGAAGTGAAAAGATTTGAGTATATTGAAGCCCAAACATCAAAAGAATTGATTAAGCTTTGGTGGCAGCAGCCAGTTGGGAAAAGCCGACTCCCAGCATTATCAGGCCCAGTAAACTTAAGCTATCCTGAGCCAGTGACAAACTGGGGCTGTTGGCAATTATGGAAAAATTGATCAAGACCCGCTCCAGCACGGCCACGGCCACAAACAACATGCCCAAGCCCAAAAAACGGACGGCCCGCCCGATGATCCCGCCGTAAACCCTGGTCGTGACCCAGAGGTTATAAAACACACCGATGATTATGATGGCAATGAAGGCCTGGATGAACAAATTGGCCTGGGACGAAAAATCGTACATATTTTAAATATTTAATTTTATTCCCGGGTATTTGGCAAACACGGGATTGAGAATATTTTTGACAATCTGTCCGGACAAGGCGATATATTCGTTGATCAGATTTTGCAAAATTTGCTGCGGATCCCCGTCCAGGCTTTCCACTTTGCCGGAACTGTCAAAATTCAAGCCGGTCACATTTTTCGCCTTGATCAAAACGATCGACGGCCCCAAAATCAGCGTCTGCTTGGCAATAATGTCGTTGATAAGATTTTTGTAATCTTCGGGTTCAGCCATTTGATTTGAGTTTCTACAGACGGGGGTTTAATTAAGCTTGCGGCGGCACCGTTGGCGTCGCGAGTGTCCCAAATTGTTTGCGTTCAAGCACGGTTTTAATCTTGCTGACCAGTTCTTCCAGGCGGTAATTGGCCTTGACCAGATAGTCCATGGCGCCAAGCGATAATGCGTCCGAAACTTTGTCATAGTCGGAAAGGTTAGTCAAAATTACGACCGGGATATCTTTGCTAGCCGGACTGTCTTTGATTTGCTTGAGAGCCCCGATGCCATCTAGGCGCGGCATAACCAAATCCAAAAGAATCAAATCTGGTTTTTCTGAAGCCGCTTTTTCGACCCCCTCGACTCCGTCTTTGGCGCCGACTACTTCAAAGCCCTCTTGTTTAAGTTCCTCGGACAGAGCGGTTAGAAGAATTTCCTCGTCTTCAACGACCAAAATCCTAGTTTTTTTGTCTTCCATGCTATTTTTGTTAATAATTTGTTTCTTTGAGCTAATTTAAAGCTTTAATATTATAGCATAAACATCTGTCAAAAGTAAAATAATATTCCCGTAAAGAAAAAATACCTCTTTTCGAGGTATTTTTTCTGGTGGGCAGGATAGGATTCGAACCTATGAAGGCGCAAGGCCAGCTGATTTACAGTCAGCCGCGTTTGACCACTTCGCTACCTGCCCCTTCGGGGTCCCCAAAAAATGTTTTAGCATTTTTGGGGTTTTCTGGAGCCGGCTGTCGGATTTGAACCGACGACCTGCTGTTTACAAAACAGCTGCTCTGCCAACTGAGCTAAGCCGGCATGTCCGACAAGCTATTTTAGCCTATATTTTTAATTTCATCAATTTCTCCCGGGCGAATTTGTTGGTCGGTTCAACCGCCAAAATTTGCTCCAGAACTTCTTCGGCGCGGACTTGGTTTCCAATTTTTATGTAAGCATCAGCCAGCAGCGTCAAATAATTGGTATTCAGTTTATCGAGCGTGATCGCCTGACTGAGCGCCTTAATGGCCCGGACGGTTTCGTCCAGGGCTAGGAAACAGAGCGCCAAATTAATCCAGCGAGTCGGGATTTTACTGTTAATGGCCAGGGCTTTTTCGTAGCACTGCACGGCCTTGGGAAATTCTCCCAGAGAATAATAAGACAATCCCAGATTGCTAAAATAAATATCGCGGGCGGGATCAAGCTTGATCAGATACTCATAAGTCTGGGCTGCTTCCGTAAAGTTTTTAACCTGAAGATAATGCCGACCAAGGGATTCGTAAGCCTGTTTGTCGGTGGGATTTTTTTTGATCGCTTCTAGGTAAGTCTCTTCCGGATTCAAGCGCTCCCCGGTTTTCACAGTCAACTCCTGGGCCTCCGGCAGCCAGAGCGGCTCTTGTTCGGACGAGCGGATCCGGATCCGGAAGACGCTCTTGACTTTCTGATACTGAGTTTGAATGGTTTTGGCAGTAGCGGGTTTTAAATCCTTAGCCTCCAGGACAAAATGCCACAGGCTCTGGCCCATAACCTTCAGCTTGGACCTAAAATAAGTCCGGAGCCGGGTCGGTTGCTCGACCGCGCTGGTTAATCGAACTTTAACTAGCGGGCGTTGAAGGACCTGGGAAAACCGAAACAAAAACAAACCCATGATTGTGAGCAGTGAGACAATGAAAACAATGGCGGCAAAAATTACCATAGGTATTGTTAGACACCCAAAACAAATCTGACAAACCGGCGCACTTGGATATTTTCGCCGAGCTTACCGACTTTTTCGGCGACCAGATCTTTAACTTTTTTGTCTGGCTCACGCACGTATGGCTGATCCAGCAGGCAAACCTGTTCGTAATATTTTTCCAGCTTGCCGGCCATAATTTGCTCCTGCATATTCGCCGGCTTGTCCTTGATTTGTTCCGCGTAAATCTGCTTTTCATTATCAATCGCGTTGGCTGGCACTTCTTCGCGCGAAACATACAGTGGCGAAGCTGCCGCAATATGGAGGGCAATTTCATTGCCCAATTCTTTAAATTCCTGATTGCGGGCCACGAAGTCCGTTTCGCAGTTAAGCTCCAGCAGCACCCCGACCTTATCGCCGGCGTGGATATACGAGGTTATAATTCCTTCTTTCGCCGAGCGTTCAGCTTTTTTGGCCAGGGACGCGTGGCCTTTCTTACGCAAATAAACCACGGCGTCCTGAAAACTGGCTGATTCCTGGAGGGCTTTTTTGGCGTCCATCATTCCGGCGCCGGTCTGGTCCCGCAATTTTTTGATTTCATCTGGTGTAATATTCATACGTTTATTTTTTTAATCTTATAGCTATCAACTTTCAATTATTGTGGCTATTTCGCGACCGCTGCGGCTTCGGTCTGCGTGATCATGTTCTGAGACAGCTGAACCCGACCTTCATTGATCGCCTCAGCCATAATGTGCGCCATAAAGCTGATAACCTTAATTGCATCATCGTTGGACGGGATCATGTAATCGATTTTGGTCGGGTCGGAATTGGTATCCACGATTCCGATCACTTTGACTTTGCTCTGGCGCGATTCTTCCACCGGAATATGGTCATATTTGGCGTCAAGAACGAAAATTGCGTCCGGCAGCTTTTTCATGTCTTTGATCCCGGAAAAAAATGTTTTCATTTTTTCCACTTCTCGGGCAATCATCAGCTGTTCTTTCTTTGTGTATTTTTTGATCTCGCCGTCTGCGATCATTTTTTCATATCGGTCCATTTTTTTGATCGTTCGCTGGATCGTCCGGAAGTTGGTAAATGTCCCGCCTAGCCAGCGTGTGACCACGTAGGGCATGCCGCAGGATTCGGCGGCTTTGCGAACGTCTTCTTTGGCTTGCCGCTTGGTACCCACGAATAAGATTGTTCCACCGGCACTGGCTGTGACCTTGGCAAAATTCAAAGCTTCCAACAATTTTTGCTTGGTTTTTTCCAAATCAAAAATATGGATGCTGTTGCGGGTGGTAAAGATAAAGGGAGCCATTTTGGGATTCCACAACGATTTCTTGTGTCCAAAATGCACGCCCGCCTTTAACATCTCCATCAAGGTGATGTTGCGCATAAACTATAAGTTCCTTTCTTCGGCTACTTTCGTCATCTGATTGTCGGATTTCCACGGTTCATTGTCTTGATCCGTAAAAACAGGCCCGAAACCATCAGCCACCGCCTTAGCGGGGTCCCGCCTACTATTTAGACCAATAGCAGTGGCGGGAAAAGTATGAATGATTAATAGCCAAACGAGTTTAACATAAAACCGTCCGGAAAGCAAGACAGGCAAGAAAAAAGAGGCGCCAAACGGGGAGCCTCGAACGCTAAGGGGGGTGACCAGGCTCGCAGAATCGCTACGAACCAAGGCGGAGTCGGTGGCAGCGCCCGGTGAGTCAAAACGCGTTGACCCAGTCACTCCCCCTCGTTTCCGTTGTTTCCGGCCCTGAATGTGTTCGTGTAAGTTTTGTCTTCACCTGTTATGAAGCCTTACAAGAACAGTCAGCCAGTCAGTGTGTCACATCACCGCCGGTTTTTTGACCTTCCGCAACGGAAATTTAATTCCCTCTTTATAATTCGGGTAAGCCGGACCAAAGTTAGCTAGGCGCTCCCAAAGCGCCCCGGCCCACTCCGGTCCGGCTCCTCACTTGCCGATCCTTCCCCTCCAATGGTGCGTCAAAACAGCATCAAGCTCTCCGGCTGCAAAAAATTGCCGGGGCATCAGATAACTGCTCTGAAACAGCTGTGTCGAAGCTGAGAACCCTAACAGCTGTTTTTTCCTCGCCGAGGACCGAACAAGATCGTAAGTAAGCACACCCTAACAATTTTTGGCCGGACTGTCAATCCCGCTTGACCGGATCGGGTTTTTGTGCTAGAATTTTTGAGCTATGAATCCCATTAGAAATTCGAATGCATTCAAACTACTGCATAAGAATTATAACCAGCGGGGAATAATACAAGCTAAGCCAATTTACTAACTAATCAAAATTTCTAAACGGGATGAAAAAAGACTTACACCCCCAATATTTTACCAACGCGAAGATTGTTTGCGCCTGCGGCAATACCTTTGTTACCGGCTCTACCAAGCAAGAGCTGCATGTTGAAATTTGCGCCAACTGCCATCCGTTCTACACCGGCAAACAAAACCTGATCGACGCTGCGGGGACGATTGATAAATTCAAGAAAAAAGCGGCCAAGAGCACGGAACTGAAAGCCAAGAAAATTTCTAAAAAACTCCAAGCCGCTTAATATACAAAAAATACGCCAAAAGAGCTATACTTCAGCTAGGCGTATTTTTTGTTAATTTTCAATTAACAAGCATCAATGATCAAATAATAATCAATAAATCAATTGTCAATTAAATACTTGAAAATTGATAATTAACCCATATGGAAATCAACTACCTACCGCTTAAAAAAGAATCCGAAGAGATCCTGGAGAAGCTCTCCAATACTACGGATTCGCAAGAACTCGCGAAACTCGGCCGGCGCCAAGCCGAGCTTTTGCCATTGGTCAATAAAATCGACCGGATCGAAAAGATTAAAATCGAAATCGCCGAACATGAAAAGCTCGTGGCCGAAAAATCAGAGCTGGCTGAGATGGCTCTCGCTGAACTCCCGGCCCTGCAATCCGAACTGGATGAGCTGTTGGAATATTTACGGATCGCCATGCTGCCGAGGGATCCGTATGACGACAAAAATATTGTTATGGAAATCCGGGCCGGGGCCGGGGGTGACGAAGCGGGATTGTTTGCCAGCGAGCTGTTCCGCATGTATTCCAAATATGCCGAAAGGCTCAAATACAAAACCGTCATCGTGGCCGCCAGCCGCACCTCCATCGGCGGCTACAAAGAAGTGATTTTTGAAATTCTGGGCCAAGGCGCTTATTCCAAATTTAAATATGAATCCGGAGTCCACCGGGTCCAGCGGGTGCCGGAAACCGAAAAAGCCGGCCGCGTTCACACGTCGACAATCACAGTGGCGGTCATGCCGGTGATTGAGGAAGTCGACTTCAAAATTGATCCCAAAGATATAAAAATGGAGGCCACGACGGCTTCCGGGCATGGCGGGCAATCGGTCAACACCACTTATTCCGCCGTCCGCATGACCCATTTGCCGACCGGAATTATGGTCGTCATGCAGGATGAGCGCAGCCAAGCCCAAAACCGGGAAAAAGCCATGATGGTTTTGCGCGCACGTGTCATGGCTCTGGAAGAAGAGCGCAAACGCAAGGAGCTGAGCGACAAACGCAAATCCCAGATCGGCACCGGCGACCGGTCAGAAAAAATCCGAACTTACAACTTTCCCCAGGACCGCATCACCGACCATCGGATCAACCAAAACTGGAGCCAGATCCAAACTATTCTCGATGGCGGCATGGGTCCAATCACCGAAGCCATGATTGCGGAGGATCAGCGCCGGCAACTCGAAAATCTGAACAAATGACCATTCGACAAGCATTAAACTCCGCCACTAGGATCCTTAAACGCAAAAGCACTTCCCCATCTTTGGATGCCGAGGTGCTTTTGGCATACGTGCTTAAAAAACCCAAAACAGACATTTTTGTCCGTATGGACAATTTTGTCTACAAGCGAGATCGACAAAAATTTTTAGCACTAATCAAGAAACGTTCGCAAGGCTGGCCGGTCGCTTATTTAACCCATGAAAAAGAATTTTTCGGCTTGAAATTCTACGTCGATAAAAACGTGCTGATCCCCCGCCCGGAAACCGAAGGGCTGGTTGATCTGGTTCTCGAAAAATTAAAAATTGTAAATTATAAATTAAAAATCTTGGACATTGGGACTGGCTCGGGATGCATTATTGTTAGTTTAGCCAAGTCTTTGCGCAATGCTGAACTTGTTTCAGCATCCCAACCAAGAGATCCTGAAATAAATTCAGAATTTCGATACTTTGCTTCTGACATCTCCTCTGCCGCTCTTAAAATTGCTCGCAAAAATGCCCGCCGGCACAAGGTTAAAGTTAACTTTAAAAAATCAAATCTTTTATCCGCATGGAAAAATCAACGATTTGACGTCATCGTCGCCAATCTTCCCTATCTGGCCAAAGAAACTGACCCCAGCACCAAATTTGAACCTAAAAAAGCTCTAATCGCAAAAAACCACGGATTGGGCTTAATTGCAAAACTGCTCCAACAAATCTCAACGCTCAGCGCTCCTCCCTCAGCGCTCTTTCTAGAAATTGGCCACGACCAGGGGGCCAAAATAAAAAAATTGGCAGCCAAATGGCTGCCAAGCTTTGATACAAAAATATTCAGAGATATGTCGGGAAAAAATCGCTATGCGATCCTGAACGCCCCAGACCTTATTCTTTAGACTTTTTTTCTTCTTTCTTTTCCGGCTTATTGTCTGGCTTCTCCGCTCCCTCAACAACTGCCTCGGCGGCCACTTCCGGTTTGACAACGCCCTCCACCTTGGTCACGTCTTCGGTCACCACTTCATCCAAAGCTTTCATTTCTTCTTCTGAACGAGGAGGCGCAACGTTGACGATCAATTCGTCAGGATTACCCAAAACAACAACCCGGCTGCCGACTTTCAAATCAGACAAGCGGACCATGTCTTCAAAGCCGCCCAGTATCGAAATATCAACTTCAATTGCGTGGGGCAAATCAGCCGGCAGACATTCGACTTCGACTTCCGTTAAGTTCTTAACGAGTGTGCCACCCAAAGTTTTAACCGCCGCGGATTCGCCCACAAGATGGATCGGAACCTTAACTTTGAGCTTTTGGCTCATGTCCACGGCATAAAAATCCACGTGAATGGGCTGATCATACAAATAATGCCGCTGGACCTCCTGAATCAGGACCGGTTGGGGCTTGCCGTCCACAATCAAACTAACAATAGTGCTCTCGCCGGCGCTCTTAAACGCCTTGGCAAATTCCTTTTCGTTGAGTTCAATCTGCTGAGTATCGACTTTATGGCCATACAAAACCGCCGGCAGCTTGCCTGCGGCGCGGAGTTTGGCGACCTGTCGTCCGGTCACGGTTCGTTTGGTAGCTTGAATGGCTATCTGTTCCATAAGTAAAATATCTGCCTCAGGATAACACTTTTTGAAGAATTGGTCAAACCTGTATAAATAAAGCATCCGTCGGCCGAAGAGGATCTTCTCCCTTCAGCCGACGGATTAGAATCCAATACTCGACGCCGCGGACTGCCTAGCCCAGAACGTCGATGTATTTATACATGCCGCCGGTGTTGAAGACGACCACCGTGTCGTCCTGTTTGATCGAACCGGCTTCACGGAGCACGTGCACCGCGTGCATCGCCGCACCACCCTCAGGTGCCGCATTGATGCCTTCAAAGCGACCGAGGTCGCGCATGCCCTGAACCATGTCCGTGTCCGCGACGGCGACCGCTGCGCCCTGGCTCTCACGCACGGCGCGCAGAACCAGAAAATCGCCAATGGCCCGAGGCACCCGCAAGCCGTCCGCGATTGTGGTCGCGTTCTCCCACGGCCGGGCCTTCTCCGTACCTTCATCGAATGCACGCACGATCGGCGCGCAGTTGGCGGCCTGAACCGTGACCATATGCGGCCGCTTGACTGGATCGATCCACCCCATGGCGCTCATTTCCTCGAACGCCTTCCACATGCCAACCATGCCGGTTCCGCCACCGGTCGGGTAGATGATCCAATCGGGCAAGCGCCAACCGAACTGTTCGGCGAGTTCGTAGCCCATGATCTTCTTGCCCTCGATGCGATACGGCTCCTTGAGCGTAGAGACGTCATACCAGCCGAGCGGTCCGCCCGTTTCGGCGGCAATCCGACCGGCGTCAGTAATGAGTCCATCCACGAGTGTGACCTTGGCGCCGTACAACTCGCATTCGCGGATGAACGGCGTCTTCACGTCGCGCGGCATAAACACCTGAGCCTCAAGTCCCGCCTTGGCCGCATACGCTGCCATGGCACAGCCGGCGTTGCCGGCCGTGGGGATGGACAGGACCTGGGCGCCGAGATACATGGCCCGTGTCACAGCCGCGGACAGCCCGCGCGCCTTGAACGAATTGGTCGGGTTCAGTGATTCATCCTTGACGAAAAGTTTCGTGAGACCGAGCTCGCGCCCCAGCCGTTCGGCGTGAACCAGCGGTGTCCAACCCTCGCCGAGCGACACCGGCGCCTCACCAGGCAGCAGTGGCATCACTTCGCTATACCGCCACATCGATCGCTCGTCCATGATCATGGCGCTGCGACCCTTTTTGCAGGCGGCATCGAGGTTGTAGCGCACCAGCAACGGCATCCCGCACTCGCAGAGATGGTGCGGTTGTCGAGGATCGAATGGACCGGCGCCACAAGGCACTGAACATTCCAAATAAAATGACAGTCGCATGTCAGTCTCCTCACAAAACGGTTTTGCCCGGAAATGAGCAGAACCAAAGATCCTCTTTCGAATTGATAGAGTATCTTATCAATCGAGAGCAAAGAAGTCAAACAAAAAAATCCCGCCAACAGCAAAATTAAATTTAAAAATTATTTCAGGATGGATCTAAAATCCCCGTCGAATTCTCTCAAGAACTCATGAGTCGCCAGGACTTCATCGGAGGAAATCGGCTGGCTGTTTTTGAACTTGCTGGTATCTTGCGATGTCAGATCAGTCACCATGCCGATGGAGAAAATCTCCGGCCCGTCAATGGCAATCGAAAATACCACCGAACTTTTACATTTGTCGCAGTCGGTATGGACCAAGATGCTGCGGCCCATCATCGGCTTGTCGTCAGCCGCGTCAATGATTTTGGTCTGCGACGCTTCGTATTTATGCCCGCAGACAGGACAGCGCAGAATATGCGCCAGCCATTGCAAAATTCGATTTAAATCAAACTTTTTCATTCGTAATTGTTACTCGATACCCCAAAATCTGTATGCCTTAAGTTTATTACACTTTTTGACCCCCCGTCAATCAGCTGACGTTTCCGGAAGCAACCGAGGGCGGCAATCGTAAATGCCGATATAATTGTCGGTTTCGTTGGAAGTGCTGGGGAACAATTTAAGTGGCTGGCAGAACTCGACAAACACCGCGCGCGAAAAATATCCTTCAAATCCCGTTTGGTTAATTCCATACTCCGGATAGTCGCTGATTCTGGCCAGCAAGTAAATCCCCTCCGTAGCGGCCTGCCGACTGACAGTTTCCAAATCCAGGGTGCCAGCGGAAAAAACCTGGGCATTGGTATCGATATAATTGCCAAAAAGTTTTTTGCCCGATAGCAAAGCGACGGCCGGCGCCAGCTCATGCGAACCATAAATTTGGCTGTGAGCGGTTTGCGCCTGCAGAAAACTTCCGATTTCTTGAACGTTCAAAAACCGGCCGCTAAGCAATACCGTGGTTTGATATTGATAAAAGCCAAACAGCAAATTAACCACCAAAGCCAGCAGCGCCACTAGTGCCAGCGGTCTGACTTCCGGGCTTTGGACCGCTCTAGCGGCAAAGCCGACGGAGAGCAGGACCAAATAAGGGAATAAAAATGACAAATACAGATAATAGAGATCCCGAAAAAACAGAAAAAAAATAACCGAGAAAGCCAGCGGCCAGAAATATTCCCGCCCGGATTTATAAAACACGCCAGCCAGGCCGGCCAGCCAGAATGCCCATTCGTGGCTTAAGAAGAACCGCCAGACCGCCCACGAGTTGAGGCCGGACGTGCGATGCAATTGATGTAAGATAATCGAATCAATCAGGCCCCGGGGTGACATAAGCAAAAACGGCAGCATCACAATTGTCCCGCTCGCCGCCAGCCCCCAGATAAAATGCCAGGAAAATTTTTTGGCCAAAATCAAATACAGCAGCCAACCGAGCAATGCCGGCAGCGCATAAAGCTTGGTCAGCGCGGCCAAAGACCAAAAAACCCCGGACCAAAACGGATGTCGGGCCTGGTATAAAAAATCCCCGAGCAATGCGAACAGAACAACCAATTGCACTCCGGTGGAAAAATCCGAAGTGGCCAGAACGGTAAACGAAAATAAATAAAGGACCGGCGCCAAGAAAGCTAGGTGGTTCGTCGGCTTAAGCAAGCGCCAGAGCAAAACGGCGTTGATAATCTGCAAAATTACCGGTATTGTCTGATACCATAGCCAGTGGGTGCCAAAAATTGTCCGAACCAGGCTTAAAAACAGCACGAAGAACGGCGGATCAGCCAAAAAGAAATCCCGATAAGGCCAATGGCCATGCAAAAACTGATCCACCATATACAAATACGCGTTGCCGTCGCCAAACCGCCAGGCCAGGTTTGAAAGTTTGTAAATTAAAAAAGCCAAGCAGGCTGAAATCACAATCAGGTTCTGTCTGGTAAATATATATTTAAATATGTATTTTAATCTATCCGGCATTGTTTCAGTCAAACCTGACCGCCCGTTGCCGCGCAATCACGCTTTGCACCAGGCCCAAAGCGAGCATAGTGGTAATGAGCGAGCTGCCGCCATAACTGAGCAGCGGCAATGGAATGCCGGTCACTGGCATCAAACCGACATTCATCCCAATGTTGATTAAAAACTGGATCAAGAGCATAAAAAATATCCCCAGGGTCAGATACATCCCAAAGTTATCGCGGGCCAGCTTGCAGGCTTTAATGATTCGGGCAAACATGACGCCAAACATCGTTAAAATAAACAAGCTGCCGACCAGGCCCAATTCTTCAGCCGTGGAAGCAAAAATGAAGTCAGTTTGCCGCTCCGGCAAAAACTTAAGCTGGGATTGCAGGCCGCGGCCGACTCCCCGGCCGGTCATGGAGCCTGACCCGACCGCGATGATTGATTGAATGACATTGTAGCCCCGGCCGCGGGGATCGGCTTGCGGGTCCAAAAACGTATAGATCCGGTTTTTCTGGTAATCATGCAGCACAAAAAACCAGCCGAACACGCCCAAGACCACGGCGATCAAAGCCAATATGGCCAGATGTTTTTTGTTCATTCTGGAAAACAGCAACATGCAAAGCCAGGTCAAAAATAGGACCAATGAGGTCCCCAAGTCCGGCTCAATTAAAATCAGGCCGGCCGGGACAGCGACGTATACGGCGGAGAGCAGGACATACCAGAGACTCTTAATCTTTTCGCCTGATTGATCCAGGAATTTGGCCATAATGATGACCATAAACAGCTTGGCAAATTCCGCCGGCTGCAAACGGAAAATCCAGAGGTCAATCCAGCGAGTCGAGCCCTGAATGTTTCGGCCGAATAGCCAGACCGCGATCAGCAGCAAAACCGTAATTATATACAAAACTCCCGTGGTTTTTTTTAGCTTGCGATAATCAAAAAACGCCACGGCAAACAAAGCCACAAAACCCAGGACGGCGTAAACCGACTGGCGACCGAGCAAATTGGTTGGGCTATTGAGTGTTGTGGAATAAATCATCAACAAACCCAAAACGAGCAGCAGAGAACTGCTGCTGAAAATATAAAGATCAAAGTATTTGAATCCCGAGAGCCAATTTCTCATCCCGTTAGAAATAGTGATTAGTTAATTTATATTATTTTTACAATCAACGCAGAATTTCTAACGGGACTCATTGCTGGTCAAAAGGCGATATGCCCGCATCGGTTGATAAAATATTACGGTCAAAAATATTTATTTCCGGGACAATCTCAGCCCGCACTGCGCCGGTAACCGGGCTGGCCCAAACATACTGGAAGGTCCGCGTTTCGCCGGACCGGACCTGATTTAGATAAGTGAAATTCACTCCCACCACTTCATTTTTGGCATTATAAAGCGCCACTGGCAGATTGATTTGATTGATGGTAAACGCGCTCAGGTTCCGGATTCCCGCTGAAACCAAGGTCGCATCATTGCCGGTTTTAAAACTGACGCGCTCCAATTCAACGGTCAGACTCAGTGCCGGCTTGCGCAAGAACTCCGTGGCCTCCAAAGTTACCTGTATGGTCTCCGGTTTCTGTTGGGAGGTGAAACGAGAAAACACGACCAGTTTTTCCGAAGCCGGGAGAATAAAAACTGCACCGGCAATCCGGTTGATCAAAGTGCCCCCCAAGGTTTTGAATTCCACGGTGTAACGCTGGGCGGGAGTGCCCCATTCCAAATTGACGTTTTTGATCCTAATATATCCGGAGTAAGCGTTCTGGCCGAGGCTGAAAATTTTCTGATCCATAACCGAGAGCGGCACGGTGACGGCTTCGGTGTAAATCACCTGTGGCGGATGATAACTGCTCACGATTGCCCGCGTCAACAAAAATTTGGCCGTATAAAACATCGGAATGATAGCAACAATCGTGATGATCAGGGCATACCACCATCCCCGGCCGGTTTCGGTCAAAAGATCGCCGGCAATCAACCCCCATTCTTGCAACCGTTCATTTTTATTTAAAGCCATTGTGTTTCTCAGGTTTAAAAAGGCAAATAAATTATACCACTTCTTGTACCAAAATCAAAACAATCTAGGTCACTTTTCATGCAACTCCTTTCATACAACTCTACAACTCCTTGCCTCTTTCCTACCCACATAGTACACTTTAAGCGATCGTGTAATCCGTACTATGAAACCAAAAAACGAATTATCATATAAAATCTTAAAAATACTTAGCGTAGGAGCCCTGATTACGGCAGTCTCGATACTCTCCCCGACCCTACCTTATGTCTTGCTGCGTGCATATTTGAGGCGGAAACTCAGGACTAAGTATACTCCTTATCAAATTAATAATAGCTTGGCCTATTTGAAGCGTAAAAAATTTATTGCTTTTAAGTTCAAAGAACGCAAACTTAAAATTATGATTAGTAAACTTGGTCGGCGGCATTTTGCTAAACAAAGCATGAATGAAATCGAGATCAAACCCACAACATGGGATAGACGATGGCGATTGTTGACTTTTGATATTCCGGAAAATCACAAAGGCGCTAGACAAACATTTCGCCGTAAACTAAAGGATCTGGGATTTTTTCACTTTCAACGTAGCGTCTTTATTTTCCCTTACGCCTGTGAGCTTGAGCTCGGAGAACTGGCGAATATTTTGGATATCAGGGAATATGTGCATATACTAATTTGTGACCGGTTCCCAGGCGACCAACCCTTAGTCAAAAAATTCAAACTATAACAATTCCGGACCATAGTACATTTTAAGCGATCGCGCATTTTGTACTATTGAATATTATTAAACATTAAACGAATAAAGATAAAAAAATAAAAGAAAAACGGGTCTCGCGTGCACTTGCGTGCACGCGAGACCCCGGAATCGTGTTTGACCACTGTCACGACTGGACCGGTCGGTCGGACTGAGGAGCGATGGCGGCAATGGTAGCGCGGGTATATGCGATACCTCTGCGGTGCATCTCCGCCAAAACCCGATTTGCGTTCATCGGGTTCTCGATCACGTTGTAGCCAACGGCGGCTGTGACCGAACACTCGCCATTGGGCTTGTCGATGACCACGGCCGACATGACCTTGAAATCGACAGCCTGACAAATTGTGCTCAAGCTGCCCAGAAACTGCTGCGTCGCGTGGTTGATCAGCTCTGTGGCCATCGCTTCGCGCTTTGCCTGATCCTTTTCAGCGCGAATCCGATCGAGGCTTGCCGACGGGCTATTCCACATTATCACTCCTCCTCCTCCTCGCTGTCGGCTTCGGGTTGAACCACATCGTTACATCCTCATCGATTCCCGGAAGCAGTTCGCCCACAATGTTGGTTGAGATGAACTCCTGAATTCGCGCCGGATCGTTGGGGTACATCGCGATAGCCTGGCGGAATTTGAAATCCGCCATGTCTGGGGTCAGACTCTCGAGACTCAAAGCCCCAGCGTCCTTGGCCTTCTTGCCCAGTTCGTAACGGTCAAGAATGACTCGGCCATCTTCAAACGGAGACAAAATTCCCACGTGGATGCCCGCTTCCGTTGCGGCCTTGATGGCATCGATCCAAGAGTACTCCTCGCCGGATTCATCATCCCGCCAGTTCTTGTCAGGGATGTTGCCGGCGCCCTTGGCCTCGAGAATCACACCCTTGAGCCGGCGTTTGGTCACCATGTCCATCAAAACCCACGGCGGTGTGTCGGCTGAAACCTTAAAGGTCGCGACCCAACGCTCGAAGTTCACGTCGAGACGTAATCCCTGAACAGCCAGGACGCGATCCTTGCGCTGCAGCCCTTCCTCGAGCCGGATGTGTGGCCATGAATGCGCCACGGGATGACGGCCAGGGGTATGAAACGCATTCGGATCGGACTCTGCGCGCTTGCGCACGCGACTGCCGTCCAAAACGTCTCCGATACAGACGCTGTAGACGCCCACCACGCCATGGTTATGGAATGCCTTGGCGACTCGCAACGTATTGCCGATCTGCATGGCGACGTCTGAGCCAATTTCGCTCTTGCTCATCTGTGCACCGATCACGAAGACCGGTTTCTGCAACGAGAGCTTGAAAATCATGCTCAAGGCGCCACAGGTTTCAGCGAGACTGTCCGTGCCGTGAAGAACGACGAACGCGTCGTGGTCGTCGTAGCTCTTACGAATCTCTCCAGCCATGGCCACGCGCTCGATGTGCTGGATGTTCGTTGAATCCTGGCGACTCACGAAGTCAGCCAAGGTCAACTCAACGTCCAGTGGGATGTTGATTCCTCTCAGCAACTCCTCGGCCGACTGCGCCGGCCGCAGAGGTTCACCGATCATCCCCAAAGTGCCACCGGTGTTTAGAACGTAAACCTTCATCTCGTCACTCCTACTATTTTTGCACACCTGTTAAGGGTGGCTGCCTGGAACCTCCAAACGCATATAGCGCCTGGCACAGGACCTGTGAATATAGCGTTTTTAAAGCGTTTTGTCAATAGTTTTGCATTGTTTCTGATTTTTGCCATAATACCACTACTTATGAGCAAGTTCACGCATTTACATGTCCACAGCCATTATTCCTTGCTTGATGGCTTGTCCAAAATCGACGAGCTGGTTTCCGCCGCCAAAAAATTAAACATGGAGGCGCTGGCACTGACCGACCATGGTGTGATGTATGGCACGATTCCTTTTTACAATGCGTGTCTGGAAGCCGGGATCAAACCAATCATTGGTGTGGAAGCCTATATCGCCCCGCGCAGTCTCACGGATAAATCCGGCAAGATTGACTCTGACTACTATCACCTGACGCTTCTGGCGGCTAATGACGCGGGCTACAAAAATTTACTTAAACTTACGACCATCGCACATCTCGAAGGATTTTATTACAAACCGCGCATCGATCTAGAAACGCTCAAAAAACATTCGGAAGGACTGATTTGTCTGTCCGGTTGTCAGCGAGGTGAATTGTCCCGCGCTTTGGTTAATCATACTGATGTGGAAGTCAGGCAAGTTTTGCAAAAATATCTTGACATCTTCGGTCCAGAAAATTTTTATGTCGAGATCCAGCGCAACAGCCGGGAACCGAATCCCGGCGAGGAAACTTTAACTCAAAAGCTAATCACCTTAGCCAAAAAAGAAAGCCTCAAACTTGTGGCCACTGCGGATTGCCATTACATCAACTCCGATGATGCCGAAGCTCAAGACGTCATGGTTTGTATCGGCACAGGCCGCACAGTTAATGACCAGGATCGGCTCGATATGCGCTCGCACGATTTGTCACTCAAAAGCGCCGGCCGCATGCTGGAATTATTCGCGGATGTGCCAGAGGCGGTAGCGAACACCATGGAAGTGGCGGACAAGTGTAATTTAAAAATTCTGATTAACCAGCGCTACTTCCCCAATGTCGACGTCCCAGCAGGACAAACTACGGCCGAATATTTACGCGCAGTCACCCAGCAACGCGGCTTGGCGCTATATGGCAAAAATGGCCAGATCCCCGAAGAAATTCAAAAACGGATTGATTATGAGCTCAATATTATTATCAAAAAGGGCTTTGATACTTATTTCCTCATGGTCGCGGATGTCGTCGAGGGCGCGCACCAACACGGCGCGGTCACGAATACCAGGGGCTCGGCGGCTGGCTCCATCGTCGCTCGGATCCTGGGGATCACCAGTGTCGATCCAATTTATTATCAATTGCCGTTTGAGCGATTTCTCACCGAACACCGACCGACCCCGCCGGATATTGATTTGGATATCGCGGATACGCATCGGGAAGAAACCATTGCCTACATTACCGCCAAATATGGGCACGATAAAGTTGCCCAAATCATTACCTTTGGAACCATGATGGCACGCGCCGCGATCCGGGATGTGGGTCGCGCGCTTGGTATAGCCTATGGTAAATGCGACCAAATTGCGAAAATGATCCCCATCGGCAAACAAGGCTTCCACATGACTCTGGACAAGGCGCTCGATCTCAATCCAGATCTCAAAGCCGCGTATGAGCGCGACCCGGAAACCAAACAAATCCTCGACATTGCCAGAAAACTCGAGGGGTGCGCTCGCCACGCTTCCGTGCATGCCGCGGGCGTGGTGATCACACCGAAAGCGCTGACTGAATACATGCCCCTACAGCACGAACCAGACGGTGAAAAAATCATCACGCAATACGACATGTATGCCCTCGACATCAACACGAGCGGGCCCAAAGCCCTCGGCGTGGTCAAACTCGACTTACTGGGTATCCGCAACCTGTCCATCCTTGAATCCGCCGTCAAAATTGCCGAAAAACGACATGACGTTAAAATCGACATTTACAATCTCCCTCAACCGGATGCCAAAACTTTTAAATTACTCGCCGACGGCCATACTTTCGGCGTCTTCCAAATGGGCTCCTCAGGCATGACACGGTATCTCATGGATCTGCGGCCAAAAAGCATTTTCGACATCATGGCCATGATCGCCCTATACCGCCCGGGTCCAATGGGCATTATTCCGGAATACATCTCGCGCCAGCACAGCCGCAAAAAAATCGAATACTTTGACCCGCGCATGAAGGATTACCTCGAGCGCAGTCTCGGATTATTAGTTTACCAAGAAGACGTCTTGCTCACCGCTATCCACATCGCCGGCTACTCCTGGGAAGAAGCGGACAAACTGCGCAAAGCCATGGGCAAGAAAATCCCGGCGGAAATGGCCAAACAAAAAGAAAAATTCACCAAAGGCTCTGTGGCCAATGGCATGTCGGCACAAAAATCGGAAGAACTATTTGCTCTGATTGAACCATTCGCGGCCTATGGTTTTGGTAAGGCACATGCCGCCTCTTATGGAATCGTGAGTTACCAGACCGCGTATATGAAAGCGAACTACACCGTGGAGTTTATGGCCGCGCTTATGACCGCGGAATCCGGAGATATGCCAACCATTACCGAAGCCGTGGATGAATGCCGCAAATTAAGCATCAAGGTATTGCCTCCCGATGTCAATGAAAGTTTGGCCAACTTTACCGTGATTGATCAGCAAAACATCCGTTTTGGTCTAAACGCGATTAAAAATTTAGGATCAGATGTGATTGATCTGATTATTGAGCAACGAAAAACCGGCGGCCAATTTCTCTCTCTGGAAGATTTTATCAAACGAATGCAAACTCGCAATTTTAACAAAAAATCGTGGGAAGCCCTGGTCAAATCCGGCGCTATGGATATTTTAGGCGAACGCAACCAGCTTTTGGCCAACACCGAAACAATCTTAGACTTTGCCCGCGGCCAGAACAAACAAACCAACCAGGCGAGTTTGTTCGGCAGCGGCATGATTGAGCCAGCCAAATTAAAACTTCGGCCAGCTAAACCCGCCACCAAAAAAGAAAAACTGGGCTGGGAAAAAGAATTGCTGGGCATGTATATCAGCGCCCATCCTTTGGACGAGCATTCCGAACTGCTTAAAAGAACCGCAATGCCGATCCGGCAAATGATTGAAAACAACACCCAGCAGGCCGCGGTCGGCGGCATCATCAGCCGGGTGCAAAAAATTCTGACCAAAAAAGGCGACCCGATGGCTTTTATCGACGTGGAAGATTTATCCGGGACCATTGAAGTGATCATATTTCCCAACCTCTATGCTCAAATAAAAAACTTGATCAATGAATCCACGCTGGTCCTGGTCAAAGGCAAACTGTCGGACAAGGACGGCGAACCCAAATTCCTGGCGGATGAGATTAAGCCGCTGGGACAACAGTCATTGCCGGTGCAGCCGACCGCTGTCAGCGTTAAAATTCCCGCCGCCGCCACCGACGAGCTGTTTGAGCAGCTCAAGGAAGCCTTTGAATCCTCCCCGGGCGATTTGGCGGTCAATTTGATCATCAATGAACAAAAAGTGAAAACGCCATTTCGGATTGCGCTCAATGCCGAATTAAAAACCAAAATCCGGGAAATTCTGGGCTCCTAGTTGCACAAAAAATACCGAATGGCTATAATAAAAGCAGAGGTTTTTGAGAGCGAGGAAGTGGCTACCAACCATTGAGTTCTCACGCTGAACACTTGCGTTAAAGAGTAAATTAAGAGCGTAGAGCGTGCAGCGCCGAGCGTGTAGTTTCTACACCCTCAACCCTGTCCCCTATACCCTAACTTTGGGTGGAACCATCCGTGAGGATCCCAAGCAGAATTATCTGTTTGGGTATTTTTATTTCTTAAATCTTTAATCTCCAATCTTAAATCTTATGAAAGAACACAATCAGTTAGACAACCTTCGCCATTCCGCTGCCCATCTTTTGGCTGCGGCTGTCATGAAAATGTGGCCGAACACCAAGCGTGCGATCGGTCCCTCGATCGAAGATGGTTTTTACTTTGACTTTGAATTCGACCAGGCCGACCTGCCTGCCGGCAGGCAGGTCTCGGAAAAAGATTTTCCGAAGATCGAAAAGACCATGAAACAGATAGTCAAAACCTGGGACGGTTTTGAACGCCATGAATTATCCGCCGACGATGCCAAAAAAGAATATCCAGGCAATCCTTACAAACACGAGCTTGTAGATGAATTCAGTGGCAAGGGCGAAAAGCTCACTTTCTACAAATCCGGCGATTACTGGGATCTCTGCCGCGGCGGCCACGTGGACAATCCAAAAAAAGAATTACAGCACTTCAAATTGCTCTCCATCGCCGGCGCTTATTGGCGCGGTTCGGAAAAGAATAAAATGCTAACCCGCATCTACGCGACAGCTTTTCCAACTAAAGAAGAACTGGATCAGCATTTGTTCATGCTGGAAGAAGCCAAAAAAAGAGACCACAAAAAACTCGGCAAAGAATTAGACCTCTTTGTGTTCTCGGAATTGGTTGGCCCGGGCTTGCCGCTTTATACCCCCAAAGGCACAGAGACGCTTTATGAAATCAAAAACTTTTCCCGCGCGCTCAGAAAAGACATGGGCTATCTGGAAGTCCAAACCCCACAAATCAATAAAGGACAATTGTTTAAAATTTCCGGGCATTACGACAAATTCCACGATGGTATGTTCCGAGTTGTTTCTCACTATTCGGAAGAAGAATATTTCATGAAACCCATGAATTGTCCGCAGCATACGCAAATCTATGCTTCTCGTCCGCGTAGCTATAAAGATCTTCCCATAAAACTGGCTGACTTGGCTATGTTATACCGTGACGAAAAACCCGGACAGCTTTCGGGTCTAACCAGGTTACGCTCTTTTTCTCAGGACGATGCCCATTGTTTTTGCCGCGAAGACCAAATCGAACAAGAGTTTGATCTCCTGCTGCAAGCTATAGAAAAAGCCATGAAAACTTATGGTCTGAACTACTACATCAGATTCTCCTTGCGCGACGAAAATAACAAAGACGCTTATTTGGGCAGTGATGAGGTCTGGCAGAAATCCCAGAAACTTCTGGAAGAGCTACTGCAAAAAAGAAAACTTGATTATAAAAAAGCCGAAGGCGAGGCTGCCTTCTACGGTCCCAAGATGGACTTAATCGTCAAAGACTCACTGGGTCGCGAATGGCAATTATCAACCATTCAGCTGGATTTTAATATGCCGGAGCGGTTTGGACTGGAATATACTGACGTACACGGCCAAAAAGCCATTCCAATAATGATTCACAGCGCCTTGGTAGGTTCCCCTGAAAGATTCTTTGGCGTCGCTATCGAACACTTCGCTGGCGCCTTCCCGGTCTGGCTCGCCCCGGTCCAGGTCAAAATATTGCCCATCACGGACAAGCAGAATGAGTATGCTCATGAGCTTGCTACTGAGCTTGCTACTGAGCAGATCCGAGTCGAACTCGATGACCGCTCCGAGTCCGTCGGCAAAAAAATCCGCGGGGCGGAAATGGAAAAAGTGCCTTACATGCTGATTGTGGGTGAAAAAGAAGTGGAAGCCAAATCCGTGGCGGTCCGAGCACGCAATCAGAAAGACTTGGGCGTCATGAAACTCAATCAATTTATCGACAAAATCCGTGAGGAAATCAAAACCCGAAGGCTATCTTAAGGCGGAAAAACGCGAGCTCAAAAAACGCCCGCGCATGAAAGTCCACGGCGCGTCTTTAAAGCGACCTTCAAAATTCGCCGGTTTAAAACTTGCCAAAAAGAAAAAATAACTGTCTTTGCGAGGAGGCGCTTTATCGCCTTGCTTTATCTTAGGCGCCGACGAAGCAATCTCATTCTTGAACAGAGATTGCTTCGCTCGCGCGATAGTTAATACTCATTGGCGCTCGCTCGCAAAGACAATCTGCTTATGCTTAAATCCAATAAACTCATAGTCATTCTTGGCCCTACTTCCTCCGGTAAATCATCCCTCGCCATCAAACTCGCCCGAAAGTTCAAGGGCGAGATTATTTCCGCTGACTCGCGACAAGTTTATAAAGGCATGGACCTGGGGACGGGTAAGGTCACCAAAAAAGAACAACAACTAATCCCCCATCATTTGCTCAACGTTGCCTCGCCCAAAAAACAATTTACCGTGGCGGAATTTAAACCGCTCGCCCAAAAAGCGATTCAAAAAATCCAAGCCAAAAAGAAATTGCCGTTTTTGGTCGGCGGCACGCCGTTTTACATTTACGCCACGATTGACGACCTTCAAATCCCGGGGGTTGCGCCAAATTTCAAATTACGCAATCAATTACGTAATAAAACCACGACCCAGCTTTTCGCTATGCTGAAAAAACTGGATCCAAGAAGAGCCAAAAACATTGACCCGCACAACCCTCGGCGCTTAATCCGAGCGATTGAAATCATCAAATCCACCGGTAAACCTGTACCCGCTCTCTCATCCCGCAGAGCTCACCCTGAGGCGCTCATTCTTGGGATCAAAAAAGACTTGGCTAAGCTTTATAAACTTATCGACGCGCGATTGGAACTACGGCTCAAAGCGGGCCTAATCGGCGAAGTAAAAAAACTCCGCAAGCTAGGAGTTTCGTGGAAGCGCTTGCAAGAGTTTGGTTTGGAATATCACTTTGTTTCGCTTTATCTGCAAAATAAACTGACTTATGACGAAATGATGCTCCAACTCAAAAACGGGATTCATAAATTCGCCAAACGCCAAATGACCTGGTTCAAAACCGACTCGCGAATCAAGTGGATTAAAAATCAAAAACAAGCCGAACGGCTCATTAAGAAATACTCGCAATCCTGACGCAGGTCAGGATCTCTGATTTAAGACTGAGACCCTGAATCCCGCCAAAGGGACGGGCAGGCAAGTTCAGGGTTGCGTTAACTCTGTAATTCTTTTTTCAGAATTTCGTTGATCACTTGCGGGTTGCCTTTGCCTTTCAGTTCTTTCATGGTCTGGCCGACCAGAAAACCGAACGCCTTTTCGCCTTTGGTTTTGGCGTCCTCGACACCCTTGGGGTTTTCCGCAATCACTTTTCGGACCACGTCCAAAATCAAGCCTTCATCCGAGACTTGAGCCAGACCCAGCTCATCCAAAATATTGGACGGGTCTTCACCTGTTGCAAACATTTTGGCGAAGACATCTTTGGCGGCGAGGTTGGAAACCTTGCCCTGACGGATCAATTTGATCAACTCGGCAAAATTTTCTGGGGTCACTTTCGAATCTTGCGGCAGCATTTTGCACTCGTTGAGCGCGGCCAAAAAATTGCCCAAAATCCAGTTGGCAGCGGCAAATCCGTATTTGCCATCATCGGCCTGCTTTTCAACCTGCAGCCACTCATCTAATTCTGATATCACGTGCTCAAAATAATTAGCGAGTTCTTTGTAAGCCACCAACGTGTATGCGTCCTTATCAGACAACGAATAATCACTCATAAACCGCTCCTTGCGGGCCTTTGGCAGTTCCGGCAAGTCGCGGCGCAACTCCTCCAGATAGGCCTTGGTAAACTGCATGATGGGCAAATCCGGCTCCGGGAAATAGCGGTAGTCCTGGGATTCTTCTTTCGACCGTTGCGAAACCGTAATCGCCTTGTCATCGACCCAGCCGCGGGTTTCCCGCGCCGGCGTTTGGCCCTGGTCCAAAAGTTCAGCCTGCCGTTTGATCTCATATTCAATGGCATTGGCCACGGCTTTAAAAGAATTCATATTTTTGACTTCCACTTTGTAGGGCGGAAACCCGCTCTCGCCAATTTTGCGCAAGCTGACGTTGGCATCACAGCGCAAATGGCCCTTCTCCATATCGGCATCGGAGACGCCCAGGTAGCGCATGATGTTTTGCAGTTCCTGCAAATAAACCTTGGCTTCTTCGGCCGACCGGATATCCGGCTCCGAAACGATTTCCAACAGCGGCGTGCCAGCGCGGTTGTAATCCACCAAACTGTAGTCGGCCCCGGCGGGGTGCATTAATTTACCGGCATCTTCTTCCAGATGCGCGCGGGTGATTCCAATCGTTCGGGTGTCCCCATTGGTCATTGTAATTGTCATTTGTCCGCGGCCATTGATCGGCATATCGAATTGCGAAATCTGATAGCCCTTCGGTAAATCGGGATAAAAATAATTCTTGCGGTCAAATTTGGAATACTCGGCAATTTCGCAATTCAAAGCCAACCCGACCTTCAGGGATTTTTCAACCGCTTCGCGGTTGATGACCGGCAAAGTCCCCGGTTGGCCGGTGCAGAGCTCACAGATATGAACATTCGGCTCGGCCGCTTCAGCGTTCGGGGAGCCGCAAAACATCTTAGATTTAGTTTTTAGTTGAACATGGACTTCAAGTCCGATGACTGGTTCGTATTTCATTTTATTGAGAGTTTGGATTGGTCACTGGCGGCTCGACATAAAACAAACTCCAGTCACCACCACTTGCTTTGCAAGCGGCAGCCGTGGTGGCGGCAGTTTTTTGACCATTTTTGACGCAGGCCGGATTGCCAAACCGGAGGTTAATCAAATCCGGATTAATCACCCGCAAGAGCAAATAAGCGGTAAACAACAGAACCAGTCCGATGACCGCCCCCCAAATGTATTCCTTACCTTTGGTCGCTTGTTCAGCGTTGCCGGCTGAGGTCATGACGTAATAGCCGCCCAGCACCACCATCAATACCGCCAGCAGGGACGAAAGGCCGAGGGACCAGACGTAAATTTGGTTAATGCATTTGGGCAGCGTATTGAAATCGTTGCTGTTGGCCTGCAAGCCTTCGGCCGTGCAGGGGTTGGCGCCCTGAACCAGCAGCGGCATCATGACTAAAATCAAAACCGTCAGTAGCAGGATAGATTTTTTCACCCCGTTAGATTTCTTTAATAATTTATTTTTTTTAATAATCATGGTTTTAAAACTATTATTCCGGCAAAATTTAAATTCACGAAAAATCTAACGGGGTTCATAAGTTCGGTTTTAATTTCAAATTCAATGCCTGCTCCAGGGCGTGGCCGGCCCAAAACAATTTTTCTTCGGCAAAATGTGGAGCAATGATTTGCAAACCGACTGGCAAACCTTGGCTGGTCAGGCCGGCCGGAACCACTAACCCCGGGACACCGGCAATATTTAAGGCCACGGTAAAAATATCTTCGAGGTAGGCTTGAATTGGATCAGCGGTTTTTTCTCCAAATTTAAAAGCGGTGCTGGGCGAAGTTGGCGTCACAATCAAATCGTATCTCTCAAAAGCCCGGGCAAAATCCTGTTTGATCAAAACTTGAACCTGTTTGGCTTTTTTATAATAAGCATCGTAATAACCGGCGGACGAAGCATAGGTGCCAATCATGATTCGCCGTTTGACTTCCGCCCCGAAACCTTGAGACCGAGTTTGAAAATACCCTTCCTCTAAATTTTTCCCCGGAACCGACAAACCGTATCGGATACCGTCGTATCGGGAAAGGTTGGCTGAAATTTCTACGGGTAAAATTATATAATAGGCTGACAAGGCGTGCATGGCATTGGGCAAGCTCATTTCTTCCACAATTGCCCCGAGATCTTGAAACTTCGCAATCCCCTGCTCGACAATTTGTCTCACTTCCGGCTGAATGCCCTCGATAAAATATTCCTTCGGGACGCCCACCCGCAGACCTTTCACGTCCGGTTTTAGGAATGCCGAATAATCAGGAACGGGTTTCGGCAGTGTCGTGCTATCATGCACATCCGATCCGGCCATAATTTGAAAAACGATTGCGGCATCTTCCACTGTTTTGGCCAGAACTCCCGGCTGATCCAAAGATGAGCCCAAGGGGATCAATCCATAACGCGAAGCTCGTCCATAAGTGGGCTTGAAGCCAACCACTCCGCAAAGAGATGCGGGTTGGCGGGAGGAACCTCCGGTATCAGTTCCCAAAGCGAATAAAACTTCGCCGGCAGCCACTGCGGCGGCTGAGCCACCCGAAGAGCCGCCAGGCACCCGGGTTAAATCATAAGGGTTTTTCGTCGGGCCAAAGGCCGAATTTTCAGTAGAGACCCCCATACCAAATTCATCCAGATTAGTCTTCCCCATTATGACCGGGTTCTCTAGTTGGAGCTTTTTTATAACGGTGGCGTCGTAAGTGGCCTTGTAATTTTCCAAAATTTTTGACCCGGCCGTTGCCTGCATGCCTTTGACCAAAATGTTGTCTTTGACCGCGTATGGAATGCCGGTCAGGGCAAATCCTTCGCCATCAGCTATCAGCTGATCGGCTTCGACAGCTTGTTGCTTGGCTTGCTCTTGTGCGACATACAAAAAAGCGTGGATCTTGTCATCCACCTGCCGGATCCGCTTCAAAGACATCTCAAACAACTCTTTGGCTGAGATTTTTTTGTGCGCCAAAAGTTCGGCGGCGGATTTAACAGTTAAATCGGTAAAATCCATTTGGTATATCTTCTGTTTAAATCTCCCCTCCCCTCTCAAGGGGAGGGAACAAACGGTTAAGTCACTCTAAAATTGATTTCACTTTTACAAAGTTCCCTTGTCGGTCCGGTGATTGGGCCAAAAATTCTTCCGGATCGGCCGTCACCACCACCACATCGTCCCGCATCAAATTAACCGCCGCCGGATCATGGTTAGCGGCCAGAGGAACCTTGCTTTCAATGCTCTTTAACTGGCCGACGTAATCCAAAATGGACGATAGTTCCTCTTGTAATTTTTTTTTCTGCGTTTGATCGAAATTGAGCCGCGCCAGCTTGGCGATTCGGTCAACTTCTTCTGGGGTAATATTCATAAAAAATGGAAATTTTGCCTTTTTATTATACCACACCTATAATGAACCTGAAAGGATAAATTTATGTATATATTATTGATTATCATTGCCGTGGTGGTCCTGGCATTTATTGGAATTTATAACACCCTGGTGCACAGCCGGAACCGGGTCGACGAAGCCTGGTCGGATATCGAAGTGCAATTAAAGCGCCGATACGATCTGATCCCGAACTTGGTCAATACGGTGAAGGGCTATGCCAAGCACGAGGACTCGGTGTTTACCAAAGTCACGGACGCGCGGGCGGCGGCTATGTCCGCGCCGAATCCGGGCCAAAAACTGGCGGCGGAAAACCAACTGAGCCAGACGATCCGCTCCCTGTTTGCGGTGGCGGAAAACTATCCGGAACTGAAAGCCAACCAAAACTTCCTGAGCCTGCAGTCCGATCTAACCGATACGGAAGACAAAATTCAGGCAGCGCGGCGGTTCTACAACGGCATGGTCCGAGACTACAATACCAAGCTGCAAACTTTTCCCACCAATCTGTTTGCCAGCATGCTCGGATTTACCGCCAAGACTTTTTTCGACATCGATGAAAAAGGTCCCGAAGGCCAACCCGTGAACGTCAAATTCTAATTTAAAATTGCAAAATTACGGATTGCGAATTACGAATTAAATCCGTAATCCGTTAATTCGCAATTGAGTTTTAATTCCCAATGGTATATACAGAGATTTCGTCAAACAAGCGCAAAACCGTGTTACTGATTACATTCTTTCTGGTCCTGATTATCGGGCTCGGCTTTGTATTTTCCAAAAATCTGGATATGCCGCAGCTATTGCCCCTGGCCGTTGGCCTGTCCGTTCTCATGAGCCTGACCAGTTATTTTTACTCGGATAAAATCGTACTGGCCATGTCAAAAGCCCGCGAAGTTAAGCGCGCCGATGATCCCGAGCTTTACCGGACCGTGGAAAATCTGGCGATTACAGCCGGCTTGCCGACGCCAAAAGTTTATTTAATCGAGGATACGGCGCTTAATGCATTTGCCACCGGCCGCAACCCCCACCATGCTGTCCTTTGCGTTACCACCGGCCTCCGGAGCCAATTAACCAAGCAGGAGCTGGAAGGCGTTATGGCCCACGAGCTTTCCCACATCGGCAACTACGATATTCGTCTTTCCACCATCATCGTGGTTCTGGTCGGCATTATTACGCTCCTATCCGACTGGATGCTGCGGATCAGCTTCTGGGGCGGGCGCAAGCGTAGCAATGATCATAATCAAGCCACGGCCGTATTCGCCATTATCGGTCTGATTCTGGCCATCCTTTCGCCCCTGGCGGCAACTTTGATTCAACTGGCAATTTCCCGCAAGCGCGAATATCTGGCTGACGCTTCCGGAGTGCTGCTGACTCGCTATCCGCAAGGGTTGGCGGGAGCATTGCGAAAAATTGCCGCCGATCGCGAACCGCTGGAAGTGGCGAACAAAGCCACAGCCCATCTCTACATTGCCAATCCCTTCAAGGCCCAAAAAATTGCCAGCCTGTTCAACACCCATCCGCCGATTGAGGACCGCATCAAGCGGCTCGAAGCAATGAGCTGATTACCTCGCTCCGAAAGCCTTTTCTGGACAATTTTTGGGCGAGTTTTACATTTGTCATCTTCAAATTTTCTCTCTCCCTCTGGGAGAGATGTCCAGCCCCACTGTCCTGGGACTGGACAGAGAGGGTCTTCCCTTGTAGCTTTTCCAAAAGTCGCTCCGCGATTTCTTGTTCTTGCTCCAATGATAAATTTTCCTTTAGCAAAACTTCCGCATCCTGGCTTGCCATCCCCCGCTGCATTAGTTTAACCTTTAAGCCATAGAAACCAAACGTTTTAAACCGGATCAAATTCGCCAAAAAAGTTTCCGCGAATTGGGCATCATTAAGCATCCCGCTGTCATGTAATCGGTTGATAACTTCGTCCACTTCTTGGCGTTTAAAACCACGGAGAGTAAGTTTTTTTGCCAGTTCGCCGGAATAATGCGGGCGAATTTTGAGCAAACCGACCGCTTTTTCGTAGGCATTCATCCCGTTAAAAATACTTTAATATAATAATCGATTAGTAGAATTCGACCCGTTGAATATAAAACATCAAATTAGCAGGGCTTTTACCAATTTCTAACGGGATTCATCATTCTTGACATATTTGGTATAATATAAGTATAGTATAGCTCAATTTATGAATCCCGTTAGAAATCTTGTTTAATGCAATATAACTAACAAACAAGAACATTTCACGGGCAAATCGTATAAAAATAATTATTACTGGATTTCTAACGGGATGAATCACTTCTCATTCATATTAGAACGGCTATCCAGCCGCGCCAAAAACGCTTTGATCACTTCGCAGCGATTGAGCGAAGATCTCCACCACGACCATATCGGGACGGAGCATCTTCTGTATGGCATTGTGGAAGAAAGGGCTTCATTTGCTTCGGAAATTTTACTCAAGAACAAAGTCAGCAACGAAACGATCAAGCAGGAAATTATCCGCATCAATCTGGGTTCGATTACCGACAAATGGCAGCCCAAGCTGTCCAATAACCTGCGGGAAGTGATTGAAAAAGCTGCGGTGACCGCGCACAAATACCAGTATCAATTTATCGGGACGGAGCATTTCCTTTACGCCATTACGGATATGGAAAATGACGAAGCCAAAAGCATCCTGCTGGGCCTGCGGGTTTCCGCCTCGGAATTGCGGAAAAATCTGGTTACGATCTTTGAAAACGTCGCCCGCTTCCCCGATTTAATGAATGCGGATGAAACCGCCGAAGCGACAATACCCGAAAAATCCAGCAAAACTCCGGCTTTGGATTATTTCTCCACCGACCTGTCCAAGAAAGCGATGCGCGGCAAGATTGATCCGGTCATTGGCCGCAAGAGCGAGATCGAACGGCTGATCAGCATCCTTAACCGCCGGACTAAAAACAATCCGGTCCTGATCGGCGAACCCGGAGTCGGCAAAACCGCCATTGTCGAAGGACTGGCTCTGTCGATCGCCAAAGGCGAAGTTCCGGATACTTTGATTGATAAAAAAATCCTGACTCTGGATATGGCCCTGGTGGTGGCGGGCTCGATGTTCCGCGGGGAATTTGAGCAACGCCTTAAACAAGTCATCGATGAAGTCAGAGATAATCCCAACATCATCCTGTTTATTGACGAGCTGCACACGATCGTCGGTGCTGGCGCCACCACCGGATCCTTAGATGCCGCCAATATTCTCAAGCCGGCGCTGGCGCGCGGCGAAATTCGTGTGATTGGGGCGACGACCCTGGCAGAATACAAAAAACACATTGAGCATGACGCCGCCCTGGAGCGCCGGTTCCAGCCGATTTTGGTCGAGGAACCATCCAACGAAGAATCAATCGAAATCCTCCTGGGCCTGCGGGAAAATTATGAACGGCATCACAACCTTTCAATCGCCGACAGCGCTATCAAAGCGGCTGTCGACCTTTCCTCCCGCTACATTACTGACCGGTTCCTGCCGGACAAGGCTTTGGATTTAATCGACGAAACCGCCGCGTTTACCAAAACCCAAAATGTCAAAACGCGCAATCTTCGCGTAGTCAAAAAAATTGACGCTGAACTCAAAAAACTGGAAGAAGAAAAAACCAAGGCCGTCATGCTCCAGGATTTTACCACTGCCCTGCATCTCAAATCCCAGGAAGACAAGCTCAAAAAGCAAAAGCTGGAATATCAAAAAGCCTTGAATCGCAAAACGGGCAGCTCGATCCAGATTACCGCCGATGACATCGCTCACACCGTGGCCAAAATTACCAAAATTCCCCTGGTCAAACTGCTGAAATCCGAAAGTAAAAAACTGATCGGATTGGAAAAAATTCTCCAGGGCCGCATCGTCGGCCAGGACGAAGCTGTCCGGGTCATCGCCTCGGCCGTCCGGCGCTCCCGCGCCGGCATTACGTCACCGCGCCGGCCCATTGCCTCGTTCCTATTCCTCGGCCCGACCGGAGTGGGGAAAACCGAAACAGCCAAAACTTTGGCGCTCGAAGTGTTCGAAAGCATTGACGCGCTGATCCGCGTTGATATGTCGGAGTTCATGGAACGGCACAATGTCGCCCGCTTAGTGGGCGCCCCGGCCGGCTATGTCGGCTATGAAGAAGGGGGCCGCTTAACCGAAGAGGTCCGTCGCAAACCATATGCCGTTGTTCTGTTTGATGAAATCGAAAAGGCCCATCCGGACGTATTCAATATCCTCCTCCAAATCCTGGAAGAAGGCGAACTGACCGATGCGGCGGGCAAACGGATCAACTTCCGCAACACCATCGTCATTATGACTTCCAACATCGGCATGTCTGATTTGACCAGGCAGGCCGGCGGGTTCGGTTTTGCCCAGGAGCGCAACGATGAAGACAGCGCGGATGCCCGCAAGCGGGCGGAGGCCGAATATGACCGGGTCAAAAACCAAGTGCTGGATTCGCTAAAAGGCGCCATGCGGCCGGAACTGCTAAACCGGATCGACAAAACCGTGGTTTTCCGCCCGCTCGGAATGGAAGAAATTAAAAAAATCACTCTGATCGAACTGGAGCAGCTATCCAGCCGGATGCTTAAACAGCAAAATATCCATTTGTTATTTGACCGCGAAACCGTGAAGCTGGTTGCGGAAAAAAGCTATGATCCCAACCAGGGGGCCCGGCTGATCCGCCGCAATATCCAGGAATTGATCGAGGACCCGCTCGCCGAGCAAATAATCACCGGGGAACTGGCGGAGATGAACGAGGTCCGGGTCGGCATTGAGAACGAAAAAATTACGATCCGCCAAATCGAACTGGCCAAAGCCTGAAATAAAATTTATAAATAAACATGGGGCTGACCAAGAATTTCAAAAAACTTGGGCAAGACTTGCTTGACCTAATTTTTCCTATTTCCTGCTTAATCTGCGGGGCGGATCAAACTTTTTTGTGCGCCCAGTGCCAAGCCCAACTCCCCCGCCTGGATCAGCAGCAATGTATCGGCTGCCAAAAGCCTTCCCCGTTTGGCAAAACTCATCCGGATTGCATTTCAAAAAATACCGCTGACGGAGCTTTGGCCGCCGCTCCTTACCGTGATCCCAATGTTGCTAAAATCATTGAAACCTTCAAATATAATTTTGTCTTCGAATTAGCCCGACCTTTGGCTGACCTGATAGTCGAAACGGTTAATCGGCAGGGGCTGGACGAGTATTTCGGAGAGTTTACAATCATCCCGGTCCCCCTGCATCCGAGGCGCTACAACTGGCGGGGATTCAACCAGGCCGAATTGTTGATCGCTGCATTGGCGGAAAAGCTGCAAATCCCGTGCGACCTTAAGCTGGTGGTCCGCGGCAAATTCACCAAGCCGCAAATCAAACTGTCCGCCGAGGAACGGAAAAAAAACCTGGATAACGCATTTTCAATCATCGGTGATCCGATTAATAAAAAAATCCTGATCGTAGACGACGTTGTCACATCAGGATCGACCGTCAATGAGCTGGCAAAAATCCTCAAACGCGCCGGCGCCAGCGAAGTCTGGGCCCTTTCCGCTGCGCATGGCTAACCAATAAGTATATTTACTTGATCTTATCTTTAGAAAACGTGGTGACCTGCTCTCCATTCCAAAAATCATCAAGAGCCAGCCATCTATACTGCAGACCAATATCACCTGCCATAATTGGCTCAACTAGGCAAGGGATGAAGCCTGCGTCAGTATCATCATCTTCTATAGTTATTGACTTTAAAAAAAATTGCTTTTCCCTGAAAATCTTTATTTAAAGAACGAACTGACTGTGGCAAAAGAGCTTTGAGATCTCGCATATCTCCACAATCAGCCAGACGGCCTTGGTCTTTAAAGTAGTTGTAAATATCTCTTATCTTGGCTCTAGGTCTAGTGCGATCATCTGTATAGGACCAAAACTGTAATGATTTACTATCATACTCGGATGGACCAGTGTTAGCTAACTCCGGATGTCGCGGCCTGCCGACGGGTTCTCCAGCCATAAGCGGCATATTACGGTCGACATGTATAATAACCGACGCGTCTTCTTGTTCAGGGTTGTGATTGCCAGAATCTTTAAGTTCTCCCATATTTAATAAAATTTAATAATATTTATTATGATCTTAGCTTTTTCTAACTGGCGGTGTACCTGAGTCTGGTGCCGCCTCTATTCAGAGGTATCATAAAGGATTTTAAAAATTCGAATAAAGGACAATTTAGGGCACGTGGGTCGGATTATTTCGTTGGCTTTTGAAAAAAACGCAGTTCTTCTTCGTCAAGGGATTTTGACTCTAGACCAAATTCATTTCGGATAGCCTTAATCAGCGGCTTCACATCTTCAGCCGTAAGTTGGATGATTTTACCCTGTCGTCCCTCAGAAAATTGTTTTTCTCGTTGATTATATAATTTATTAAACTTCAAGACTTCTCGAACAACATTATCAGAAGAAAAAAAGAATGTGTCATTAAGTACTATCAACGTATGCTCTTCAGGATTATTACTTAGAAATGCAGATAAGGGCTCGATTAATTTACTATATCTTTCGGCCTTAAACCTTAATTCAGCCTCGGTGCGTAATTTACGAATCCCAAAAAAATAAGTCAAACCCGAACTTAAAAGTGCAGCTAAAACTATTTGAATAAAATCTTTCATGAATAATGTATCTAACTCAGTTTATAAAAACTACCGTGTTGATCGCTCGATAACTAATTTTCTTGGCGGTGTACTCAGGTCTAGTACCACCTGTTCAGAGGTATTATAAGGGATATTTGAGCGTTCTGGTAGAGGGCGATTTTAGGCATGTGGGTCGGGGTCTATGACAAAGAATGAGACAGTCCTTAAGCCCTGTGTTTTGTGTCTTTATTATACCTAGAATTTTGAGGCTCTAGTAAGATAGGGTTATTAAACAAGGCAACAGGAAATTAATTTGCTTGTCCCGTTGCTGCTACGCTTGGTCGTATCTGGACGGTTTGCGCGGTAACGCTGCCATCGCTGTTAGCGGTTCCATTAACGGTAACCTGCTTCCCAACAACTAGATCATCTTTGGTCCCGTCTGTCATTTTTGAGACGGTTGTATTCTCAGATAGAAAAATTATTTTTGATCCGCCATCTGCAAGCTTAACCGTAATACTCTTGTCGTCCATGCTGATAATTTCCCCTCCAGCAAAACCGCCCGCGGCGTTAGCGCCACGCATACTACCTCCGCCAAAACCACCACCGTTTTGCATAAATTGCTGGCGTTGCTCGGCTGTTAAATTTTGACCGGCTGGAAAATTCCCAGCCGGAGTTTTTCCTTTGACATAAGTCATGCCGCCATAAAACGCACCACCCGCGACCGCAATTGCTACTACAGCAATTATCACAATATTTTTCTTATTCATATTTTTTCCTTTCCATTAATAACTTAATTAATTATTCGTATCTCAAAGCTTCGATGGGATTAAGCCTGGACGCGCGCCTTGCCGGATAATAACCAAAAATGACACCTATCCCCGCTGATACCCCAAAAGCTAGTAGCACTGAAGTATAATCGATCTGACTGGTTATCCCAAAATTCGATGCTATGAGAGAAACCGCCCACCCAAAAATAACGCCAATCCCTCCTCCCACGAATGTCAAAATAATTGCTTCGGTTAAAAATTGGAAATTAATGTCCGAACGGGTTGCTCCAATTGCTTTTCTAAGGCCTATTTCTCGTGTCCGTTCTGTAACGGTAGTAAGCATCATATTCATAATTCCGATTCCGCCGACTAATAAAGAAATGCCGGCTATTGAAGCCAATAGAATGGTCAAGGTTTCCGTGACGCTCGAGGCCGCTGAAACTAAATCAGATTGATTTTGAACGGTGAAATCGGCTGTGGCAATATCGCTCATGTTATGCCTTTGTAGCATTATTTGTGTGACCTGATTCTGGACCTCAGTCATCACCTCGGGATTTTCAGCCGAAACAGCGATCGAGCTGACATAGGCTTTGCCCGAAGCGCTTAGGCCAACCAAGTAACGCTGAGAAGCCGAGATAGGAACGAAAATCATATCATCTTGGTTAGTAAAGCCACTGCCTCCCTTGGCTTGGGTAACGCCGATCACCTTGAACTGAGTGCCGTTGATTCTGATAGTCTGGCCTATGGGATCAGTGCCCTCACCAAACAAAGTGTCTCGGGTGGTTGGCCCCAACACTGCAACTTTGGAGGCATTTTTTACCTGCTCATCGTTTAAAAAAGAACCACTATCAATATTAAGGTTTCTCACTGTGGGGTAACCCGTTTCTGCCCCAATAACTTGAGTATTAGTGTTTGTGCCTTTAGCTGTAACCTGATAACGTCGGGACAATTCGGGACTGACGGCTTTAATATTAGTCAACTCTTCCTTAAGAGCATCCGCATCTTCCTGGGTTAAAGTCTGAGCGCTCCCTAAGCCACCACTTACAGCAGCCCCCGTTGTTCGCTGAACCCCAGAAGAGACGGTAATTAAGTTAGAGCCGATAGATTGAATGTTGGCTTCAATTGATCCTTGCGCACCTTGGCCAATTCCGACCATGGCGATAACCGAACCAATTCCGATAACTATACCCAGCATTGTCAGCGCGGTACGGACCTTATTTGCCGCTAGGGCGGTATAACTTTCTTGAAATATGTCCCTAGTTTTCATCTGAATCGGAATTAAATATTTTTTTATCTTTATTCTCTTCGTCACTTAAAATCTGTCCGTCTCGGATTTGAATTATGCGGTCAGCGTGCCGGGCAACGTAAGGTTCGTGGGTGATAAGAATGATGGTATGGCCTTGGTCATTGAGGCGCTGGAATGTGCCTAAAACTATGTCTCCGGTCTTGGTGTCCAAATTACCAGTCGGCTCATCCGCCAAAAGCAATGTCGGATTATTTACTAAGGCTCGGGCAATCGCGACTCTTTGCATCTGTCCTCCCGAAAGCTGGTTTGATAAATGATAGAACCTTGATTCATCCAAACCTGCCTGAAGCGAGGCTTTCTTTGCGAGCTCTTCTCGTTCCATGTTATCTATCCCTGCGTAAACTAACGGTAATGCGACATTCCTGAGTACTGTTGCTCTGGGGAGAAGATTAAAAGATTGGAAAACAAAACCAATTTTTTGGCGACGGATAACTGCTAGTTCATCATCAGTCAAAGTCGAAACATCCTGGCCATCCAAAATATACTTCCCCTTAGAAGGCGTGTCCAAGGCCCCCAAAATATGCATCATCGTTGATTTACCACTTCCTGAAGGTCCCATAATGGCGACAAATTCTCCATCTTTGATTGTAAAAGAAACATCTTTCAAAACTTTAGTTTCTACATCACCGTTAACGTAAGTCTTATAAATATTCTGACATTCAATCATGCAATTAAATTAACGAGCTTGAAAAAACTGTCCGCCACCACCGGTTTGTCCGCGACCAGTGCCTCCACCTAAGCCCGGAATTTGGGTCGAGCCAGAACTTGCGGCGCCAGTGGAATTAGGATTAATAGTTTGGGTTACTATCTGGTCTCCCGCTACAATGCCCGATACTATTTCTGTCATAGTATCATTAGAGATTCCCACTTCAACCGGCAGATTTTGAGGTTGGCGGTTTGAGTCAAGTGTTTGAACATACTTCATATTTCCACTGGTTTTCACGGCAGAGCTGGGTACAGCCAAAACATCAGTTTTAACATCTATAATTATGTCTGCAGATATGCTCATTGAGGGCTTAACACTTTCATCCTGAGTGTCAAAGCCGATCTTCACAGTATAACTTACAACTCCTTGGCTTGTAGTACCTAAAGCACCTACTTCTACAACCTGTCCCGTGAGACTTAAGTCCTCAATGGCATCAAATGTCAGGGTTGCTTTCTGTCCAATTTTGATTTTTGCAGCGTCAACTTCATTTACCGAGACGGTGGCCAACTGTTGTTTAGTGATAATTGTGGCAACGACTGTAGCCGCTGTAACCTGATCTCCCTTTTTATTGTTAAGGACAGCTACAATCCCGTCGAAAGCGGCTTTTAAATTGTTATTATTATAATTATTCGAGGCTGATTGGAGGGAGGCTTGGGCCGAAAGCAGAGATGCTTTGGCAGAAGTTACGTCCGCGTTATCAGCTGGGGCTAATTTTTCTTCAAAAACAAGCTTAGCATCCGCCAGATTTTCTTCTGCATCCACCACAGCATCCTCTGCTGAATCAATAGCGTCTTGGTCTGTTTGGATAGCTTTTGTTTGATTTGACAGAGAACTATTATACGCACTGAGATTAGTGTAATATGCGCTGGAAGTTTTATTTGGCACATCAATGGTTAAGGTTGTGAATGAATAAAGGGTACCACTTGTTCCAAATGTAATGTAAAGTCCGTTGCCCAGAGGTCGAGCAAATCCTCGGTTCACAGAGTCGGATTGACTACCTAAACCAGAGACACTGTAATATATACCGGCACCTGTTGTATCGTAGAGGCTTATCGCGTATTGACCTTCCGTAGTGCCCGTATAACTTCCGCTCAAAGTCATAGTGGCTGTAGATAATAAATTATTAGACACTACCGTTAAACCTGAATTTAATAAAGTATTGTAAGCTTTGTCCACAGCCTGTTGCTGTTCTGTTACGGTAGTGTTGTAATCACGTTTTGCTTTCTCAACATTTTCTTTGGCATTATCGATAGCTTTTTGCGCATCCGTCACAGTTTTTTGGGCTGCCGTCAAATCACTGCCCGTGAGTCCGGCAATGAGCTTATCGTAATTAGCCTGGGCCTGGAGAACAGAAGCGCGAGCCTGTGCTAACAATACGTTGTTGTTGCTTTGATCCACCACAGCTATAACTTGGCCAGCTTTAACTTGATCGCCAGCTTTAACATTGACTGAGGTTAAAGCTCCTGTCCCACCAGGTTTCAGGTCAATCTGATTTTCCGCCGATACTTGGCCGGAAGTTGAGACGGATACTGCGATTGTCGTTTTTTCTGCGACCCCCGTTACATACTGAGCTTGGGCAGTAGTGGAGTGGGTTTTTTGGTACCAAAAATAGCCGCCTATAATGGCGACAATGAGTAACCCCCCGATAATCTTATGTTTTTTAACAAAAATAAGTATTCTTTGCATATGTATATAAATTATTACAAAAATCCAAGCATATTATTTCATTGATAAACCCCCGCTCATAACGGGGGTTAGCGTTCCAAATTATTGTTTTTTACTTTCCTTTTTTAGCTTCTGCTAGAACCACCCTCCACGGAACCCTCTTCCATGACCCTTGCCAGTCCTATTATCTATTCGTTCCTGGTCGACTTTCAATCTTTGATCAGCTTGAGCTTGAGTGATCACCCCTTTATCCACTAAAGATTTGAGCTGATTGGCCAATTTTTGCTTAGCGGCTGACTTCATTTTCTCTTGAAGATCGGTTTCGCTTATACCGTTGGCTGTGGCTATTTCAGATAAGGTTTTCCCTTCAGCCCACCCTTGTTTTACGGCATCAACACTAATCCCCAAAAGACTGGCTTGTTGGGTAAACATGTCGGTTTGACGTTGAGCTACTTCTTCTGGAGTCGCGTTGTTCATTGGACCGAACCATCCGTGTGCCGAGGCTTGGCTGACCCCAAAGACTGCAAACGCCATGACAGGCAAGATTGTGTAAGCTAGGAGTTTTTTCATCTTCATAAGTTTTCCCTTTGTGTTAAATTATTGCTCTCGACCTTTTCCCAGAGAGGAATGGGGGTGAAAAGGGCTGTAAAAACGAATCCTCTCGATCGGATTTTACAGCCCTTGTCATATATTACTACACTCATGAAATCGAATTATTTCAAAAAATAAAAACCGCCTATTATCTAGGCGGCGGCCTTCTTCCTCTAAAGCCCGGAGGTGCAGGAAAATCGTTCTCTTCTACTTTTCTAATAGAATCTGCTGTGACTGTGGAATCTTGACGTTGGCCTAAAACTACGATGTGATTATCTACAGCAATATCTTTTCCCGTAGGAAACTCTGTCTTATCATCTATTATAATATCGATAATATCTCCCCGTGGATCGCTAATCTTAAAGCCTTTATCTATTATTTCAGTTACAGTACCCACAGCCACGTTTCCTGGTGGTCTTTGCATGCCAAATTGTCGATAAAATCCGCCGCCGATGGGCAAACGATGATCACGGGCTCGATCAAATAACCCTCTATGGAGAGGGGTTTGTGCTATCACAAATCCTCCCGTCAAAACAACCAAAATAACTCCGATTGTGCTGTAAAGCAATGGTTTTCTATATCCAAAAGAATACTTTTTTACCAAAAATTCCAGGAGTATAATAAATATAATTGCAATCAAAACTAAAATCCAAGGCAAGGAAGTAAATAATAATCTTGGACCCCCAAATCCTGGTATGAACCAAACACCCGTTTGGTGCAGAATAAAAATAATAAAGCTAACCAGGTATATCCCAGTAAGAATCGAGAGAACTGTGCCCACAACCAGCAAGGTTGCCTGCAATAGAAAATGCCACTTCGGTCGCATGATTACCTTTCCTGTTTCGATCGCCCCAAGCACATTATCTTTTATTGATTTGTGGTCGTTATTGTTCATAATTTATGAATTTGTTATATACTTTCTTAAGTATAGTTTTTGCCCTTGTTAATCTTACCCCGACCGTAGAAACAGGAATATGAATAATTTCAGAAATACTTTGATAATCCAGGTCTTCAAAATAATATAGCACTAGCGGTTCGCGATATTTGGGATCTAACTTATCCAAACATTTATTTAAAATTTCTTGAATTTGTTTTAAATCAATATCTTTTTCGACATTTTCTTTCGCCACCGGATGCGGAAACAAAGTATCCGAATCAAAAAAAGTCAAAGGTTCGTGTCCCTTTTTTTTGATTTTGTTTATAAACTCGTTGTGTGCAATTCGATAAAGCCAGGAAGAAAATTTCCGGCTAATATCAAATCCCTGGATATTCGAATACGCTTTTAAAAACACATCTTGAACCGCATCTTCGCCATCATGGTAGCCAAAAAGGAATTTCTTCGAGTATCGCATCATTTTTGCTTCATAACGCTCAACTAGTATCCCGAATTGTTGAGTATCCCCGTGTTTTACCTGATTTGCGATTTCTTCATCTGTCAAACTCGAATGAGAGAGGTTCATTAACATATTATACAACGAAACCCATATTTTATTTCAAAAAACCAGCAGTTGATTAACTGCTGTTTTTTTGATTTTCCAAGAAAATCTACTATCGAGCGTTTCAGGGACTCCCGCCTTCGCCAAGGCTACGGCGGGCAGGCGGGTCTTGTTCGATAACAGGTTCTTTTGGCGGAGAGAGTGGGATTCGAACCCACGAGACGGGTATTAGCCGTCACAGGTTAGCAACCTGTTGCCTTAAGCCACTCGGCCATCTCTCCCTCTTAATCTGATATATTTTAACCCAAAAGCTTCCAAATAGCAATATAATCATACAATTTACTAAGTAAACCTTCGTTTTACAAATGCTTCGTCATTCGCTATAATATTATCGATCGATAATATTATTACCGGGGTCAAACAAATGAAGGAGTCGCAAAAATACTTAACAGTTCAAGTCCTCAAACTTTTAGGTATGGGGGTTACCTTGACAGCCGTATCTTTGCTGTCCCCCACTTTTGTCTACGGAGCCCTCAAACGCTATGTAAAATATCGTCTCAACCAACCATATAAACGGGAACAAATCCGCAAAGCGGTTAATTACTTAAAACAAAAACGCTTTATCGCTTATCAGACCAAATCGGCCAAGAAACTGATTATTTTAACCAAAGCCGGCCAGCGGCGTTTACTGGAACTAAAAATTCTGGAGCTGAAAATCAAAAAAATCTCCTGGGATCAGCAATGGCGACTTGTCACTTTTGATATTCCAGAAAACGACAAAGCGGCCCGGTTTCGCTTCTGTCGGATGCTAAAGGATTTAGGCTTTTTTCACTTCCAACGCAGTGTCTTCATCCTGCCATATGCATGCGACAAACAAATCAGCCTAATCACGGAATATCTTAAAATTGACGCTTACGTCCATATTTTGACAACCAAGCGATTTCGAAGTGACCATCAACTTATTAAGCATTTTAGGCTTAAATAGCTTAGTGTGATAAAATAAACCTTGACTTTGTAACACTTTGTCGGATAATAACGTCTCTATTTATGACTGACTCGGAACTCAAACAATTCTTAGAAAGGGCCCAAAACGGCGATAGCGCGGCATTTTCCCGCCTTTACGATGAATTTGCCGAAAAGCTATACCGCTTTATTTTCTTCCGCGTCGGCCACAAAGAAGTCGCCGAGGACCTCCTGTCCGACACTTTTGTCAAAGCTTGGCAAAAATTAAAACAAGTCAACTCCCCCGCGGCCATAACCGGCTGGTTCTACCAGATCGCCCGAAACAACATCATCGATTACTATCGGATCAAGAAAGATTTTGTCCCACTCGAAGAAGTGGCCGAATTTCTGGAAGACGCAGTCAACCCGATCGATACGATCAATCTGAATATGGACCAGGCCAAAATTTTGGAACTGCTGGTCAAGCTGCCCGGTGAACAACGGCTCGTACTCCAATATAAATTTTTTGAAGACTTAACGAACGAAGAGATCGCCTACATCTTAAATAAAACCGAAGGCGCCATTCGTGTCATTCAGCACCGCGCGCTCATCAAATTGAAAGACTTAGTCAAACGCAAGTCCAAATAACATGCCTAACGATCCGGAACAATTTATCGAACAAATGATCGAAGCCGCCAAACAACGGCAGGATCTTTCGGCATGGCAACACCATCGTGATCGCGAGACCTCGGATCTGGCCAACCTGATTTTGGACTTAAGCTCTCTTCCCCGCCACCAGATTGAAATGCCAGACCTGGCCAAAATCCAAGGCCGGGTGCTAGACCGTATCAGCGTCCCTCAATCCGAACACCGCGGCATCTGGGCCAGTATCCCGAGTTTTCTCAAAATCGGCTCAGCCGTCTTCGGTTCACTGCTGATTGTGGTCAGTTTAACCATGGGCGTGGCGGTCGCAGCTTTACAGAGCGGTCCGGACTCGGCCATTTATCCCTTAAAGAAGATCGTCGAAAATATCGAATTGCGATTAACTCCGGAGCAAGAAGTCGCCTCCCGGCAAATGCAGTTTGCTATAACTCGCGTGGAAGAAATACAGGCGGTCATCGAACAACAGCAACAAGGGCAGTTGAGCAACCAGGAAGCCAAGCAAATTATTTCTGCAACCGTCAAGGATTTGCAAAAATCCACCTCGGCGGCGGCCCGCAACACCAAAGCTCAGCCCAGATCAGCCATCGTCAACAAACTGGCGGACATTAATAACAAATTGAAAATCGCGTCGATTAACAGTGAAGGGGAAGTCAGAATTGAAATCGAGAAAGCTCTGCAGTCAACCCAGGATTCTCAAGCGGAAGCGATTAAGAATTTCGAGGAATCTGGCGTTAAAATCGCCAATCCCCCCTCTGATAACAACATCACCGCTTCCGGCAAATTGACTCAAGTTACCGAATCAACCGTTAACATCGGCACTGCCAAATTTTTGCTAACCAAAGAGACCAAATACGTCAACCTCAGCGCTGCTGATTTGAAGGCGGGATTAGTGGTTGACATTATCGGTCAAATCAAAGATAATAAGTCATACGCTGACCAAATAACGCTGATTGAACCCAAAGTTTCCGGGGAATCAACGGTTAGAACGGAAATTATCAACCCAGAAATAGTTCCGCTGGATCCGAACAGTACCACAGAAACACAGACCGCGCACTAAATTTTTCTAATTATGGCTTTGAGCCGTAATTAACCCCCGCACCAAAAAGTTGGTAAGGGGTAAATCCCTAAAAAGGAAAGAAACTCATATGCGAACAAGGCCACGGGCAACCGTGGTCTTTTTCGTATAAAAATTTTCTTCAAATTAGAACTCCCCTCTCCCTCGACGGGAGAGGGGCCGGGGATGAGGGTGAATATAGCTTTTCGGTTAAAAAAATGATAGAATTAAAAAAAGTATAAGCGACCCAGGTGGGGTCGCATAGTGGTTTAGTGCACCGGTCTTGAAAACCGGAGTCGGTTAACGCCGACCGCGAGTTCGAATCTCGCCCCCACCGCCAAAAATTATGCCGATTTCCAAAACTCCAATCAAACAATCCCCAAAACCGCGGCCCCGGGAAATTTCCTGGAAAACCCAAAGTAGCACTAATCCCAAGCGTTCGCTTGCCTGGTATGTCATTTTCATCATTTTGTCGTTAGCCGCCCTGACGTTCGCCATATTTTACTCCGAAAGCATTATTACCGTCATTACCTTCAGTTTGATCATTTTGGTGGTTCTGACCTTGTCCTTCATCACCCGGACGGAAACAACCTATCGACTGAGCCCCCTGGGAATCAGCGCCGGGCGGATGATTTATCCTTACAAAACCATTAAGAAATTTTGGATTAACTACCGGCCGCCGGAAGTTAAAACCCTCAATCTCGAAACCACTGCCTATATCAACAATATTATCGCGATCCAGTTAGGCAATCAGGATCCCGTGGCGGTGAAGCAATTTCTGGCACAATATCTGCGCCAGGATCTCGATCATGAAGAAACCGCTGCCGAGATCCTGGCCAGGCGTCTGAAAATTTGATATAGTATCAATCCAGTTCGCCCTCATCCCTTGTCCGGATTCGTTTATATACTTAAAGATGATCTAAATAAATATTATATTGGTAGTTGCGAAGATATTGATATTCGGCATAAAAGGCATTTAACTGGTTGGGTTCACACGACAAACCGAATGGAAAATCCGCGTGTAGTATTTTCTCAACAATATCCTACAATCGAAGAAGCTCGAAAAATTGAACAAAGGCTTAAAAAACTAAAAAGAAAAGATTATATTACAAAGATTATTAATGATGGATATATCAAAATAAAACCATAATCACTATAAGCACCTGTCGTTCAACGGATAGGACTCAAGCTTGCGGAGCTTGTAATCGAGGTTCGATTCCTCGCGGGTGCACCAGAAATATCCATTCGGCGGCACTTTTGGCCGTTTTAATTTTGCCTGCCTGCCAGTAGGCAGGTTATAATTCAACTATGTTTGATCTCTCAACCCCCATTGAACAACTATATCTGGTCGGGCCGGCTCGGGCCAAGCTCCTAAAAAATCTCGGGATCCATACCCTGGAAGACCTGCTTTTTTACTTCCCCCGGGGTCACCACGATCTGTCTAAATTCAGCCGGATTGGCGAACTTAAGCTGGGCGAAACGGCCAATGTCAAAGTTAAAATATTGGAGAGTAAAACCTTCCGCACCAAAGTCCGGCGTCTAACCATTACCCAAGCGCTGGTGGAAGACGAAAGCGGCAGTATTCTGTGCGTCTGGTTCAACCAGCCTTATCTGGCCAAGGTCTTTCACCCGCGCGAAGAATTTATTTTTTCAGGCAAAGTGGTGGCCAGTAAAAATAAGCTGCAGCTGCAAAACCCCATTTATGAGCCGGTGCGGGACGAACAAGTCCACACCTCCCGCCTAGTACCGCTCTATGGCCTGACCGCCAATTTGACCCAAAAGCAGTTGCGTAGCATTATCAAGCTATATTTGGATAAGGTGCCGATTCCGGAATACTTACCCGCTCTGATATTAAAATCAGAAAACCTACTGGGCGAAACGGCCGCCGTCAGGCAGTTCCATTTTCCCGCCGATTACGCCGCCCTCAACAGCGCTCAAACGCGCTTGGCCTTTGATGAAATTTTCCAAACCCAGCTGCGCGTCCTGCGATACAAAAAATCCCGGGAACAAAACCGCGGCATCGTGATCCCCTTGGACCCCGGGCTGGATCAAAAAATCGAATCACTTCCGTTTAAACTGACGCTAAGCCAAAAGGAGGCTTTGGCGGAAATCATCGAAGACTATCAGCGTCCCTATCCGGCCAACCGGCTGTTGGAAGGAGATGTTGGTAGCGGCAAGACGATTGTCGCGGCTCTGACTATGTGGCTAGCGGCCCAAAACGGGCTCCAGACGGCTTTGTTGTGCCCAACAGAGGTCCTCGCCAGCCAACACTATGCCAATCTGCTTAAATTATTCCTAAATGACGGACTGGACGTGGCGATTCTGACTTCCTCCCAAGCCAAACTCAACGGCAATCCGGTTTCCAGGCCGACCGTACTGGCTGCGATTCAAAACGGCAAATCAAAGATAGTCATCGGGACCCATGCCCTGCTGGAGCCACAGATTCGTTTCAAGACATTGTCCGTGATAGTAATCGACGAACAGCACCGGTTTGGGGTCCAGCAGCGATCCTGGCTCAAACACGACAGTCCCGCCCACTTGTTAACGATGTCAGCCACGCCCATCCCCCGCACCCTGGCCCTGACCTTATACGGCGATTTGGATATTTCGATTCTCAAAGAGTTGCCGGCGGGCCGCCAGAAAATCCTGACCAAAATCGTCTCCGAACAGAATCGGGCCAAGGCCTACGAATTCATTGCCAAACAAATCGAAGCTGGCCGCCAGGCCTTCGTGATTTGCCCGTTGATTGAGGAGTCGGATAAACTGGAGGTCAAATCCGCCACGGCCGAATACAAAAAACTGGCGGCAGACGTATTTCCGCAGCTGAGAATCGGGCTCCTACACGGCAAGCTCAAGCCGGTGGAAAAAGAGCAGGTTATGCAAAAATTTAAGGACAACGAGTTGCAAATTCTGGTCTCCACTTCGGTCATTGAAGTCGGAGTGGATATAGCCAATGCAACCGTGATGATGATCGAAGGGTCAGAACGCTTCGGCCTGGCCCAACTGCATCAATTCCGGGGTCGGGTCGGCCGGAGCGATCACAAATCCTACTGCTTTCTTTTTTCCAACGATCCCGAAGCGGAAAAAAATCCTCGACTGAAAGCCTTGGTGGAAAATTCCAACGGATTCGAATTGGCCGAAAAGGACCTGGCCATCCGAGGCGGCGGCGACCTGTATGGCACCCAGCAATCGGGCTATGATTTTAAAATTGCAACGCTCTCCAACCTGGATTTGGTCCAGCGCTCGCGTCGCTATGCCCAAGCCCTGATCAACGAAGATTTGACCCTAAATTCTCACCCCTTGCTAAAACAAAAAATCGACCGCGCGCCGGCGGTCCATTTGGAATAACTATTTACTGACGACATGAAGATTGCCGTCGCCGGTATTGATAAAAAACAAACTGCTGCCAATCAACATTAGGTTTTTGGCAAAAATCTGCTGGTCGGATGAAAAAAAGTCATTCTGACGAAAGGTCAAAAGATCTTCCGTAAGAAAATCGTCCCCGCCGCCGTCTTTTTTGGGAATGGCAGCATAGACCGTTTTGCCTTCCTTGTCGACCACTATCTTGTCCAGAGAAGTGTTCAGGTCCAGATCCGTCGCCTGTTTGCTGATCATATCAAATAAATAAACCCGCGGGTAAGCCGTAATCGCGCTTTGGGAAAATAAAAACCGGTTGGCTGAAATCCAGATTGCCTCCAGATTTTTGCCCGAATCAATTACCGTTAGAATTTCTCCTGTTTCCAAATTGACCGAATAAATCTTATTGACATTCCCGTCAACGATTGAACGGTAAAGCAAGGCGGTTTTGCCGTCCGGAGAAACTTTAATCTGTAAATCCGGCCAAAAGACGTCTTTAATTATAACAAAACCCGTGCCATCGCCATTGGCCATGGCCAGCTGCTGATGTTGATTGTCGGCTGATTGCCAGATATAAACGATGCGCCGGCTATCCGGCATCCAATCGAGGCTTTTTATGTTGGCTGGCAGGGTAGTATAAACTTTTTTCTGGCTATTATAGTAGTCCTTGATTTCGCCGGTTGAACCCGAAGATATGGCAATAAAATCTTCGCCGGCCTGCGGCCATAAAATTTTTCGGATTGTGCCGGAAAGCAGCGGCAACGGATATTCGGTCAAACCTTCACCGTCGAGGTTGATCCGAAACAGCCGTCCTTCAGCATTAAAATACCAAATTCCTCCATTGTTTATCGCTGGAATTGGCGAAACCACCCGGTCGTTGCCGATTTTTTTTATTTGCGGCGCCGCGGCAATTGGTGGTTTGGTTTGATTTTTTACTTTCATGGCCCAAACCAAAAGCCCGCCGATAACGGCTAAAATCAATGCTCCGATTGCCGCGATAATAACAAATTTGCGATTCATCATATTGATTAAATTTAATCGGTCGGCGGCGGATTCGGAAACGGCGCGCAATAACTGCCGGTCGGCGGCGTGGGAATATTGAATTCCACATGCACGTGCCCGGCGGTGGCGTTACGGGCAGGATTATGATATTCATCCAGCGTATTGGTCGCCGCGCCATTGGGGAAATATCTTTGCGCGATGGCGAATAACCTGGCTATCCGGCCGTCTTGGTAGCCGGGCGGCAATGAATGAGTGTTTTGGTTCCAAGGCACGGTGGGATTCCGCAAAGAAATATCCACGGCCTCGCCGCGACTATGGGCTGACGTTGTGCCGCTGGCCGTTTCTCCGTCCCCACGAAAGGCGCTGGTTATGGTGATTGAAAGCCCGGCCGCAGCAGCATCATTGGAAATTTGCTGAATCTTAACCAGCATACACTGTCTGACTCTGGGGTCGGACGTTCCCGGATCAACGCTGACTCCGCTCAATGCCACCAAATCAGATGGCTCCCAATCAAAACTGCCTGAAGCTCCGCCGCCGCCGCTCGCTCCCCCGCCAAAATTAGTGATGGCCAGCTTGGCGCAGATATCAACCGGAATGGCGCCGGTCCAACTGCCGACCTTGGAAACAACGCGGGCGGATAAGCCAGTTAAGCCCTTTTCGTTACACTTGCCAACCATGGCTGTAAATATAAACATCACTAGGGCGAAGAAGATTATTAGGCCCAGGATAATGAGCAGCGCGGGACCCCAAAATTCGACAGTCCCGGCAGCCACTCCAGCAGCTTCTGCGCCTTCGGCCGCTGTGGCCGCGCCGGCTGCCGCGCCGCCTTCGGCAGCGCCTGCAGCTTCCGCGCCCTCCATGCCGGCTTCTTCCGCTCCCATACTTTCCGCTTCAGCCGATTCAGCTTCTGCTTCCGGATTTTGGTCCTCGGATTGATTCTCTCCCTCTCCCTCTTCTTCATCTCCCTCTTCCTTGTCTTCGTCCTCGCCGCCTTCCTCATCCGCATTTTCTTTCTCCGGCTCTTCTTCCTCGTTTGATTCTTCCTGCTCTTCCGGCTCCGATTCTTCTTCAGATTCTTCTTCGGAAGGTTTTTTCTCAGGTTGGGGTTGTTCCTGCGGCCGCGGTTGTTCTTCCTGACTGGATTGCCGGCGGGTCTCGTCATCCAGGCGATCAGTAATCTTAACCTTCCCCTCCGACCTGAGTCGAAGCTCCAGTATTTCTTTTTGTTGCAAATCTAAAAGAGTATCTTGACGAAGCTGTTCCTCGGCCTCTTGCAGGATCCGCATCTCTTCTACTGACGGACCGGAAGCCTTCAATTTTTCCACAAACCAGTCATTGGCAGCAGCTAAGTCATCCTGTGGTTTGACCTCGTCCGTAGAATCTTCTTCCAGCGCATTATTGGCCATCTCCTATTCTCCTGTCACCGCTTGGGTTTGTTGCGCCTGCAGTTCTTTTTTCGCTTCCTCGATCTCGAGGGCCCGTTTGGGGTCAGTTGTAATTATCTGGTCTTCCATATAGGAAGCGATAATTTTGATCGCCACGTGCTTAATCCCGGCAAAAAATATTCCTTCCCCGACATCGGATTCCAGCAGCAGATATTTTTCGCCTTCAGTTAAGAAGAAAGTTTTGGCAATCAGATCCACCGCAGCCGGCGATTGTTTCAACAGCAGCTGAATGGAGGAATTAGTGACAATTGGCTTGCCGTAAGGGCTTTGTAAAAAGTCGGTAACGTCCTGGGTGATGGTGGTCACGCCCAAATAATATTTGCGGGCGCGCTTCGCCATGCCGAATAAAAACTTAGCGGAATCATCATGCTGCATCATCCACCAGGCTTCATCTATGACCAAGATGCGTTTTTTGAGCGATGACCGCACGACGTTCCAGATGTAATTCAAAATGACGTAAATGGCAATTGGCCGGAGCGTATCTTCCAAATCCCGCACCGAAAATACGGCCAGCTGGTTATTTAGATTGATATTGGTGGGCTGATTGAAGATGCCGCTGAATGTCCCTTGGGTATATTTGGTCAGCCGCTGCGCCAACGATTCGCCGCCGACCATGCCGGATAAAATTTCAACCAGATCCTGCATAATCGGCGGTTCAATATTGTTGAAATTGGAGTTAGCCGTAATGTCTTTTTTGGCATAAGTTTCCCAAAGAGCACGATCCATAATCGCCTCTTCCGTAGGATCCAGTTTGCCCAACATTAAATTCATGAGCCCCAAAAGGCTGACGACCGCGGCCCGCAGGACATCTTCATTAGTCTCGCCTTCGATGCCGCGCGGCAAATCAAACGGATTAACCCGGGAATCCGAGTTGAGCGAGATATTGAGGAAGCTGCCGCCGACGGAATCGGACAAATGCTTATATTCGTTTTCCGGGTCGATGGCGATGACGTCCGCACCAAGCATTAAGGAGCGCAGAATTTCCAGCTTGACCGCGTAACTTTTACCACTGCCCGATTTGGCGAAAACAACGGAATTGGCGTTTTCCATCTGGAAGCGGTCAAACAAGATCAAACTGTTATTGTGCCGGTTGATTCCATAAAGAATCCCGTCGTTCGAGGTCAGTTCCGAAGAGACAAAGGGAAACGTCGTTGACAGCGGCTCGGTATTCATATTGGCGGCGATCGCCAGCTCGTCATTGCCGAGCGGTAAGGTGGAATTAAAACCCTGCTCCATCTGCAGCACGGCGGGCTTGGCGATGATTAATTTCGAGCCAAGCAGCGACTCGAGCGTGGAAGAAAGCTGGTCGAGTTCTTTGAGATCCCCGGCATAAACCGTAAAGTAAATAGAGAAACGGAAATATCGTTCCGTGCCTTGCTGCAGCTTGTCCCGCAAAGATTCCACGTCCTGAAAGGCGGTTTGCATCATCGGATCGCGGACGTTGCCTTTTTCCTGGCTGATCCGCATGCTGGCTTCGATGCGGCCAACCTGGCTTTTGAGCTTCTTCATAATCTCATCGGTCGACATCGGATAAATAAACTGGGCCATATCCATTTCCGCATCCATGTTGATGATCGGCGACAGCCAATCAACGGAAACGAACCGCGGGTAAGCCAACACGAAAAATGACCGGGCAAATTTGCCGGAAATCTCGACCGTATTCTGGCCGACCCGGAATGCCGCCGGAGCAATCAGGTCTTTGAGGGTATTAAGCCCCTCTTTATATTCCCGCTCCTTCTGCAGGATTTGCCGCTGCAAATCCCGGTTCGGATCGATCGATTGTGATTTAAATAGCGCCATGGGTATAAATGTCTAATATCAAATTTCTAATGACTAACAAAATGTTAAATGCTTAATTCTTTAATTTTATTAGCTTTAGATTTCTTTATAATAGCAACAAATATTAAAGTTAATTCGTTTGTTTCTTTCATAAGCTCTGTCGCTCTATCTTTTAATTCGGGAGTCGTGGTTATGAGCATTCTTAACCAGTGCTTCGTTTCTTTGGATTCTTTTTTACAAATCCCTAATTTATGCTCGAAATCTTTTCTAGTCTCTGCACAATCTGCCTCACAATAATTCGCTCCCACGCTAGTGCCAGATTTCACCAGCTGCCCAATTATTGGCAAAGTAACAACATCTTTTGGGATCATCCTCGCGAATTTTATAATTTCTTCTCCAAATCTCGCCGTTCTTTCTTCTAAATCATAAACTTTATCGTTAGAAATTTTATTAGAAATTAGGCATTAGTAATCAGTCATTCTCCCGGACTCAAGTCGAGATCGCCGATGCTTTTGATCTTGATAGGTGAAGCCGTATTCAGGTTGTAACTGTTATACATTAATTCCACCAGCTCTTCGGTGCTTAAAACCAGGGATTTAAGACTCATACCTCCCATGGCGCCGGCAACCTGGCTGACCCGCTTCATGAGTTCTTCCCGGCTTTTGTCAAAATCAGTTTGTTTTACGGAAATCTCGCGAGCCGGGCTCAACAGATTCATGATTTTCGACATGAATCCGGTTTTCCCGCCGCCGGCGATCAAAGGTATGATGACGTAAAAAGTTTTATTCATAATGCTGGCAAACTCAATCAGCTTGCCGACGTATTCGATATATTCTTGAGTTTGCAAACGCAACAGCTCATTGGTTTGCTGCTGCATCACCGATCTCAACTTGTCCAGATAGCTATGGATATCAAGCTTTCTTGACTGCATTAAGATCTGGATTGGAAATTCCAGCGAATTTAAAAAATTCTGGTAGGTCGCAATCAGGGCATTTTGTTCCTCGCCGCTCTTTAAAGAAAAATTGACTGACGAGACCACAAGCACCGCCCGCAGCGAACCATCCTTGAGGACCACAACGCCTTCCTTGATCTCTTTGATATCCAAATACGCCTGGGTCGATGCCGAAGGCTTGTTCCCCGTCATAGAACTGGATTGCATCTCTTGCTGGTTCATATTAAGTGTTGTGAGCTGCGTGACCGACCAACTCTTCCTCTTCATGGACTTTTTGGTCGAGCAAATAGGCTAATTTTTTCAAGCGGCTCTCCGGAGCTTCGATAGTGGTTCGTAACTGCGGCTGTTCCTGTTGCTTGGCAACTTTTTTGATTGTGATGATCGGTTCGACCCGATGAAACACCCGGACATGGGGTTTGGATAAAAAATTTATAAAAGCTCCGATAAAACCAACCATGGGCCGGCCGTTAAATTTAGCGAAAGCCAAGGCCAGGCCCAATACGGCAAACGGGAAGGAAAAAAAGAAAAAGAATACTGAAATTTTTAAAACTGAATAAAATAAGAGGATGATCCCGCCGGTCAGCAATAAAATCAAGAATTGCTTGAGGGTCAACGGACCGATCAGTTTATCCTCGACATCGGTAAATTGAGGGATGGCATACTGCATGAAATATTGAATATGAATTATGAACTATTAAAGATTTTTAATAGTTCCCATTAACATTGCGCCAATTTTTTTCGAAAGCGAACTGGCGTTTTCGTACTCAGGTTTAGATATTAATCCTTCAGCAAACGAAAACTCGATAAGGTATTCGGATTCTTTTAGTGACCCGAACGATATTAGTAAAAAATTTTTGTGACTTTTGTCGCTCATGCGGGCATAACCCTCAATGTAATTTAAAACCACAGAAAGACTCGCTCGTCGTAATTGAGAAATTATCCCATATATCTCATTTTTCGGAAATTTACGGGTTAAGGCGTAAATAAAATGGGCAAAATTGTCCATTTTTTGCCGTAATTGCTGATGGAAAATCATATTTATTTTAGTTTCAAGCATTTTGATTTATATTTCAAATTTCATCCTTTATACTTCAAACATTATACCATAAAGGGCAAGACTTATCAAAAAAGCCCGGACGGGCTTATTTTATGAAGTTTGAGAGCCAATTTACCCACCCCTCGCCTTCATCCTCCCAAATGCTCCAGAATTCCGCCGGCCGGACAATCCGCACCCCATGATACTTTTCCAATTTCAACAGATGCAAATCCGACGTGATCAAATAGTCTGCGCCGCTTGCTACGGCTGACTCTAAAATTTTATCGTCCTCAGGATCTTCCACAATCCGCAATTTCTCGCCCGTTGCCACGGGTTGGACGACTTCGAAAAAATATTCCAGCTTTTTAAGATAACCTTCGTCCGAAATTTTTCTCCGGGCCAAAAATTTATTTTCATTCAAGGTTGCCCGATTGGCGTAAGCCATAATCTGGTTGGCGATCACCAAATCCAAGATTCTGTTTGCATACCGGTAATAATCTTCCGAAGCATCAATCAGCACATTGGTATCAATCACGACTTTGAGCATGAGTTAAAAATGACTAATTACTAATTTCTAATGACAAATAAAATTTTAAATTAAAAATGTCTAATGGTTTAATCATTGAGACATTATATCATTTTATTAGAAATTTGTAATTGGAAATTTGACATTCCGACTTATAGCCGTTCTATTTCCTTCCGCAAATCCGCCATGGCCTCAAACTCGGCTTGGGTCATTTCTCCGGCGGCACCAGAACCGACCACCTTTGAATTGCCGTGAGCCATGTATGATTTGAATAAAGGGCTTTGTTCAAAAGCCGTGACCGCATAGTAAGGCAAAACATTGTTGGCTCGGGCCAAATTAGAAATTAGAGATTTTAAATTGGAAATTTGCGACTGCAAACTTCCTTGGCGCAAAAAACTCAAGTCAAGTTTTTTTAGATCATCGATAGTTTGAATCACTGACATACGCGGACTGGACGCGGAATGCGGTGGACGTGTCTCGTCTTTGCGAGCGGCCATTTGACTAAGCACTGCTGTCGATGGCCGCGAAGCAATCTCTGATTTGTGCCCGGGCAATTCGACGGTCTTGACTTCCCGTTGTATTTCTTGCGGAGTCATGGATATGGCCGGTTGAGGCTTGGGAGTAAATTTAACCGTCCCGGCTTGCATTTTGGCCTTAAATTCCTCCAAGGGAGCGCCGTGCGGAATTGGTGGCTTGCTTATGATCGGAAAAGCAATCTTCGGGCTAGTGGGCACGGGAGGGGTTGGGCGCAGAATCGACGACTGGGGGGTTCTTTCCACCACCGGGATATTCTTGGGATATTTAAGGTGATTATACACAGTTAGAATATTGGTGAGGAGTTGCCGGTCAGCCATGCTTAAGGTTTTCACATTGGGACTTGAATAAAAATACTGAGTCATCTCATAAGTCCCGGTTCTCAGTTTGGCCGGATCGGAATAGCTAATATAATCTTTCAGCCAATTGGCTATCGAGCCGATGACCTTGTCGCCCGATTTAAGGATCAAGGCTTGCGGGCCCAAAATTTCCTGATTACGGATTAAAGCGTCAATGAACATCTGACGTTCTCCGGCATCAGGGCCAATGCCCAATTCAAACATTCGCAGATACCGCTCCAAGCAATAGACGATGTCAATTTGCTTTTTGATTGACGGAATCACATTGCGCACCAAAATCCGCTCCTTGATTTTTTTGGTCTGATTTTGCAAAGACTGCCATTCCAGGGTTGATAAAACCACAAGCAGCCGGGCCGAAATATTTTGGTTCCGGATTGCTTTGCTGTTCTCTAAGAGTTTGGCCAACAAATCATAAAATTCCCTGGCCAAACCTGGCTCATAATTATACATCGGATCCGCGGCAATTTTTTCGATCTGAATTATAACTTGCTGATTATTCAACTCATCCGGGGTCAGATGGTCGAGATCCTCTACTTGTATATTTTCTATTTGAATGGTCATGGTCTGATTGGGTTACCTTCCCTGTCGATAGGGTTACCTCGGGCGTCAGTAAGAAAAGGTGCGGCTGGCGGCGCGGGCGGCTGAGGAACTTGAGCGCGCTGTTGTTGGCCGCCTCCTCCACCATCTACATTCTGTGCGCCTTTGGCTTGAGCGGCTTTCTTCATTACAAAAGAATAATTAAAATCAACCGCTCTGTCACCATCCACGAAAACTTCTCTTTTGGCCGGGTCAGACTCGTAATTCAGATAAAGTTTCATGGTGGATAGCCCGCCTCTTTGGTTCTGGGGCAATCCCAATTTTTCCGCATACAACACTTGGGCCTGATCTCTCTGGTGAGTCCACAAATTCTGAACTTTTCTCAATTCATCGGAATTGTTAATGATCAGCCGGCCGTCATGCGTAACTTTCGTGGCCAGTTGGGTATCCTTAACCCGTGGTTGAATGTTCTGCACGCGATCCAGAGTTACCGGATCATTCATCAAATTATTCTGCTGATCATAAAAGGCCTTCGAGGCGTCTGTGATATCGGTGGCACCCCAGTAAGTATTTCTGATTTCTTTACCATCGGTTCGAACATCAAACATCAGCTTGCCGTTAGCATCCCGCTTCTGCTCAGGCTCGGTAAACATCAGCTCGCCGGTATTCGCATTCCGCTTCTGCTGCCCGGTCGCCTCATCCATTATTGGTTTGACCGTCGTTGGATCCATGATCGGAGTTTTGCTCGTAATGATTTTTCCATCTGCATCCAACTCACCCATAATCGGCGCCAGACCGTGGGGAGCCATAGTGACCAAATCATTGACCTTTTTCTTGCTAAACTCACCTTTGGCATAATCGGCCTGATGAGTATTATCAAGTGTCTTGATCTTATGGCCAAAGCCGTTGTCTCTTTCCGGCCCGACTTCCTTCATGCCCTCTTCCCACATGCTGGTATCTGGATTGAAGAAAGTGTGTCCCAAGTATTCCGGATGATTGGTATTTTTGCCCATATCCTCCATATCTTCTCCGATAAACCGCATGGCCTGCTCGCCTTTTCCCAAATAAGTCATTAATAACCGGTGAACGGTGTCCGGGCTATTAATGGCCACTGACTGGGTGCCGTCGGGGTGCGTGATTTTCTCTCCATATTTTTCAGTAAAATGCTTCATTCTCATTAAATCATCAGTAAAGCCGTTGGCCGCGACTGCCTTCATTATTGCCAACCGGGTCGTTTCCCCTTCATGGCCGCCGATACCTTCGGCTTCGACCGCCAGCTGCATCAACTGCTCTTTCTTCATATCGGTCAAAAACTTCAGCTTTTCATTTTCCGCTCGTCGTTCGACCAATTGCGCATGCGGTAGGGTCGTGCCGGTCCATAAGCGTTCGGCGATTTGTTGGCCATAAGCGGTGGCGAGCTCTGTTTGATGGTGAGCCAGTTCTTCGCCTCTTTTCGAAAAACCCTTATACGTGCCGACTGGATTAAGCGCGGCATAAGCAAATCGGGCCAGTTTGCTCGGCTTCTTGCCGCCTTCCGTATGCAGCAATTTGCCCGTGGCTTCGTTATATTTTCGGCCGGCAAAACGGCCCATCCCGTGGCCAATCCCCTTTAGGGCTGCTGTAGCCGTTCCTTGCACCCCATGCACAATCATCTCCCCGCCCACCATGCCGGCTTCCTTGGCCACCAACAATGACGCGGCCAGAAATGCGCATAAAATCCAAAATTTAAACGAGGTGTTCTCCGCTCCGGTAATCGCAAATCGCGGGTCGTTGGCGACCAGGATGGTCAACCGGATCATAAACATGGCCACCGGCGCCCAGATTAAATATTTAACAAAATGGCTCCACCACTCTTCCGAATATTTTTCCGTAGCCGGCAAAATCCGGGCCACATAAGCCACCGGCGAAAAAATGATCAGGACATAGAGCCCGACCAGCCGGATAATAAACATCGCGGCCAAAGCCAGATAAACCACCAGCCCCACGATCGCGTAAGCGATCTTGCCAAGACCCAGGGCCAAACCCTCCTGCCAGCTGACATTGCCGCTGAATAACTCCTTAAAATCCAGCACGCTGAAAATCGCGCCCATGACCCCGTCGAGCCCATTGCCGCGGAAAATCAAAGCCAACAAATTGACCGCCTTCATGATCTCGACCGCGATAACCTGGCTAAAGTTAACCAAAATTGCCATGATGACCAGGTGGCCGAGCAAGTGGCGATAATCATAACTTTCGATATGCAAAATCGCAGCCAGAGCAATCACAATCAAAATGATAATAAAGAACATGTTGCAGATATCGCGAACGATTGCCCAACCGATATTGACCGCGGCAGGCATGGTCGAGATATCCAGGGCCGCTCCGGATGCATACGAGAACACTTCCGCCGCCAAGGCCGTCAAAATCGAAAGAGCGGAGGCCACGACGGACAAAACCATATTTAAGATCCAGCCAATGAAATCCCCACCGGCTGAAGCGCCCACGATCTTACCAACGTTCGCTTTCTGTTTGGTTGCCCATTGATCTTGAGTAAATGTAGTCCCTAAGACCAATTTAGTTTGAAAATTAAGAGCCAAGGTGCTTCGGGCGAGCTTGCCGTCTTTATTCCAAAATCCATTGGTGTCTACTTGGACAGTGCCGTCGACCACCTCACAAATTGTCGTGGGACGTTGGGCGTTAATCGGTCCGGTTAACCCTTGTCCCAACGCGGCTTTGAGATCCCCACCGGTTACTATGCTGACCAATCTGGACAATATATCGCAATTGGCCTTGCTGGCCGGGTTATTGGCAGCGTCAAAATCAGTTTTTGTAACTTTTACTGCCGGCGTCTTGGCGGACGGCGTCCAGGTTCCGCCCGCTGCAATGCAACCCTTTTGCCAACGATCAGGACCCGTACCGACCGGAGCCACAGGGGATGTTGCACCAGTGCAGGTCCCGTCGTCCGAAACCTGGGCAAACGCCAAATTCGCCAATGCAAAATTAGCGAGCAGGACAAGTGCTAGCAGTTGGATTATTCGGTTATGTTTCGGGTTCGAGGACATGGGGGTTTAAAATTTCAAATGTCAAATTACAAATGTCAAACAAAATACTTAGTTTTGAAATTTGTTATTTGTCATTTCTAACATGGCGTATTAGTGAGGTAACACGCGTCGGCCGGATCACCCGGGTCAATCGGGGCGGAATAATGGACTCCCGGATCACCGGATGGCGGCATCGGCAGCCAGGCCGGGATATTGGTTTCGCTGACGCTGCCCAAGATATCAACTCCAGAATTATCGGGATAGGAGAACACGTCGGCAGAGAAGCCGTTGCATTGACTGGTATGGTAAGTGACCGTCAGCCCGGCGCCTTCTCCCCGCAGGGCCCAGGCGACGCGTTTGACGATTTCAAATCCCCCGCAATAGCTGTTCAGGGCAATGCCTTTGGATTCGACGTATCGTTTGACATTGGCGACCAGCTCCGTGCGATCGGCGGACTTGCAGGCAATGTTGTCCGGCTCATCGACGCAAGTCGGACCGTCTTCGTCGCCTTCATCGCCCGGATCAATAATGTCCGGCGGAACCACCTCCCCGGCCGCCTGGACATTGGGGTTGTCGCACCGGCCAATGGCTGCTTTGGTGTCCTTCAAATATTGAAGCATATCCTGGTTGCTCTGAATCAGAGCACCCAAGCCGCCGCCGCCGTTGCCGCGCAGGCGGGAGAGATCCATGTCCTGATCCTTCTGGATCGATTGGCTCATTTTCGACAGGAAATGCTGATAGCGGCTGATCGCAATTTCCATATTGTCGAAATAATTGCTCCGGTAATTTTGAATATTGTTAAGCAGGTTATCGATCGCCGAATCCGCCAGACCGGCGCGGCGGGCCCAGATATCAGCATCAGACTTGTTTACAAAATTGTCGCCGTCCGGCTTGATATGATCTTTGTGCGTCAAAATAAAGTCGTTAAATTCGGCCAGCGCGGCTACGGCCTGATCCAGGGATTGGCAGATCGGCGTAAAATAAGGCGAGGTTTTGACTTCGCTGGATTTTTTGCAATTCGGCGCCGTGCCGCCGTGGTAACAAACGTCGGAGATAGTATTGAGCTGATTGTCGCCGTCGACGTCCTGGCCCTCCGGAATATTGTCACCATCCAGATCAAGATCCCGAATCAGCGGCGCCACGCCGTTATCGGCTTGATAGCCGCTGCCGGATTCGTTAAAGGTCCCGCCGGATTTGGTGAGGTTTAATTTATTAAAAATGAAACTGCCCAGCAGCGACCCGATGGTGCTGTAGAGATTGTCATGGAGGCCAAAGTTATCCTGGAAGACGGTCTGAATCGCATTCGTGGCAAAATTATGGATGAACGCGGATGGATTCTGAATGGCGGACTGAGCAATCCCGGTGGAATCAACTTTCCACTCCCCGCCGGCGAGGATGCAATCTGACAGATTGGTAATCGGCTGCTTGGGATAATAAAAAGTCTCAGCTTCAGGATCGGACGGATCCGACGAATAGATTTCCGGATAGGAGAACTGGACGTTGGTGCAAATGCGCGGCACAATCCCGGTCGGGGTCGAGCGGTCGTTTTTCAACCCCTGGCTGTTGGCAGTTTCCGACCCGGCCGCTTTCTCCGAATCGGCGACCATGCGGCCAAACTCCCCATACAACTCTTGCTGGGTAAAATCCGGCGGACTGGAAAAATATGCCCGCGCCGCGGCAAAATAATACTTATCTTCCACGAACGCCCCATTTGGATTTAAAATCCGGTTGGAGTTGATGCCGCCCCGCTCGTAATAAAATTTATCGATTTTTTGCCGCAGCGCAGCCATCAACGGCTTGCTGTTGCCCGAAGAGTCCGTAACCGTGGCGCGGTTATTGATGTCGCGGGCCAGCAATCCATAAATGGCGCGCAGATCGGGATCCGAAACATTGTCGTATATATATTTATTCAAATAATATCCGGACAAGACTTTGTCGTAAGCCAGATAATCCTTAATCCGATATTTATCAATCAGTTTGTCGACAAATCTAGTCAGATATTTGTTAGCATAGCTGATGGCGATTCGCTGCGCGGCCGCCAAGCCGATGTCTTTGAAAACATCATACCAGTTGGCCACCTCGGTATTGAATGTAAAGTCGCCGACGCCGAATAGCGCTTCAGCTGGCTTGGGTTTGATCACGAAAAACTGCCCGCCAACCAGTGAAATTAGGACCAAGCCTATGGCAATTTTTCGAAAAATCATTTTCATCCCGTTAGAAATAATGATTAGTTAAATAATTAATGTTTTTGATAATCAACCCGTTGGAGTATAATTTGTCTGATGTTTTGCTATGTAAAATTTCTAACGGGATTCATTGCGGGAATTCCTTGGCCAAAAATTGTTTTTCGAAATCCAGGCGTTGTTGGACCGCCAAAAATTGCTGGACTTTGTCATACCAAGCATCGCTGCCAGCGGCGGATAAATCAGTCGGTGCCGGTAAAATTTCCGACAACAGGCCAAACATGGCGATGTTATATTTATGGAACATCAAAAATCTTTTCGGGACCGGAATGGTTTTTAATTCCATCGCGAGCAAACCGGCTTTGATCTTGATATCGGTGACCTCGGCATCGGATCCGGATTTCAAAATCTGCGTGATGCCGGCGAGATTCTGCTGCGGAAAATATTGGCTGACGGCGGATTGCATCCGCGAGCTGTATTCGTTGTAAGCGCTGGCGGTTTCCAAGTAAACTATTTGCAGCTTGTCATCTTCCACCAGGGGCAGTGTGACCTTGGCAATATCGTTCGAATCAGCCACCATCTTCTGGATGTCTTCGGCAAAGACCAAGCTCTCCCCGAGGATGTTGTCCGGGTCGGCCTGTTGCTCAAACGTCACGCGGCCATGCTTACTCGGATCAAATCCCGCCGTGACCAGTTGCCCGTCATTGAGCGTGTCTTTGGCCGTGTAAGGATTGAGCGGCTCGGTGTGATAAAAATATTCCTGTGCATTGGTCAGCTTGTCCTGATCCGGATCGGCGTCCATCTGACAAGTCGACTGATCGCATACGGAGCTGCCAAAGTATTCCTGCAGCCACCAGCCGGGCAGGCCAAGATCAACCGGTTTGGTATCGGCCAGGGTATTGCCGGTTTGATTATGCGGCCGGAAAAATGCTGAAATTCCGGCGACGGAGAGAGCCAAAATTAAAACAGCCAAAACAGCTTTCCGTTTGTATTTTTGGAAGCGGCCGGTGGCTGCCAGAAACGTGCCGTAATTGTGATTTTTCTTTTTGTTTCGGTGCATTGAACAATAAGACCCGGGCAGGCCTTACTCTCTCATTATTGATTGTTTTTGGGCGTTTTTGTTTTTGTTTCGAACTTTATCTCAAACTTGTATATATATTATAGCACAAAAAGCCGAACTTGTCTAGCCCAAAAAGAACGAACAGCGTTGAGCGTGCAGCGTAGAGAAAGGGCTACTTAATTTTTGAGCTTGAAGATCATTGAATAAAGCATTTTTTGTACTTCTTCTAACAAGGCTTCTGCCCTAAAGTAATCAATATTAGAATACTGTTCTTTGGAAATAACAACCTGAGTTTCCAGTTCCGCAGCTGAACCCATAGCAATGCCCAAAAACTGAATAAACTCCCTCTGGTGATTCCTTCGATATCCTTCCGCGATGTTCGACGGGATTGCAACTGCTGCTCTTTGCATCTGAGAAACTAATCCATACATTTCAGTCTTAGGCATTTGTTTAGTGGCTGAATAGATCTCGTTTACGAGCTTAATTGCTTTTTGCCAAACTATAAGTTCTTTGAATGAATTTACTTTCATAAATTTTAAATTAATTATTTTCTGAACGCTGTCCGCTGTACGCTACACGCTTATAGAGTTCCACCCACTGTTCGATCTTCAAATCCTGGGGGCGAGTGGTCGGCTCAATCCCCGCTTGTTTGAGTAATTGCCATGTCTGCTCTTTGTTCATTTTCAAGCCGTTGGCCAGGGTGTTGTGAATCTGCTTTCGTTTGCCGGCAAAAGCAATCTTAACGATGCGGAAAAAAGTTTTTTTGTCTTTGATCTCCGGATATTTGTCGCGCGGCGTGATTTTTAAAACCACGGAGTCAACTTCCGGCTGGGGCCAGAAACTTTCCTTGGGCACGCTCAGGACAATTTCAGCGTCGGCGTAAATCTGCACCGAAATCCCCAGAATGGAAAGTTCGCCCGCGCTAGCTGTCACCCGCTCCCCCACTTCCTTCTGGACCATGAGGACCATCGAGGTTGGTTTGTTTGCCATTTCCAGAAAAGTTTGTAACAGTTTGCTGGTGAGGTAATATGGAATGTTCGCCACGACTTTATAATCGCCGGTAATGTGCTCAGAAAGATTGAATTTTAAAATATCTAAATTAAAAACTTTGTTTTTCTGCAACCCCGAACCTTGTCCCGGACTCCGATCCGGGATTGATTCGGGGTCTTTTCGACGAGATCCTGAATTAAATTCAGGATTGCGCCGCAGCAACTCCGCCAACTTTGAATCCTTCTCGACCGCGATAACTCGCCCCGCTCGTTTCACCAGTTCAAAAGTCAACACGCCCAACCCCGGGCCGACTTCCAAAACCACATCGCCCGGCTGCAGCTCGGCCGCGGCCACAATCCCCTGCAAGGCAGCTTGGTCAACCAAAAAATTCTGACCGAGATAATCGCGAGGTTTCAAGCCGTGATGTTTTAAAAAAGTTTTAAGATTTTCTACGTCTATGAGATTATTCATGATTTAAATGTCAAATTTCTAATTTCCAATGACTAATGAAATGTTTAATGCTAAAATGCTTTAATTTTTAAAAAATTATGGCATTTGGCATTTTGTTTGAAATTAGTCATTAATAATTTGTTATTCTTGTTATTAGCTCCTCCGGTATTGCCTTCAGGATCCTCGACGGAACGCTGATGTTCCTCGAGCCGTATTGCCGGCGTGACTGGGCGTGCACCAAAAACAGCATCTTGCGCGCCCGCGTCACCCCGACATAAGCCAGCCGCACTTCTTCGGCAATATCTTTAGGATCGAGGATCGAGCGCGAGTGCGGCAGTAAACCTTCTTCCAATCCGACCATAAACACTGTGTCAAACTCCAGACCCTTGGCCTGATGCAAGGTCATTAGGGTAACTTTGGGGGTGTTCAGATCCGCTTCGTCGGCCGAGGTCATCAGGGCCACTTCCTCCAAAAAACGGCTGACCGCTTCCTTCCAGGGCAAACGCTTGAATGCCCCGGCGACGTTGATCAGCTCCAGCACGTTTTCCCACCGGCCCTCGCCCTCTTCGCTGCCGTCCCGCAAAAACTTCTCATAACCGCTCAGCTTAATCACCTGGCCCAGGACATCCAGGATATTCGCCGACTCTTCTATGCCGGTTATAAAATTAATCATTTCAAAAAAACCTTTAACCGACGGCTTCTTGAAAAACAACTCCGAGAGCAGCGGTTCGTCCTTTTCCAGCAGAGCATCTTTGAGGAGTTTGAATGACTGCTCACCGATCCCGCGCGCGGGCTTGTTGATCACCCGCTTGAGGCTGACCAGATCATTTTGATTGACCAGCAGGCGCAGGTAGCAAAGGATATCTTTGATTTCCGCGCGCTCGTAGAATTTCAATCCGCCAACGATCTGGTATGGAATCGAGGAGGCGATAAAAGCTTCTTCGAATGCCCGGGATTGAAAATGCGTCCGGTAAAGCACGGCGATCTGGTTGAGGCCCTGGCGGTTTTTGAGTTTGGGCAACACGCGGCCCCAGGATTTCTTCATCAGGCGCGACAAAATACCCTGATCTTCCGACTGGTCATCAGTTAAATATTCCAGTTCGGTTTCCTTGGTCGTAACCGGCGGATCCTGAATGTTCAAAATTCGACCGGCAACGAAATAGGCTTCGGTTGTTTCGTCTTCGGCCGAAAATAAGTTGGGCAGGCCGCCGGTTTCGTTATCGGTCCAGAGGCGTTTTTTGTGCTGATGGGAATTGAGTTCGATGATTTTTTCGGCAATCCGCAAAATCGGCGAGGTGGAACGGTAATTCTGCTCCAGGCGGATAATTTTGCAATCCGGGTAATCATCCTCAAAATCCAGGATATTCTGCAAATTGGCGCCGCGAAAACCATAAATGGCCTGAGCATCGTCGCCGACCACAAAAATGTTTTTATGCGCTTGCGCCAACATCTTGGTCCACAAATATTGCACATGGTTGGTGTCCTGATACTCATCGACCAGAATATACTGCCAGAGCGCCTGATATTTTTTCAAAATTTCCGGATGCTTCTGAAAAATTTGAACCGGCAGCATAAGCAGATCGCCAAAATCCACGGCATTGTTTTTGAGCAAACCGTCCTGGTAACGGCGATAAACTTCGCGGGCGGTTTGGGTGAACTTTTTGTCCTTTTCGTCCAAATCCCCGGGCTCCAGGAGGTTATTTTTGGCCCGGTCAATAACAGCGGCAAACAGCGCCGGTTTAAATTTGGTCGGATCCAGCTTGAGCGCAATCAAAATATCCTTAAGCAGGCTTTCCTGGTCATCGTTGTCATAAATCACAAAATTGGGCGTTAAGCCGACTAGGCGACTTTCGGCCCGCAGGATCCTGACCCCGATCGAATGGAAGGTTCCCATAGTAGGAGAATTTGAAATTTTATCAGGCGCTTGCAAAAGCTTAACAATCCGTTCCTTCATCTCCCCCGCTGCCTTATTGGTAAAGGTCACTGCCAAGATATTGTGCGGCTTAATCCCCAATTTCTTGATAAGATAAACGATGCGCATGGTTAAGCACCGAGTCTTGCCGCTGCCGGCCCCGGCCAAGATCAAAACCGGCCCCAGCGGGGCGGTCACGGCTTCAAGCTGGGCTTTATTTAGACCGGAATTAGTATCCATAGTCTAACCATTATAACCCAGCCTTCGAATTAAGAATAACGAATTATGAATTAGGGTATTTTCCATAATTCCTCATTCCTACTTCCTTATTCCGGCTTGTGGATAAGAACATTGACCAAACCGGCCGGGTCTGGTAAAATTGACCCTAGTGATTTCGGACGTAACGGATCCCACAGTTAACCCCACAATTTGGCTTATATAAGGTTTTTTTGTGAGTAATTTCGTATGGGTAAAGTAAGCTTTTGAGTGGGTTTAAAAGGCGACTATTATTTTATCTATTTATCAAAAATTTGCCTCTCTCTGCATCCGGCTGGCAACGAACTGGAAAACCAACGGCAAATTTACAATCCATCCGTTCAAATCCCTGCATTCTCGGCACTTGCTGCCTTTGTCTATTGGGGACTACGCGGCGCGTTTCAGTCTCGAGCTGGTGCTGGTCGGTTTGACCATTGCCGGCATCTGGGCCAATGTTCTCGTCACTCATCACGCTTCCACTTCCAATCCGGACCAAAGCGTGATTTTTTCATTCTTAAAATCGCATCCCGGCCTGAACCGCAAACTGCTTTCGGCCGCGGACACAACCACGATTTTCTCCAAATCCGACCAGCGCTTAACCCTCTCCTCGCAGTCTTTGGGGGTGGTCCTGGCCGCACAGCCGGTGGACACCAATCCTCATGCCACTACGGCTTCCACCATGCAGGACGATGTCATTGTTAAAACCAACCCGTCGGACACTCAAGGGGTCCCCCGCAACGGCTTTACCACTTATCAAGTCCAGCCCGGCGACACGCTCATCGATATCGCCTCCAGCTTCGGAGTTTCCCCCCAGACCGTGATGCTGGAGAACAAAATTACCGACGACCGGCAGCTCAAAGCCGGCCAGGATCTGACCATTCTGCCGACGACCGGCATCAGCCATACTGTCGGAGAATCAGATTCCTTGGAATCCTTACTGGCCAAATACAAAATCTCTGCCGATGACTTTTTGGATGCCAATAACATTGAGTCCTTCGACGACTTGGCCATCGGCACCGACATCGTAATCCCCCTGCAAAACGTCACACTCCCCGCTCTGGTCAAACCCGCAGCCAGGTTTGTCAAAGACGAAAGCAATAAAATCGCCCTCAAACAAGCCTCTGTTCCAGCCGACTTCCTGGGCGCCGCACTTGATTTTATCTGGCCGACTCCGGTCCGCACAATCACCCAGGGCTTCTCCAAACGCCACACCGGCCTGGATATTTCCGACAGCAAAAAGGAGCCGGTTTACGCGGCCTGCACCGGATTCGTGGAAATCTCAGGATACCAGGCTAACGGCTACGGCAATAATATCGTCATAAATTGCGGCAGTGGATTCAAGACCCGCTATGGCCATCTTTCCGAACTTTATGTTTCAGCCGGTGATTATGTGACCAAGGGACAATTGATCGGCAAACAGGGCCGCACCGGCCGCGTCCGCGGCGCCACCGGCATTCACCTGCACTTTGAGGTCATCAAAAACGGCGTCCGGGTCAACCCTCTAAGCTACGTCAAACCATAAATAGTGGCATATAAAAATCCTCCGGCATGCCGGAGGATTTTTGTTGTTTAGTCTATTGGCCGATGATCTGAATCTTGTCCGCCTGATAAACTCCGGCCTTGGGCGGATCGGAAAAATAAACCACGATCTGCTGTTTGTCCTTGAAATCTGCAAGTGTCGCATCCACAATCTTTATGGTCTTGCCATCTTTGGCCTGCTTCACCAATTTGGTTTCAGCGGAAATCTGAGCTGAATAATTGTTCGCACCTTCGGCAAAATCAATCTTGGTCGCTGAAACAGCGGACACGGTCCCCATAATGAAGTTGGGGTTCTTCGGGTCAAATGTTTCGCTAGTTTGCTTGCTGCTGTCGAGCTTTTTTTCGTCATCAGAATTATTTGATTTAGATTGCATTGCCACATATGCTCCGACGGCGAGCACCGCGACCACGACCACTGTGATAATTGTTTTATTCATATTTTTAGTTAATTATTTATTAATTAGTTAATTATTTATTTTATGGATTAGGGTGGAAAGTTCTGCGTACATGGCGTATTTACCGGACAATTATTGACCTGCCAGTTATACCCGGGTTTATTGGCCGGAGTGATGGTCCAGCTGCTGTAAGGCTTGGCAGAATAGGATCCGGTGCTGCTGCCACCACCGGCTGAGACACTTGGACAGGCCGGGCTGGTCAGCGGGCAGGTAATCGTCCACGTGGTAGGTGTCGAGGAATTAACTTCAATCGTGCCTTGATTAAGTTTGGTAAAGGAAGCGCTACCACAAGCGCCCAATGAAGTTCCATAATTCTCATTGGTGGCGTAGACATGAACATTCATAACTCCAAGCCCGGAGTGATTATTCAAAATGACGGTCGCGGTCCAAGTTCCCCCGCCGGCATTAGCCCCCTGATACCAGATAATATCATCCTGTCCGTCTTGGTCGGACCATATCGGGAATTGGACGGCTGTCGCATTTGCGACCCCAGTGGCTGACACGACCATGGTGCTGGCGGACGTCGTCCATGTCCCGGCGGCAGAACCGCCCGTGCACGTCGGCTGCGCATTGATATTGATGATGACTGTATCCGTAGCTGTTCCATTCGCGCCCGTGCAATCGACGCGATAAGTGTTATTGGTCGTCATGTTGCCGGTCGCAACACTCGGTTGCGCTGTCCCAGTCCAGCCCGTATCTGCATTGTTAAGTCCGCCACCGGTAACATACAATGAGCAAGAAGTAGTGTTGATTGAGGTCCAGCTTAAGGTCGCTGAAGTATTGTTATTGATAGAAATCGGGCCGTCCGAACCATTGGCTTTAATATCCACAGTTGGTAGCGCACAAACAAAAGCGGAAACTGGCGAATAAATCAGGTCCGGATTTCCGCCACTATTAAGATCAATGGCATACATATTGATCGTATGACTGGCGCCATCTTTCCAGGCACTTGGAATAGTATATGTGAAGCCATGATTCTTATTGCCTGGCAAATCGCCTCGGAAATCCCCAGCCGAGATATTCGTATAGAAACTGCCGTTGTGGTAGATGTGGATTTGGATGGCGGTATCCGAAAAATCAGGATCCCAAGCCCAACCGGACATGGTCGCACAGTTGCTATTATTATTCGTACTGTTGGTATTGCTTTCCAAAACTCCTGTGGCCTGTTGGGAAGCAGCCACGGTCACGGTTACCGTAGCTCCAGGATTTCCGCCAGCTACACCCGAACAACTTATGTTGTACGTGGTTTCGCCGGTGATATTGGTCGCAGTCCATGTGCCGCTTACGCCTCCTGTGCCGCCTGGAGGTGTGGGACCCGGGCCGGAGACCTTGCCCACAGCGCACGAGGTAGTGCTGGCGGTGGACCAGGCCAAGGTGGATGAACCGCCAAAAGCGATTGAGGTCGGGTCGGCAGTAAAGCCGATGGTGTAGGGGGCGTAAGTAGTGTAGGTAGCCTGATCACAATACGTATCGCCAGTGGTGGCATTCGACATGTAGGCATGGGTGAAAACGGTTCCATAGCCTGGATGGCTACTCATATTTATATCGATATACCACGTACCGCTTCCCGCATTTGTCCCATCGTACCAAACAATATCGTCCTGACCCCCTGATTCGGACCAAGTGGGGAAAAGCACAGCCGTGGCATTGGCCACACCATTGGCGTTTACGCGTTGCGTGGTATTGCCGTAAACAGCCGTGCCGTCAGGAGTTGCTGAGGAACAGGTGGGCGGCGGAGGAGGGGGAGGCGGATTGGCACAAGTATAGTAGCCGTCCGACTGGGGTCCCCAGTTACCCCAACCGTCCCGTGCATGTATCCACCAGTGGTAACTATGCCCAGGCGTGGTGCTGATCGAGGTCGAAGGTCCAGTGTAGGGCTTGTTTTCGGGAATCCAAAAGCTGGTTAGGTAAGCACCGCCCGCCGTATCGTCCGCGATTCGAAAATATGCATCATACGGAGGCATGGCATTCCAGCTCATAGAAGCAGTGGTTCCGGCACCCCCGCAGGAGCCAACTAAACCGGTGGGAGTTGGGAACCAATCAATGTAGGTCGCCGCCTTGGCTGATTTGGCCGCAATAAATAATCCCGCGAACAGGAGGACAGAAAAAATAATTGTGAGTTTAAGTTTGTTTGTCATTTGAAATTTGATGTTTGTAATTTCCATAAAATTGCTTCGCAATTTTATGGCGCGACTTCCCGGAAACTCGGCACCTGGCCTTTGTTCTTATTCACGATAATCGTCGGCGCGCAGGCGATTTTGGATCGTGCCTCGCTATCCGTATAATAAACTACGCCGCAGTTGGTGACAATTTCCTGCGATCCGCTGCTGGCACTGGCAGTAAAAGTTGCATCAAATGTCACCAGCCAGTTGTTGGCGATATTTTTGATACCGCTGACATTGAATCTTAACCCGGAATTACCGCCAGCCAAACAGGCGGCATTGTTTTGGCTGATGCCGGAGCTAGCTGAGCCGCTGCCGCTCACGCTCAGGTTTCGGATATCCGTCAGATTGCCGCTGGCGTTGTCGCAGATGTAATTAACCGTGGCGTTCGCCGGACCGTCGTTGACGATGGTGATTTGGTAGGTCAGAGTATCCCCGTCTTTGATCACGGTAGTCCCACTATAGGCTGCGCCATTGACCCTGATCAAGGCTTTGGATGAAGATGAGAGGTTGGCAACACAGGCCACATTCATGGCATTGGCGCTGCCAGAATAAGCTTCCAACGGATCAATAACAACGCCGCGGTGCGCGCTGACGCGATAATAATACCGGACATTGGTCTGCGGAGGTGTATCTTGGTAGGAGCGGACACCGGTGCCGAGCAACCCCGAGATCGGACTGCCCCAGGTAGCGCCATCTATAGAGCGGTAAACATAAAAGCCATTCTCTACGCCATTGTTACTGTAGCTCCAGGTCGTCGTAATGGTCTGGCAGGGAATATTGCTTACTGAGACACCGGTAGGCTCATTCAATGTCAGAGCTGTATATGTGATGCCAAACACCAGGCTCGCCGAAGCAGTGACTGTAAAATTCGCACTGTCGCACCAGACAAACCCGGCAGATCCGTTCCAAAGGTATACGTGGACGTTGACCCCGCCGGTGCCCGGATGAGCGGACATGGGAATATCGTAATACCATTGATTGCCGCTGAGGATATTACCCTCATACCAGATTAAATCGTCTTGCCCCCCTGTATCAGTCCAGGCTGGGAAATAAACCATTCCGGTATTGCCACTGACACCGTTGGCAAAAGTCCGACGGGTGGATTGGGCGGTGGAAATGCTGTCGCTGTCCGGAGTAGCTGAAGTGCAAGTCATCCCCGAAGGAGCGTTAACGTTCACTGTCACGCTGGCAGTGGCAGCACCGTTATCGCAATTGACCGTGTAGGTGGTGGTAGCGGTGAGATTTCCAGTGCTGTTACTGCCCGAAGTCCCGGTCCACCCACCGGGTGAAACCGAACAAGAAGTAACATTAGCCGAACCCCAAGTGATATCTGCCGCAGTGTTGTTGGAAATAGTAATTGAAGTCGGTTGGCCGTTGGCTTTGATCCAGACTGTGGGACCGGCTGGTGGAACGGTGACATTGAAATTCGCCGAGTCGCACCATTGATTGCTGAAATTAGCATTGGTCATGTAAACATGAACATTGACGTGGCTGGCTGGCAGGTTCCCGGAAACGGGAATATCCACGTACCATTCATTGCCGCTTAGGATCGCGCCTGGGTACCAAACGGCACCGGCCCCGCCTTGGGCATCAGTAAATGTCGGGAACCAGACATTTGTCGCGTTGACCACGCCATTGGCATAGGTGCGCCGGGTGGGGGCGGTTGTATAAACCGAATCCTCATCTGGGGTGGCGGATGTGCAAGTCGGGGCCGTAGGAGGGGGTGGCGCAGAATTCACGTCCACAGTCACGCTGTCCGAGGCTGAGCCTCCTGCGCCAGTGCAATTGACTGTATAAGTAGAAGCGGCGGTAAGATTGCCCGTGCTTTGACTGCCCGACGTGCCGGTCCAGCCGGTTTGAGCAACTGTGCAGGAACTGGCATTGGTCGAGGACCAAGAAACTGTGCTGGCGGTATTGTTATCAACCGGGTTCGGATTGGCGGAAATTGATGCGGTGGGAGCTACCGGCGGAGGGCCGCCGCAGTTTGCCTGGGTGGCGCTGATACTAAGAGTATTTGAAGAAGTGGTGCTGCCACTGGGGTTGCTGGCAATTATATGGTACTCATAAGTTTGATTCTTCGAAACGCTATCAGCGTATTGATCGAGCTCGGCATATGTCAGGTTGGATGCCACCACTGCCCACGAACCGCTGCCCTGCCTTCTTTCAAGCGTATATGTGACCGCACCCGAAGATTGACTGCTGTTGACTTCGACTTCCGGGTTGGGCCAGTTGAAACAGGAAAGATTTGTAAGGCTAAAGGCTCCGGGCGGACTGCCGCCGGATGATTGGACTGTCACTATCGTATCCCAGGTGCGAAAATCTTCTCCGCCCATACGGGCCGGCCCAGCAACTCGCAGACTAAAAATATATGTGCCGGGAGTATTTAAAGCTATGGGCAAACTCCAGCTCTCAGTATCCTCCGGCATACCGTCGCTGTCATCCCAGAAACCACCGATGCCGTTTGGCCCCTCCATAAACATCTGGCGGCTCGGCACAGTCCCAGTGGTCGTCCAAGAAAACTGCGGTGACACTCCGGTCGCAATCGAAGGAGTAAGAAGACTAGAGCTGTCCAAACTTGTAAATTCGCGGCGATGCATTGTCCATTTGACTTGCACGTCATTTTCGTTGAAAAATGTTTGATGAACCTTGAGCCTGACTACCAAATGAGAATAGTAAGTGTAGTCCAAAGAATCAATGCCGCCAGTAACGATTGAAGGGCTTCCAGTATCATCTCCCGGTGAGCCTTCATATGTTTGGACTGTATTGCAAAAGCCGTCGCCCCAGGCCGATGTGTTATTGACACAAAATTCGATACCCGGGGAGGGATTGTCGTTTTGCAAAATTTGCCAGTCAATTTGATAAACCTGGCCCCAATTGCCAGGAAAGACAGATAAAAATAAAGCTGTGACCGGGTCATTCCTTCCATCAGAAGAAAGTCCGGTTGTGACGGTTTTGGTCGTGCCATCGGACCCCTCTGGATCGGGCTGCGGCGGATCGTCTTCCTGGCAGGTATCGGTAAAATCCTGGTTCGGCGGCGGGCAATCGCCAGCAGCGTGAACCCGATGCGGGCTGATCAAATAAACGCCGACCAGAAGCGGAATTAAAAATAATAAAACTTTAGTTGAATTGTTGAGCTTCATTATTGAGCTATATAAACTTTATAATGCCTGGAACGATTCCAAGAAATTTTCCACGCTCTGATCCATCTTGGCCGGCTGGCCGGGCGAGATTTCAAAAATTATTTTGCGGCCATCAGGCGCTTGCCACAGCAAATCGGTAAACGTTACGGTCGAAGCGGCTCGCCCCTCCATGGCCGGCACTTGCCTTTCGATATCGACGCGGATCATGGTTTTGCCGCCAACTGTTATCTGACGGCCTTTATCAAGACCCAAAGCCTCAATGATACTTTCGGGGTATTCGATTTTCACCAAAATGCTGGGTTTCGATGAATCCGCGGCATTTTCGCTAACCCGAACATAACCTTGGGACGGCGAAGCGAGCCAGGTTTCCGGCTTCTCAAAACTGACTTTATTGGTCTGATCTATGTAAGGCTGATAAACCAGCGGAGCGGGACTTTGATTGCGTAAATAGAAAAAAGCCCCTGCTACAAGGACTAAAATTACAATTATGGAGATAACTGTGACCTTTAGTTTCACTTTTGTTTCGATCGTCTTTCTGAATTTGAATATATTATAGCATATATTCGACAAGTGCGCAACTCTTTGAAAGCGTGGGGCGTTGAGCGTACAGCAGAGAGGTTTATTTATCCTTAAGCTTTGAAATCATGACGTAAAGCATTCTCTGTATTTCATCTAAAAGCGCTTCAGCTTTGGAATAATCGATATCCGTATATTGTTGCTTACAAATAATAAGCTGGGTCTCGAGTTCAGCAGCTGATGAAATGGCAATCGCTAAAAATTGTATAAATTCTGCTCTATGATTTCTCCTATAGCCTTCTGCAATGTTCGAAGGAATTATAACGGCAGCCCGCTGCATTTGCGAGGATAGACCATAAATTTCATTGACCAATTCAATTGATTTTTGCCAAACAATGAGTTCTTTGTACGAATTTAGTTTCATAAATATTTTAGTTATTTTTCTCAACGCTCTACGCTTGGCAATAAAAAACAGGGAGCGACGCTTGTGCATCACTCCCCGCAAACAGACGAAGGTGGCCTGACCGCAAGATCAGATCACTGAACGATCAGCGTCGGCGACTGGCGAGAATCCGCGCCGTAGGCGTCGCTGATCTGCGCCATCGGGGTGTATACGCCGGTCTTCTTCGCCACGAAGTCGGTGAGCATGTTGGCGTTGAAGCTTGCTTGCACAGGGCTGTCCGGGCGGCTGATCTCGGCAACGACGTTGCCGGCCGGATCAAAGACCTTGAGGCTCCGATTCACGTTGCGGTCCGTGTTGACCGTGGCTATCATGACAACCCGGATATTCGAACCCATGGGCACGGGTCCGGTCACGAGTGGGCCGCGCGGATCCCCGAGTCCCGTCGGCGCGTAGTGGAACTCGATGCCGGTGATGACGGGGGCCGTGGGCGTAGTTCCCACCGGCGGCGGATCCGGCTGAGTCGGGCTCCGCTTTCCGCAGGCGGCGAGGGCGCTGAGCATCAAGCACAGCGCCAAGATCACGACGACGTTCGACGCGGCGTTGCGCTTGGTCATTACATCCTCCCTTTGGATGTGTGAAGGCCCTTGTGGGGCCGGTTGTGTGCTAGTGGTTCTATCGTAACTGGGAATTATACACCTGAACAGGGATTTTGTCAAGTGGAAAAGTCAAAAAAACGGCTGTGGTTAGCCGTTTTTTTGACTTTATATAATCTTTAAATAAGCATAAAAACAGGGGTTTCCCAGAACTCTCTGGAAAACCCCGTATAACGAGCACCTGCCACAGGTCGCCGACTACCGTTGCAGCGTCGTGGTAGCGGCTGCTAGTACCGATTCCAATTCAGCGGCGAACTGAGCCGTGAGATCGCCCTTGCTGTCCCCGTCTTCCACCCAGGGCTTCTTGTTGATGCCGCCCTCGTGTTTGCGCTGGAAGACCCGAACGCGAACAGTAGCAGCGCCGTTGTTATCGATGACCTGGACCACGGCCCTGTCTTCACAGCGATTGCCGATGCCGCAGCGTCGATTGTGACCCCACTCGGTCGAAATCCGATCGCCCTCGATCTTGTAGTCGGCGTTGCGGCTTTCGAAAAACGTTTTCAACGTTTTCGTTACCGCGATAGGCGCCAGCGTTGTCGGAATTACTGCCGGCTCGCCGTCCTTCAACTTCTTGCCGTCAACGGTGCTGCTGTCCTTCTTACCGCCGACGAGCCCCGCCAGTCCAAACATCGGAAACTTGCGGCCGCGGGAGGCGGGTTTCTGGTCAGGAGCCTCCGGGGTAATCGTTGGAGCGGTCGGAACGGTGGTGGCCACAACTGGCGTCGCGTTCACTGGTGCGGGTTCGGGCGAATACGGTTTGCCCAAGACGGCGGCAATGACTCGGCCCGAAAGCTTGACGGCCTTGAGCGCGATGAGGCCGTCGGCCGAAGTATCAAACGATTTATTCGACGCCGCCTCGATCGCGTTCACGATCTCTTGTTCGGTGAACCCGGCGGCGTGCAGTTTGAGCACGTCTTCGTTCGTGAATGGTCTTGGCTTCGCCGATTCGGCAGGAGCCGGTGCTTGTGTCGCGGCCGCGGGCTTGGGCTTGGCCTTGGTAGCCTGCGCCCAGACCACGCTTCCCGACAGGACGAAACAGATTGCCGCGACAAACAGACGACTTCTCATAATTTCCTCCATCAAGTTGTGATCAATTCAGTAGCCTAATTGTAGTCCAAACCCAATTTAAAATCAAAACGCCAAACTACGGGAATAGCTTGGCTACAGTGATAAAAAACGAGGGGTTCTCCGGAAAATGAATCCCGAAAAACCCCTAGCGACCGCTTCACCTCGGCCAGTATACGACCTGGACTAAGCCCTTGTAGGCGCCTAGGGTGTCCAGGCCATACGCGGCGACCGTGACTGTGAGATGCCGCGACGGCGAAGCGGTTGCTCCGACGCCGAGACCGAAGATCGGCAGCCAGGAATGGCCTTCGAAAATTTCGACCACGCTCTCGGAAGATATGGGCGGTCCATCGTATCGCCGGGTTCCGGGCGCGGGCTGGAACTTGGCGACTGAACCGCTGACCTTCCCGACCCCGCCGTGAACTGTAAGCATGGGCGCCACCGGCCACTTGGTCGGGCCGAAGCGGAACTGCCTCTCGACCTTGAGACCGCGAATCGCGACGTTGTCCGTGACAAAGCGGTAGAAGCCGTCGTTGGCCGAGCTCCCGTCTTTTATTCGGATCTGCGTGAACGTAATCCGGATCATGGAATGACCCGGGCGGCCGCGCGCCGCGCCGACATCGAATGTCCGGCCGGTCATGTCGAGCTCCAGCCCGATCTTCTCCATGAACGTGGACAGCGGCCCGCTGTCGAGCTTGCCGAGTGTCCCGCCCGCCGTCGGCGCCCATTGCGAGTCCTCTTTGGATTGCGCCGCGACCGGTGAAGCGGCACAGAGGGCCGCCAGACCAACCACCATCGCCACCATCAGTCGTAACCGTGTCATGTTGATCCTCCTCAGAATCTGACGTGTTGATTGCCGTGATTGCCTCGCATCATAACTCAAGCAAAGCCCCGCAGTCAAGGCCGCGGGGCTTTATAAAAACTCTAGAATTATTTGATCTTGCCCTACTCGCCGATGCGGCCGGAGACGCCATCTAAAACCTTAAGTTTTTTTAGACCATATTTCCTACTGCACCGTCGTGCCCTTATTGTTGAGCGTATCGTCGTCAATTGACGCTGTATCCACCACCGCAATTGGGACGGTTTGCAAGGCTTGCCCCACAAACGCATCAGTACCGGTGGCCGCAATGTCTTTGAGCAGAATCATGGGCTTGTTGCGGTCCGAGTCGGTCGGCGTAACTTCGATCTGGAATGTAACTTTGGCCGCGGGCGAAAACTTGCCGGTGAATGCCGGCACGGTTCCGAGGAGCCAGCGAATCTTGCCGGAATTGGAATCATAAACCAAGCGGCTCTTTTCCGAATCTGGCACGATGACATTTTTCCAAGCGGAGGGCGCTAGGGGCATAGAGGCCACAACCTGGGTATCGGTGGAATCGTTGGAGGAATTGGACAGCAGGAACGTCACAGCGAACAGGGTCGGCTTGCCGACTTCCATGGGCGCGCTACCGGAAACAAAATCCCCCTGCACCTGCAGATCAAGGCTGGAGATGAGTTTCAAAGATGAGGCCAGAGCCTTGGTCGGCTTACTCGCTTCGTCGGAGCTGATGCTGGCGGAAACCGCGACCGACTGGTTTTTGAGATTGCTGCCGATGGTCGATCTAAGCGGCACGCTGAACCGCAGCCGGCCGGCTTCGTTCGGCGACAGGATCGACAGACCGGGACTGGTCGCGGCTTTCCAGGTGATCGTATGATTGGTGATGATGGCGTCGGAGGCGACAATCCGGGCATAATCAATGGCCGGGCTTTCCAGCTGAACCGCAATCACCAGATTGTTGAGACCGATGTTGCCCTTGTTGGAATAATCAAGATCGTAATTGATCGTCTCGCCGAGCCGGACAAAATCTTTGTGATCGGCGCTCACGCTAAGGGATAGCGCGGCCGGGACAATCCGGAACGTGGCCGTGGCCGTAATCTGCGGCGCAAAGTTGTTATTGATGATCTGGCCCAGCCAGGCCGTGACCAGCTGTTGTGAATTGGCGTCCCCGGTAAAGCTGCCCGTGATATCGAGGCTGGCGGAACTGTTGGTTAGGAGCTTGGGCAATTTCCAAAAATTGTTGCCACGCGACGGGGGTTGCTCACTGGAGCTGAAGATATAACCGGGCGGGTAGCTTAATTCCACGGCCAGATTGTCGAAATCCTGAGGCGTGACATTGGTAAAGGTCACGGAAAAAGTCGTGTCCTGTCCGCCGATGACATCGACCGGGCCCGCAATGTCCATGGTCAGATCCGGCGGCAGGATGTTGGTGTGGATGGATTCCTCGATGACAAAAATCGAATTGAAATTGGACAGCTTGTATTGCAGCCTGGCTTTGATTTGCTTGTCCTCGCCGGTCGAGCCGGATAATTTGCCGCGCACCACGACCGCGCTGTCCTGGCCGGCCGGCACCGGCGGGAGATTAAAGCTCGATCCCCCGGCCATGGTCGGCATGGGCGTGGCGGATTTAAACGTCCAACCCGAGGGATAAAAAATTTCCAGCGTCAGCCCGACCAAGTCGGCGTTCTCACCGTTGCGGTAAGTGATCGTATATTCCGCTTCGTTGTTGGAGGTAATCTGCGACGGGCCCTTGATCAGGAGCAAAACGTTGCTGGACTTGGGCGCAATGCTGTTGTTGCCCGACAGGAAATACCAAAAAATTCCGGCGATCAGAAGAAGGGCCGCGGCGGCGGCGATCCAGACCGTGTTTTTTTTGAACCAATGCCGAAACCCCCTGTCCGGGTTATTATACTCAACCGGAATCTCGCTGCGGGTTTTATCGTCTAAAATTTGATCTTCCATATGATTTTCTTTTTAGATCTCCCCTCCCCTGACGAGGGGAGGGGGTCGGGGGTGGGGTCAATTTAATTTATAATAAGCATAAACTCTTCGGATTTCAGATGGCGGTCCAGAATCGATTCCACGAAATCCACTACCGCGCTGTGGGACTGGGCCTGCTTAGGCGAACCAAAGCCCAAATCTTGAGCCAGGTTCAGCGCAAAGTTGTCGATCAGATCATGGCCGTGGATCTGTTCCGCCTTATCCAGCTCCTGCAGGAAATTTTTCAACAGCTCAAAGGCCTGCTCGTTGGGATGCTCATCCGCGGTCATCTTGAGCATCAGCTCCGCGGCATAGAACGCCACCGCCGCTTTTTTTAGATCTTCGCGCAGGCTGCCGAACTGCCGGATGGATTTGACGCCAATCAGAGTTGCCAGGCCGTGATGGCCGGCTAGGTCAATCTCGCAAATCCCCAAGTCGGCCAAGCAAAAATTTAGTTTGCTTTTAAGCAGACGCACGCCGCGCGCTAGGGCCCGCACTTTGCCCGCCTGTTTGGTCCAGAGCGTTAAAATTTGATCCGCCTCGCGGTAATTTTGTTTTTTTAAAATAATGCCTGTTAGTTTTTTGTATTTCATAGTGTTATTCCCCTCCCCTCCCCTCCCAGGGGAGGGTGGCCGGAGGCCGGGTGGGGTAGTTTATATAAGCTACCTCTCTGTCGCTTCGCGACATCTCTCCTGAAAGGAGAGATGAACTGCCACTAAACTATTCTAATTTTAGAGATATCTTCTTGCCATCCACGTCAATTTCCGTCCCGCCGGATTCTTTCACCATCTTCGAAATATACTTCTTTTTGGTATCAATCAACTCCATTGCTGCGGCTAAATCCGAGTCATCTGTATTATAACTCAATGTTACCGGTTGCCCAACTTTAAACCCGAGCTTTTTGCGCATTTCCTGCACCGCGCGGGTAAGTTCCGCTGCCAGGCCTTCCTGCTTGAGTTCTGAAGTAATGTTTAGATCAAATTCCAGCTTGTCCCCTGCTTTGACGGCTTTGACGTTCAATTCGTCCGCGAGAATTTCTTCAAACTCTTGGGCCAGTTGCTTGCCTGAATAACCAAACGAATTCAACGGCTGGCGCAGTTTGATGTTCGCCGCCTTGCGCAAAGAGTGCCCCTGCTCCACCAGATCCCGCACCATTTGCATTTGATTCAAGACTGCTGTTTGATCTGGGGTCAATTCCAATTGCTCCGGCCATTTGGCCAAGTGAACCGATGGCACTTCCAGACGGCGGTTAAGATTTTGATATATCAGTTCTCCGAGATAAGGCATGGTCGGGGCGATAACTTTGGCCAATGTCAGCAGGGCGTGGCGCAAGGTGCCAAAAAAATGAGCATCTTTGCGGCCGCGACTTCTGCGCAGATACCAAGTTGATAATTCATTGATGTAATTTTCAATCGCGCGCGTGGCTTTAACCGTATTGTAACCATCGAGCTGATCGGTAACTTCATTCACAAGCTCTTGAGTTTTGGCCACGATCCAAAGATCAAGAACTGATTTGAAATTTGAAATTTGAAATTTGAAATTTTTCTCAGGTTCCCAACCCGCCTCGTTGGCATAAGTCACGAAGTAATTAAACACATTCCATAGGATCAAAATATTCTTGCGGTAAATTATGCCCAATTCCCGTTCGCTGAAATTCAAATCCTCGGCCTGCATGACCGGCGAATTCATCAGGTAAAACCGCAGGGCGTCGACCCCGTATTTTTCGATCATCAGCCACGGATCCGGATAATTGCGCTTGGATTTGCTCATCTTCGCCCCATCCTCAGCCAGGATCGTGCCAGTGGTCAGGATATTTTCAAATGGCGCAGAATTGAACAAAATCTGGGCCATGACATGCATGACGTAAAACCAGGCCCGGGTTTGGGGCAAGTATTCCACGACAAACTGCCCGGGAAACCGGCTCTTAAAAATTTCTCCTTGGGCGAACGGATAGTGATATTCGGCAAACGGCATGGAACCGGCTTCAAACCAGGAGTCAAAAATTTCGCTGATGCGATGGGCCGGCTGGCCACATTCTTTGCATTTGATCACAACTTCATCAATATATGGCCGATGCAAATCCAGAATGCTGACATCAATCTCATAAATCTTATCAGTGTGGTTATTCGGATTCTCCTGTTCCGAGCCATAATGCTCCAACAACACCCATAAGGGGTCGCCGTGACCCACGACCACTATGCGTTTGCCTTCGTATTTTTGATTAATTTCATTCACGAACGCCACCATTCGCTGTTGCACCTGGGTCAGCGTTTCGCCGCCTTCCGGCGCTTCTTTCCAAATATCATGATGCGCAATATAATCATAAAATTCTGAGACCGGCCGATTGTCATAAATGCCGGTGTCGTATTCACGCAAGCGGGCATCTGTCATTACCGGAGCCCCTAAGTGCTTACCGATAATTTCGGCGGTGGATTTGGTGCGTAAAAAATCCGAGGAAAAAATTAAATCGACGCCACCTCTGTCTTTGAGGCCTTGGGTGACTTTTTCAGCATTCTCGAATCCCTTGTCCGTCAAAGGGTATTTATCCGTTTCGAGTTTAGTGCTACTGACCCGCAATGTATTTTTGGTGGATTGTCCATGGCGCACAAAATAAAACGTATTTCGGTTCAGACCAAGATCTTTGATGGATCCCACTACATTCACATGTCCGACTTCGCACTTCCAGACCGGAATCGGATTGCCCCAGTAGCGGTTGCGGGAAATATTCCAGTCCGGCGCGGCTTCCACGGATTTCTGGTAGCGGCCATGCTTAAGATGGTCAGGATACCAGTTCATCTGCGCCTCGTTGGTGCGCAACAAATCCGGTTTCACTTTCTGCACATTTACAAACCAGGCCGGAATGGCATTGTAGAACAGCGCCGTGCCGCAACGCCAGCAGTGCGGATACGAGTGCTGGTGCTGCTGTTTGGCAAACATCAATCCCCTGGCTTCCAAATCTTTCTTGATTGTTTTTTCCGCCGCTTTGAAATACTGACCCCGGATCAAACTTGGCGCGTTATCGTTAAAAATGCCTTTTTCGTCCAAAAGCGGGACAACCGGCAGGCCTTCTTTAAGCCCCAAATTGTAATCGTCTTCGCCATAAACCACAGCCGTGTGCACCACGCCGGTGCCATCTTCAATATTAACAAAATCCGCGGCGTAGACTTTGTAAGATTTGTCCGAGTGAACCGCCGGCACGTCGAACAGGGGCTCATAGGAGAGACCGACAAGTTCTGAACCCTTAAACGGAAAATCGAGAATCGAGAATCGAGAATCGGGGTGCAATTTCATGAGATCGTTCACCCGATCTTTAGCCAAGAGATAAACCTCCTGATTCATTTTTACCTTCACATAATCAATATCCTTACCAACGGCGAGAGCTACGTTACCGGGTAGAGTCCATGGTGTTGTGGTCCAAGCCAATATAAAAGTATTAACGAATTTCGGATTACGAATTGCGAATTTTACGGTCACCGCTTCTTCCGTCACATCCCGGTAGCTATTATCCATAGCAACCTCAAAGTTGGACACCGGCGTTTCGCAGCGCGGGCAATACAGCAGCACCTTGCGGCCTTCGTAAATCAAACCCTGCTCGTAAACCTGTTTGAACGCCCACCAAACGGATTCCATATAATCCCGATCCATGGTCTTGTAGGAATTGTCGAACTCCACCCAGCGCGCGATCCGCCGGATGGTTTTGCGCCACTCGGCGACATACATCAGCACCATACTGCGGCAGGTTTCGTTGAATTTCTTGATGCCCAACTGTTCGATCTGCTTTTTGCCGGAAATTTTGAGTTCGCGTTCGACAATTTCTTCGATCGGCAGGCCGTGGCAATCCCAGCCCCAGCGCCGCCGGACAAACCGGCCCTGCATCGTCTGATAGCGCGGGATTGCGTCTTTGACGACCGACGGCAAAATGCTACCGTAGTGCGGCAGGCCGGTGGCAAACGGTGGGCCATCATAAAAAGTATAAGGTTTCCCTTGTTTGGTTTGCTCCAGGGATTTCTGAAAAATCTGGTTGTCCTCCCAAAACTTCAGTATCTCTTCTTCCAGTTTCGGAAAATCTGGCTTTGGTTGTATTGGGTTAAACATGAGTTTGGCTTTATCTATAACTCCCTCGCTAACGCTGTATCTGACGCACCCCCTCTTACATTAAGAGGGGGTAAGACAGCATCTGCCCCTCCCCTTAATGTAAGGGGAGGCTGGGAGGGGTTATAATTCTTAGTTAAAAAATAAAAACAAATAAAAGCCTTGTTGTTTTGCGATCCCTTCCGCCGGCTGGCGGAGGGAGGTACCATCGCAATTCCTTTTGGCTCTTAATTCTGCTCTTTACGCCGAGCGCGCGGTAGGCTTCGCATCCGGTTGATAGCCGGCATCGCCTTTAACCTCCATATTATAGCAAATTGGCCAAAATTAAACACCCCACATGGGTGCGGGGTGTTTAAAATCTTATATATTACGATTGGGCAAAAGCGGCCTTCAAATTTTGCCGGGCGGTTTCCAGAGCGGCCTTGAATGCCTGGTTGGCATCCCGCACCGCCTGGTTGCGGGTTTGGGTCAAATTCTTAATTTGCCCACCCAGCTTGTCCAGGTCTTTGTTGGCCTGCTGAAATTTATCTTTCGCCGCCTGCTGGGCGCTCATAAGTGTCCGGCGCACGGTGGCGGGATCAACCGAAGCGGCGCAATCGGTTTTGGCTTTGGCCATAGCCGCCGCAACATCGGCCTTAAACGTGGTGGCATTGGCTTTGATGGCATCCTGCCGTTTGGTAACCAGACTTTCCTGACTGGTGCGGAAATCCGCCATCGCTTTATCGACGGCGGCTTTGCGCACCTCTTGCGCGGCCGCAACGGCAGCCCTAAACGCGGCTAGGGCCGAGAGCTGCGCCTCGGTCAGAGCGTCGGATTCCAAATCGGAAAGGCGTTCATCCAAATCGGCTTTGGCCTGGTCGCGTTTTTCCTGAACCTGTTTCACACGACTCTCTTTGCGCTCCTTAAGCTGATTGAACACCTCCGTTCGCTTACTGCCCCGATCCTGATCGACTTTGACCAGTTTGGAATTGACTTCACCGGTAACGTTGGCAATCCGGGTGCAGAAATTTTTGGCATCCGAAGCTGGGGCGGTCGGTTTGTCTTCGCGGGCCAGGCCCAGCGCCGGGGTCAGAATGAATCCCAGGGTCGCCAGAATCAAACTGAAATTTTTAATAGTTCGCATTGGTCGCTCCTTCATAGTCGTTAACGATCGTCTGGTCGGAATTTATGACATCGTCATCGGACTGTAAATTAACTGCTTCTTCGCTATCCACGCTCGCATTAAGGTTGCTGACCGCGGCGTCCACCCGGCTCGCCGAGTTGGATTCCGTGGAATTGCCGGTGCTGGCTTGGTTGCCGGCATTGCAGGCGGCCGCCAGCAGCATTAACCCGGCGGTTAAAAACAGAATTTTTTTCATAAATCTCTAGTTAATGACATTTCAATTATATCACATAATGAAACGGCCTAACGGCAGCAATGTTACATCCCGCACCTTTTTGCTTGGAGAATACTGTTTTCGAGTCTGATCTTAAGTTCACTTAAGCCCTTACCGTGATGTTTAAGTTTCTTTTCTCTGGCTGCCGCATCATCCACCGAAAGGTATGCTTCGTAATAAATTAAGTGCCAGGGACCAAACTTACTAGTGAATCCGTTCTGGCCAGAGTTATGTTCAAATATCCTTCTGTCCAAATCGTTAGTGATACCAACATAAAATTTTCTTTTCGCGGATGGTTCCAGATTATACAGAATATATGTATAGTACATCGCAAAAAAAGTGCGGGATTACATTTCCTCGAGGGCTTGAATCCCCAATAACTCCAAGCCTTTGCCCAGTGTATTTTTGGCTTTGGCAATCAAAGCCAGGCGGAAATTTTTTACAGTTTGGTCTTTTTCGGACAGAATATGGCTTTCGTGGTAAAACTTGTTGATCAAACCGGCCAAATTATACAGATAATTGGCCAGGATATTGGGCAGATAATCCGCCAGGGTATCGTCAACAATTTCGGACAGGATAGAAAGCTTAAACAAAAGCTCCCTTTCGGTATTTGAAATTTGGGATTTGGGATTTATTTGAAATTTGGGATTTGTAATTTGAGATTTCTTCAATATGCTAGAGAGTCTAGCATAGGCATATTGCAAATACGGGCCACTGTTCCCTTCGAAATCCAAAACTTCTTCCCAGCTAAACTCAATGTCACTGTGACGGTTGTGTTTGAGGATAAAATATTTCAACGCGCCTTTGGTCACGGCCTTAATTACACCTTGTTTATCCTTTAAATCCGGATTTTTCTCCGCAATGACTTGCGCCACTTTTTCTTCGGCCTGAGCAATTACATCCAAAGCCAAAATCATATTCCCCTTACGGGTCGAGAGCGCTTCACCTTTGAAACTGACAAAGCCATAATCAATATGCGCGCCTTCTCCCTCTTCGATTTTTTCCATTCGGTGCAGGATGGCAAACAGCTGCTTATAATGATGCGACTGCCGGTTATCGACAACATATAAGTGTTTTTTGAATCCCTCTTTTTGCGCAAATATAAAGGTTGCCAAATCGCGTAATAAATAAGTCGTGCCACCGTCAGATTTCACAATCACAGCTATTCCAAGTTTCTGTTGTTCAAGATTAACAATCCTCGCTCCCCGCTCTCCGGTTTGCAAAATATCCTTGCTTTCAAGTTCGGTAAGCACCCCGGGCATTTTGTCTTCGTAAAAACTTTCCGGCCAGTGATGATCAAACGGCAAGATATCCATCAGTTGATTGATCTGCAAAAACTGCTTCACGCTGTCCTCGACCAAGTCCTGCCAGATTTTTCGATTCTCCTGATCACCCTGTTCCAATTTCACGAACTCTTGCTTCGCTGACTCGTGAATCGACGGATCTTTTTCTGCCTCTTGGTTAAGTTGAGCGTAGATTTTCTCGTTCACTTTGCCGAATTTTTTGACAGCCAAAATCAAAAATCCAAATTGCGTGCCCCAATCCCCCATATGGGTATCGGATTCCACTTTTTCTCCAACAAACAGCAACATGCGCTTGATTGCATCGCCAATAACCGCAGTTTCCAAATGGCCGATATGAAGAGGCTTGGCAATGTTGGGCTGGAAGTATTCGAGGAGGATCTTCTCCGAGCGCTGAGGGTTGAGCGCTGAGGGTTGAGTTAACAACTCGTTGTTCTTTAAGCGAAAATTGATAAATCCCGGCCCGGCTATTTCCACAGTTTCAAACATAGCCTTATCCATTTTCTCAATCAAATTTTTGGCCACATCCTGCGGTTTTTGCTTTGACAATTTGGCCCAAACCAACGCGGCATTGGTGGCATAATCGCCAAACTTCGCATCCGGATATGTCAGATCAAAGTTAAATTCGGCTGACGCTGGTCCCATCGCCGTCTGGATGATTTGTTTGATCTTTTCGCGCATTAGCATGAGCATAGTATATCTGATAAAATTAACGCAGACAATAATTATAACTCCCCCGCGAACTCTCAGTTGACGCACCCCCTCTTACATTAAGAGGGGGTGGAGTAGCGGCTGCTCTCCCCTTAATGTAAGGGGAGGGTGGGAGGGGTTATTTTTCCTCCCTATGCCTTCCCTCGCCAACAACCGCAAAGCTTTCCATGATTACTCGATCGAATCCACGCTCGAGGCCGGCTTGGTCTTGGCCGGCCATGAAGTCAAAAGCATCCGCAACGGGCAGGTCTCGCTCAATGGCGCCTATGTCACGATCCGCCTGGGCGAAGCCTGGCTGCGCAATGCGTATATTGGCAAATACAAACAAGCCTCGGGCCTGGAGGGCATCGATGAATCCCGCGAACGAAAGCTGCTCCTCAATAAACACGAGATCATTAAACTGCAGGATCTGCTCAAATCCAAAGGCTTAACTCTGGTGCCGCTGGAAATTTACACATCCAAGGGGCGGCTGAAATTAAAAATCGGCGTCGGAAGAGGCAAAAAGCAATTCGACAAGCGCGAATCGATAAAGAAGAAAGAACTTAAAAGAGGCTTGGATAGAAAGATGAGGACGCGGGTATAACTACCTCTCTGTCGGCTTCGCCGACATCTCTCCTGGAAGGAGAGATGAACTGCAGGTTAATTAAATATATGAAACTGCTTGAAAATTTAATTTTGGGTTCCCGGAGTTTAAGAAAAAACCAAACGCCTTGGGAAAATAAACTTTGGTATAATCTCAGAGCCAAAAGATTTAAAGGATACCGTTTCCGAAGACAATTTGTTATTGGTTACTATATAGTTGACTTTTGCTGCTTTGAAAAGAAACTAATTATAGAATTAGATGGGGGCCAACACAACGAAGAACAAACTCAACTAAATGATAAAGAAAGAACCGAATTTCTGAAATCACAAGGCTTCAAAGTAATAAGATTTTGGAACAATGATATTCAAAAAAATCTCCCGGAAGTTTTAGAAACTATATTAGATAACTTGAAATAAAAAAATCCCCTCCCCTTCCAGGGGAGGGTGGCGCGAAGCGCCGGGTGGGGTAGTTATTATTCTGGTGGAGCTGGGGAGAATTGCACTCGTTCGCGCTTATGCGCTCACCTCGGGGCAGCGCCGAAAGCTATTAATACGCTTTCGTCGACGCTCGACTTCGGCTGATGCCTCGTCTCGCTTCTGCCCGGAGTGCAATCAATGTGCTTTATTAAATTCCTGGTGGAGCTGGGGAGAATTGCACTCCCGTCCAAAAATTTTTGGCAAACACGTCTACAAGCTTAGACCGCTTTATGGTGTCCCCCAAGCAATAGAAGCGGACCAAAGCTGCTTGAGGTGAGCTCTAAGTGTCTTTTGGCTGTCGAGCACCGGCCAAAATGAGTCCGGATAATATAACACCTGTGATCCGCGCACAGACTTTACGGAGCAGATGGGTTATCGCTTAATTAAGCAACAGCCAGAGCAGGAGAGAATGCAAAAGCATTCTTAATTCTGCTTACCAATGAATTGGCATTTATGATTTGCCTTATTTTTTTAACCGAGAAATTAGGCTAATCGGACTTGCGGTATCTGTCAAAGAACTCTTGTCGAAGCTTAGCAGCCCCTCGTCAAAGCATTTTAGCATAATATAAGAGTATTTTCAAGCTTTTTAATTACCTCTCTGTCGGCTTCGCCGACATCTCTCCTGGAAGGAGAGAATAAACTGCTGATTTGCCCTCCCCTTCCAGGGGAAGGTGCCGCGAAGCGGCGGGAGGGTAGTTACTCTTTACAAAAACTGTATTTTCCTCTATAATTACTGCGTATTAAACATAAACCGATAGCATTTAGAACTCGCATCAACAATCAAATAAGAGTCCCGGAGGTCCGCTTGATCGATGACCAAGGCAAAATGCTTGGGATCATGAAGATCGAAGAGGCAATGGCTTTAGCCAAAGAGCGCGAAGTCGATTTGGTTGAGGTCTCCCCCACGGCCAAGCCGCCGGTGGTCAAGCTTCTGGACTACGACAAATACCGCTATCAGCAGGAAAAAGCGGCGCAAGAAGCCCGAAAAAAAGTAAAAAAGGTTATGGTCAAAGGGATCCGGCTTTCCGTCCGCATCGGTGACCACGATCTGGTGTTCAAAGCCAAGAAAACCTCGGAGTTTCTGGCCGAAGGCCATAAAATCAAGGTTGATGTGGTTATGCGCGGCCGCGAACAGGCCCACCCGGAATTGGCTTTCAATCTCATGAAGCGGTTTCAGGAAACTATCACCACTCCCTTTGTCAAAGAAACTGGCCCGTCCCGCATGGGGGGAACTATAAGTATAATCATAGCTCCCTCAAGCAAATCCTAATGATTCGAATTAGGAATCAGGAATTAGGAATAACGGGGCCCTAATTCATAATTCATTATTCATAATTCCTTTTACATGCAAAAGACGAACAAGCGAATCAGCAAAACTTTTTGGAAAACCGGATCCGGCAAGCTTATGCGCCGCAAGTCTGGCCAAGCCCATTTCAACTCCCGCGAACGCGGCAACACCACCAGCAATAAGCGCCGCGATTTGGCGGTCTCCAAGGCCGACCGCAGAATTTCATTAGTAATGGGTAAGTAAAGATTAAAAATTGCGGATTACGCATTACGGATTAATTCGTAATCCGAAATCCGTAATTAACTAATTAAACAATTATGACCAGAGTCAAACGCGGCGTTGCCGCCCACAAGCGACGCAAATATTTTCTCAAACGCACCAAAGGGTTTACCAACCGCCGGTCCACCAACGCAATCGCGGCCAAGGAAGCCTTGCTGCATGCTGATTCTTACACCTATGCCCACCGCCGGCTGCGCAAGCGGGATTTAAGAAAACTCTGGACGATCCGGACCAATGCCGCCAGCCGCGAACACGGCATGACGTTCAGCAAGCTGATGGGCAGCCTGCGCAAGCAGCAAATCGGCATCAACAAAAAAATGCTGGCCGAGCTAGCCGTCCGCCACCCGGAAGTGTTTGAAAAAATCGTCGCTTCGGTTAAGTAAGCTTGGAGTATAACTCCCCCGCTGACTCCTTTATGACGCACCCCCTCTTATATTAAGAGGGGGTTTTAAAAAACCTGTCTTTCCTCCCCTTAAAATAAGGGGAGGTGGCGCGTTAGCGCCGGAGGGGTTAATATATAGGCATGTCAACAAAACTTAAATCTATCACTAAAGGCTCTCAAATTATGGATCAAATTTTTTGGGAGCTTTTAAAATTGCTAAACAGCGGTCAGCCAGCCACTGAATTAAGCCTGGCGCAGTTTATTAAAAAACGAGCCAAACAATTGGGCGCCTCGGGCTTGGCCTTCCCGCCAATTGTCTCCTTTGGCCCGAACTCGGCGGAGATTCATCATAAGCCCAACAAAACGCGCATTGGGAAAAACAATTTCTTAATGCTGGATTATGGCGTTAAGGTTAACGGTTACTGCTCGGATTTCACCCGGACTTTGTTCCTGGGCAGGCCGCAAAAAATCCACGAAAAAATTTATAACACGGTTCTGAGAGCGCAGTTAGCAGGCTTAAAACTGGTAAAACCCGAGGCTGAGTGTTTCCGGATTGATCTGGCCGCCCGAGAAGTAATAATTGAGGCCGGTTTTGGCCGGCATTATAACCACCATACCGGACATGCCGTTGGTAAAAAAATCCATGAACCCCCGAGCTTCTCGGCGACATCTCCCTCCACGCTCTCCGCTTCCCGCTCCCCCCTCATTATGACTGTCGAGCCTGGTATTTACCTGCCCGGCAGGTTTGGCGTCAGAATCGAGGATATGGTTTTAGTTTCAAACAAGCCCAAGATATTTTCCAAAGTGCCGAAAGATTTTAAATCGATGATAGTGGCTTAGATATATAACTCCCCCGCAAACGCTTGATCTAACGCACCCCCTCTTACATTAAGAGGGGGTAAGATAGCAGTTGCTCCTCCCCTTAATGTAAGGGGAGGCTGGGAGGGGTTATTTTCCAACCAACCGAAAACCGCCTGGGCTTTTCCCGAGGCGGTTTTCGTAATTCCTAATTCGTACTTCGTAATTCGATTCTATTTCACTCCCGCGATAACCTGGTCGATATCGGCGGTATCTTGCTTGTTGGCGACCAGAATTTCTCGCACTTTTTCGAATGCGCTAAGCGCCTTGGCCTTATCCCCTTTTTGCTGATACGCTAGCCCGAGGCTGTAGTGAGCATTGGCGTATTCGGCATTCAAAGCCACCACTTTCTGGAAAATTCCGATAGCTTCATCGTAATTTTTCTGATTGTAGGTGAGGCGACCTTGTTCAAACAAGACGTCCGGGTTAGTCGGGAACAGCCCGGCGGCTTCATCCATTTTCTTTTTGGCTTCCTCGGCTCTTTGGTCGGCTTCCAAAACGCGCGAGAGCTGGATGTAGAATTCCGGCAGATCATTTTTCAGTTCTATCGCCTTATTTAGCTCGGCCACCGAATGCTTGATCATTTCCGGATCGATTTTGGTCGGCTGATTGCCATTGGCGTCCGGCTCTTTGGAACTATCAGCCACATTGGCGGCGCCAAAGTAAGCCTGGCCCAATTGATAGTGCAGCGCCGGATTGTTGGGATCATGCTCAATCGCCGATTTGAGCGAACTAATGACATATTGATCGGCGCCGGCAGCCAAGGGCTTGATGTCGGCGTAAAACTGCGCCAAGGCCTGCCAGTTGGATGCTTTGGCCGGAGAAATCTGCACGGCCAGTTGGCCGGCTTTGATCAATTCGCTCATTAGATTCTGGATTAGATTGGCGTCCGGTTTGGGCTTAGACCCTTCTTCCTGGGCGCGCAAGATTATGCTTTGACCGTAAGTCAGATAATAGACGTCCCGGTAAGGATTCAGACTGATGGCGCGGGCGAACTGGTTGGAGAGCGCCGTCGGGTCCGGTTTTTCCCGGTTAGCTTGCTTGATGCCGGTGGCGTAGGCGACTTCTCCGCCATAAATCGTGGCTTCAAAGAACGCTCCGATCAGAATGGCCGCCAGCAAGAGGAGGGAAACGAACATCCACGATAGCGCAGCGCGAGGCGACGATGACATGGACATGGGCGATGATTCCAATTCGCTTTCTTCCCCGCTCATGTGAGCCATAGCCATAAAGACGCCGAGCGAGAGCCAGTAAAGGAAATAAAACGTCGCGTTGAAAAAATAGAAGAAGTGAGCGATATAAAGCGCGAGCCAGACGACGAAAAAGCCAAAAGCGTGCTTCCAGCCGACATGCTCGGCTTTTTTGAGCAAGAAATACAACCCATAAACCAGGAACAGTAGGCTTAAGAGCTCGAACACCAGCAGGCCCAAAATGCCGGTTTCAATGGCGATATTGCCGATCTCGGACGACGCCCGGTCAAAATTCAGGCTCCAGACAATCGTCTTGTTCAGTTCCGGCGGTTTGATCTGACCAAAAACAATTCCGGTGGTGCCAGGGCCCGAGCCGAGGATCGCGCTTTTGGCCCCTTCTTTCATGGAGTTGCCAACCAGGGTCCAAGTGGTGGAATTGGATAACTGCACTTCCACCGGCAGGTCAATGTTGACCAGGTTGCGGGGGTTAACGGCCGCCGGCAAAAATTGGAACGAAATGAACAAAACGCTGATGACCAGCATGACCATGGGTTTCCAAAACCAGGTCGGCGAGGATTGATGCTCCCCCTGGATTGCCATGGAGATGGCGAGGAACGCGACCATAGCCAGGCCCAAGACCAGCCAGGCGACAAAGGCGTTGATCAAAAACAAAATTGCCAGAGAGACCAAGGTCAGCAGCCACAACATGGCGGTTTTGACCCGGCCCCGGCTGCTACCCATGAAGAACATCCATTGGACAAACACGACAGAGACCGCGCTAAAGATCGCCAAACCCACCTGGCTGCCGATGGGATTGAATCCGCGGTTATGGGTAAAGGCCGCTGGCAGAAGATAAATCCCCAACAGCTGGAACAAACTGTATACCAAAACGATGCCGGAGCCGAGCAAAAAATAGTTGGTGAGCCGTTTGATTGTCTGTTCCCGTTTCAAGTTGTTGACGATCACGAAGTAAAACAAGACCAGGCTGAGGACAGAAATGAAACTACCGGAAAACCGGCCATAATAGCCCAGAAAAGACGAGACCTTATCAATCGACATCAGGCTGGTGAGCAGGTAAACGCCCAGGTAGGCCAAGAGGATATAATCAAGCGACGTTTTGACCCAGGAGACAGACCGGGTAGTTAAAATTTTAATGACCCAGACAGCCAGCATAAGGACGACGCCGAAAAAGATCAAGGTCAGTTTGTTGAAGTCGCGGACTTCGGTGGTTAAGGAAGTAAACAGCACCGGCACCAGCAGAACCAAGGCATAGAGACAGAAATTAATGATCTTGTGGAACCGCGAAAAATCCACAGTCTGGGCGGCCGCCGCCGCATGGCCGGAAGCATGCTGAACCAGGTTGTGGTGGTCAGCGGCTGGCCCGCCTAGACTCGCGCTAGGCGAGGCTGGTTTGCGCTTCATAAAATCGAGCATTTGGTTTGGTTTTCTTCATCTTAGAACTCCCCTCTCCCGCTCCGGGAGAGGGGCCGGGGGTGAGGGTAATCTAAAATTTAATATTTTTAATAGTTATTAACAGCTATTTCTCCCCAATAATAGCAAATTTTAATAGATTTGGGAATTATAACTCCCCCGCTAACCCTCAGCTGAGGCACCCCCTCTTACATTAAGAGGGGGTGAACTGCAGATTAATTCTTTGGGCAGTATTCTAAGATTTTGTCGTATATCCCGTCGATATTTTCTATTACCTCATTATTCCAAAATCTTAATTCTCTAATATCGTTAGCTAATAAATAAGCCGTTCTTTCCTGATCATATTCTTTTTGTTCATCAGCGTGCTGACCTCCATCTAACTCAATGGCTAACCTCAATTCGGGACAATAAAAATCGAGAATATAATACCCGACGCTATATTGCCTTAAAAATTTATAGTCATTGCATTGTTTATTTCTTAGTACCTTCCAAAGTAACGATTCACAATCAGTTTGATTTTTTCTTAACTGCTGTCTTCGTGATTTAATTTTCGGGTTGTTATATATTAGCTTCATCTTTGCGTTAGATGGCAGTTAACCCTCCCTTAATGTAAGGGAGGGTTAGGGTGGGTTATTTTACGGTGCTACTGGCTCCCCTGCCTCGCCAGCAGGCAGGTCGGCCGGCGGTGGGGTACCAGAATCAGCTGATGGGGTCACATCTTCTCCGCTTGGCAACTCTGAACTGGTTTCAGAGTCCCCGGTTTGAGATCCTGCCTGCCCGCCGGCTTGTCCGTCCGTAGTTTCAACGGAGGCGGAAGCGTCAGATGAAGGCTGGGATTCCTCTACCGGCGGCTCTTCTGCAGGCGGAGTTTCTTCTCCCCCGCTCGTGCTGTCCCCGGAAACTGTTCCCTGTTCGCTGTTATCTGTCGTCTGACTATTCAAGCCCGCGTTCTGCAACAGCGTCTGCAACTGATTCTTGTCGATACAAACATCTTCCAGGCAGAGCCGCACGGCCACGATGGTGCCGTCCTCGCCAATGCTCCACTTTCCTTGCAAGCCGGCAATGGATTTGACGTTGACGAACGCATGGCCGTTGCCGTCCAGATCCTGGGCCAGACTGATTAGCTGGCCGGAGAGATCCTGCGCCACATCGATATGCTGATAGCCGAGATTAACAAAAACCAAAACTGAATCTAATCCTTCTGTGCCACCCTGTGAATCTTCCAAAGCAATACCAATGGATTGGCCCGATTCGGTCATCTTGGCGGCGTATCCTGGCAATTGACTGGAAACAGTCAGCCGATCACCGGCATGGATCTGGCCGTTTTCTTCGGAAACCTTCACCGGCACGCGACCAACTAAGGCCACGGGTTTTTGCAGGGCAAGTTTCCCCGGATTTTTCCAATCATAATTCATGACCGGACCCGGGGCCGTGGAAATTACCCCGATAAGCGTATGAGCGCCGGTGGCTGGGGCCACGGCAAAGCCATCGTCATTCGAGCTGGTGGCCACCATTTCCACAACCTCCCCGGGCTGGGGCGAGCCTTGGGTGTAATACATTTCGGCGACGTCGGCGGGAGTGGAATAGACATTGGCATCAGAATAGACTGAGCCGTCAGCCGTGATCTTAAAGTGCACAGTATCCACCCCGGAACCGACCGTGGAATCGGATTCAATGGAGAAGACGGATTGGGCGTCCGTGGATTCTTCAGTATTGATGTAGATACCTTCCAGGTTAGCGGCATCGGTTTGGTTAATGACTAATTTACCGGTAGTCGGGCTGGTTTCCCCAATCCCGACGTTGCCGGCGCCTGTAATATGCATCGCTTCTGTTAGAACTCCCGCGTTATATGTCCGCAATCGCAATGCCGTCGTGCCTGAACTGTCCGAACGACGAGCTTGTAGGTAAGTGATATCACCTCCGGAAATAGGTACCATGTAGATATTGCCTACGGCATAGAATGCGCCGCTAGCGTTAGTGCCACTATCCGCTAACCAAATATCCCCGGAGCTATCAACATCTAATTTCCCCCTAGGGCTCGTGCTCCCGATGCCGACATTGCCGCCTAAGAAGGCCGCGGCGTAGTTGGCGCCAGCCCCGGTCGGAGTATTCACAGTTAAGCCATAGGCATTAGTCGCGGTCGAGACAGCGGTGACAGGAACTAAAATACCATGCGAGTTTGTAATGGCTACATTTGTGGACTTGATGGGGTTGGCTACGATTAAGCCTGCGGCATCAGTTACGGTCTGGTTGGCATTGGTGCCGACCAGAGTCATGGCACCAATCTGGGCGCCGTAGAAAGTAGCGTAAGTGGTAGGGTCAGCGCCGGAAAGAGTAACTGTGTGGGCTCTTTGAGTGATACCGGAGACTCCCGCGGCGGCAAAGGTGCCAGTGGAGAGAATATCCAGCTTGGATGCGGGAGCAGTGGTGCCAATGCCGACGTTGCCGCCATTTAAGATTGTAAGGACTCCACTGCCTGCTCCGGAAGTGCCCAAACGCAAATTATTTCCAGTGGCGGCGTTTACGTCAGTATTTGTGCCGTCCACTGTGATACTAAACCTTGTGGCAGCTGTAGCGGCAGCGCCAATTCTGAATGCTTCACCTGTGACATCCGCACCCAGAGATAGGTGTAATTTAGTGCCTGGAGTCGTCGTCCCGATGCCGACGAGGCCGGCGGAATCGATTGTCATCCGCGTGCCCGTACCAGCAGCGCCGTCAGTCTGGAACAAAAGTTTGGAATAAGCGCTTGTGGCATGATCGTATTGTGCCACAATACCGGCTTCTATTGAGCTGGCTCCCATCAATGAAATCTTGGCGTAATCAGTATTGGCGGCTTGGGTTACCAAACCTTGAGTTCGACTGACCGCACGAGTGGTGGTGGAAGATGAATATACGTGCAATAATTGAGCTGGATTCGTCGTCCCGATGCCGACGTTGCCCCCTAAGAACGCCGCCGCATAGTTGTTGGTAGCGCCAGTGGAAGCATTTACTGTCAGGCCGTAAGAATTAGTGGCGGTAGAAACAGCAGTAGCGGGAATCAAAATTCCGTGAGTATTGGTAAGAGCCACATTCGTAGATTTAATCGGGTTGGCTACAATTAGTCCGGCCGCATCTGTGACGGTCTGGTTGATATTAGTGCCTACTAAGGTCACAGCACCAATCTGGGCGCCGTAGAAAGTGGCGTAAGTAGTTGGGTCTGCGCCGGAGAGAGTGATGGTGTGGGCTCGCTGTGTAATTCCAGAAACGCCGGCTGCGGCAAAGGTACCGGTGGAAAGAATATCCAGCTTGGAGGCGGGAACGCTAGTCCCAATGCCGACGTTGCCACTTGGAACAATGAAATTTTCTGTGTCCCGAGGAACCTGCCAAATATTGTGATAAACACTTGAGTAATATGTACGGAATAAAACATCGTCTGTTCCACCTGCTCCATCAATGAGGATTTCAGCATAGTTATTGTCAGCTCCACCAAGTGTCGAGCCTTGTCTCCAGGCTATACGCGGACTACCACCAGCTACGTCAGAAGATGAAATGATGCCGACTACGTCCAAAGGATTGATCGGATCCGTCGTCCCGATACCGACGTTGCCGGAACTTTCTATCCTCATCCTCTCCACTGCCGCCGAGGTAGTGGCTGTGCCGAATACCAAGGCCGTGCTGTTGACTGTGGCGCTAAAAGTCGCTTCTGCTTCTGCCCAGATTCCAGCACCGGCGAGTATTGCATCAGAGCCATCGGATTCTAATGGTGAATTGAAATTGATTCTTCCTAGTTGATCATCATCAATGATGGTGAGTTCCTTGGTGGATAAAGTGAGAATACCTGCGCTTGTTGCTCCTGTGCCTACTGGTCCTTGGACGTCGAGAAGGGATTGCGGGACGGTGGTATTGATGCCGACGTTGCCATCCTTAGTCAGACGCATCTTTTCGGTTGGAGAGGTATCACCGGTTTCCCAAGCGAAGTATCCACCGCCTGCCGCAAACGAACCACTCGTCTGAATCTTCGTTCTGAAAACAAGACCTGCGCCAGAACCGTTCGGACGAAGCATCTCCATCTCTGATGTGGCCAACTTCAGGCCGTAAGTTGTACTCGGAGCGCTGAGAATCAGGCCGAACTGCCCGACCGTGTCGGTCGTGTTGATATCTAGTTTCTGGCTTGGGTCTGTTCTCCCGATGCCGACTTCACCAGTGCCTAAGATCGTCATGCGGGCCGTATTGGCCGTGCCGAAATGGATATTCTTATTTGTGCTTAAAGTACTGGCATACAAGATGGTGTCGTAAGCGCTACTACCCGGAAGCAGTGCGCCAGCAGAGCTACCCTCAACTGCCAAATAACCGTTGTTGCCCGTATTGGCAAATCCTAATACCACTCCGTTAGTTCCAGTAGTTGAAGTTATTTGCACCCGGCCGGTTGCCGCCTGAACTTCCAGCGGGAAGACTGGATTCGTCGTCCCGATACCCACATTCCCTCCCAAGAATGCTGCGGCATAGTTGTTGGTTGCGCCAGTTGGAGTATTAACTGTCAGGCCGTAAGAATTAGTGGCGGTAGAGACAGCGGTAACAGGAATTAAAATTCCATGAGTATTGGTGAGAGCCACATTAGTGGATTTGATTGGGTTGGCCACGATCAGACCAGCGGCATCTGTGACGGTCTGGTTGATATTAGTGCCAGCCAAAGTCATGGCACCAATCTGAGCGCCGTAGAAGGTAGCGTAAGTAGTCGGGTCAGCGCCAGAGAGAGTGACTGTGTGTGCTCTTTGAGTGATACCGGAAACCCCGGCGGCGGCAAAGGTGGCTGTTGGGAGAATGTCGAGTTTGGAAGCCGGGCTTGCTGTGCCGATACCGATATAGCCGGTAGAATTTATATACATATGCGTTACGTTATTAGTCTCTAGTCGCAAGCCCGTGGCATGAGCCGTACCAATAAATCCGTCATAAGCTGCTCCGGAGCCTAGTACGGAAGCTCCGGTGCTAGATTCCACTCCTACATACAGACTTCCGGTACCATTGATAGAAGCTTGGTAAGCTGCGTTGGTTCCTGTAGTAGACACAAACCGAGCGTTTGCCGCGGCGGCCTGAACATCCAATGTAGTCGCTGGCCCAGCAATCCCGAGGCCGACATTGCCGTTGCCCAAAATACTCAGAGCTGGCAGAACATCATCATTGTTGAATACTTGAAAGATGGTTTCCGGGGCGCCAAGATCAGCTATACCTGTCGTACCGTTGGATTTAGCTCCAATAAATTTAATGGCCGGGATGGTATCAGTGGGATCAGCCCCGAACACACCTCTGATGCTCAAGGGTTGGTCAGTGGTAGTGTCTGTAATGGCAGTGAGTTGAAGGCCCCCGCCAGTGGCGCTGTTTTTTTGCCAAGCAGCAAAGGTATCTGTTTCAGCTAGAGTGGTGAGGCCATGAGCGATGTCGGAAGATTTAAGCGCGAGGATCTGGTCATCACTGGCACCTTGGTTGATGGTTAAGCCCTGGGTAGTATCGGCATTGGCTGAGTCATTTAGAAGAACGTTGCCAGTGGAGCTGATAAAAATATTTGTGGCGCCGCCGCCGCCTGCACCGATAGCCAGGCTATCAGTAGAGTGATTGTAGGAAATATGACCGGCATAATCTGCCTCCGGATCAGCAAAGTATATGCGTCCTATATTGTTGTTGGCTGTAGAAATGGTAAGGCCTCCTTCACCGCTTGCCTGACTTATGACGAGATTGTCTGCGCCTGCATCTGGAGCATTAGCTAGGACCGATCCGATATGCAGACTGCCTTGCGGCGCTGTATTTCCAATGCCGACGTTGCCTGTACCGCTAATCCTCATTCGTTCCGTAAGCGAAGTGCTTGCATCCCAATTATAAAATCTCAATGAGTAGTCAGCAGTGCCGTCATGGCTACTCATAATTTTGGAGACAATCGTGTTGCTAACATAAGGCGAGAAGCCCAAGGATGCGGCAGTGCCGTCACTGCTATCATTGTTTTGGAGCAGCAAGGGTACCGTTTCAGCACCAGCGCTGGTGCTTGTTACCGTGAGTTTCGACGACGGCGCCGTCGTCCCGATACCCACATTCCCGCCCAAGAACGCGGCGGCATAGTTGTTGGTAGCTCCGGTAGAAGCATTAACTGTCAGGCCGTAAGAATTAGTGGCGGTAGAAACAGCAGTAGCGGGAACCAAGATGCCGTGGGTGTTTGTGAGAGCCACATTAGTGGACTTGATCGGGTTGGCTACGATCAGTCCGGCCGCATCTGTAACTGTCTGGTTGATATTAGTGCCTACTAAAGTCATGGCACCAATCTGGGCGCCGTAGAATGTAGCGTATGTGGTCGGATCAGCGCCAGAGAGGGTTACCGTATGCGCACGCTGGGTAATGCCGGATACTCCGGCGGCGGCAAATGTACCAGTTGAGAGAATATCAAGCTTGGATGCGGGAGCAGTGGTGTCTATGCCGAAGAAGCCGTTCAATGAAGTCATTAAGGAAGTCCTAACGGAACTGTTATCAGTTATGTTAGTAGTGTTAGTATCAAAAGAGTTGTCCGCTATGCGAGTGTCGAAAGAGAATTGATCCAGCACTATACCGGTGGTATTGTTGCGGATGACATTGTTGGTAATAAGAGTATTGTTGATGGAATTATTGGTAGCATCCGCGCCGTCGAGCTCGATAGCTTTGGCGGAAGCACCGGTAAAGCCCTCAATAGTGTTCCCAACTATTGAGACCCCTTTCATGGTGGTACTGCCGTCCTCAAAAAGTCTTATGCCGTAGGTGGCGGTGCCGTCATCGCTTATGAGGTTCCCTGTAATGACAGCTTGATCAAGACGCTTGATGAGGAAGCCTCCTGTCCCTTCATTTTTTGATGTATTGCCGGAAATAGTCACTCCTTCGGCACCGCCGGATCCTATAATCATGCCATAGTCAGAGTTGCCTTCGGTAGCGTTGCCTGTTATGGAGCAGTTCTGGGAGCAGCTAGCAATTTGAATACCGTAGTTGGTGTTGGAGGTTAACTTGTTGCCAGTAATAGAAATGGCTTCGCCTGACGTACTTATGAACATTCCAGAATCGGAGTTGCTTGAGATGGTATTACCAGTAATCGTGCCCGAGTTGTTTATCATATGGATACCGTAACTACCATTGTTAGAGATATTGTTATTTGAAATGACATTGTTATCGCCAAAGCCGTTAGAAAAATGGATACCGTAGGAATCACTTGATGAGACTCTGGAATTCACTATCTTCACCCGGTCTCCGCGATTAATCTGAATACCGACCCCGTCGGCAGAAGCGACCCAGACATGGTCAATGAGAATATCCTGTACTTGGACGACAGATGTACCAATGCCATCGCCCGGACTGCCGGTACCACCGGCGTTGCCGATAATTTTAAAATCTTTAAAAGTAAGTTCATCCTTACCATTTAAGTCAATGACATAAGCAATGTTGTTGCCAGCAGAGCTAATGATGGTCTTATATCCTGAGCCGCGGATAGTGGTGTCGTTTTGATCAATGGTAATGGTTTCGGCGCAAGTATAGGTGCCTTCAGGCAGATAGACTTCACCGGCGCTGGCGCCCAATGCGTCTATGGCGGCATTAATACCCGCGCAAGTCTGGGCATAAGTGATGCCGTCTACAACAACTGTCTTATTTACTCGGGACGCTGTAAACTCGCCGTCAAAACGAACATTGCCCGCATCCACCCAGAGAGCATAAGGATTGGTGATGGTGATGTTTGAGCCAGTTGGAGCAGCATCGATATACAATGTAGCCGCATTGGTAACGGTCTCAGTTCCACCCGCAGCGACTCCGTTTAGGGTGGGAGCAATGAATTGATTGGCTAACCAGCTGGCGATTGTGGTGCCGTCAGTCAAGGTTTGTGTAGTGGCCGATGAGCGCAATGAAATAATTTCGGAAGTGATTGAAGATGCGTTTGGTATATCAATATCTATCCTGGCTCCCGGATTCGTAGTCCCGATGCCGACGTTGCCGGCAGAGGTTAAGACCATTTGTCCGGCAGTGTAAGCTCCAGCGTTGATGGATGATTCAAAGGTGAGATACCCAGTAGGATTGGCTGTTCCTTGGACCGGCACGACATAGCTTCGGAAATCTACAGCTTGAGAGGCGGCAGTAGCGTCTGTTTTCCAGCCAAAGCCGGACCAGCGAATAGCTGGAGAAATCTGCTGGGCCCCTGCCGCCGCAGCGGTGGTATTGACCAAGGCTAAGCCGGAAGATGTGGTTTGAGTAACCCCCAGACCAGCAGTTCTTACCTCTAACTTTGAGGTCGGTTGCCCTAAAGGGTATCCCGCCCCGATGCCTACGAGGCCGGTGCCAGTAATGGTAAAAAATTCAGCGTTATTATCGTATTTTTGTATGCCGAAGGCAGTCGCGTCTCCAGTGGAATTACCTGCCATAATAGCAACTATGTTGCTTGAATTCATGAAGAAAGTTCCGGGGCTTCGGATTAATCCGTCATCGCCTACCGTAATGCCGCCGCTGGTAAATTTGGCAGAACCTGCAACTTCAAACTTATAACCAGACGCGACACTCGTCGTCCCGATGCCGACGTTGCCCGAGCCGAGAACCGTCATGAGGTTAGTGGTGTAGTTCCTTAACTGGAAAACTGTTTCAGCATTACCCAAGACATCCGGTACAGTACCACCCTTTTTAGCACCAATTAAAACGACGCCTGGAGTTGTGTCAGTAGGGTCAGCAACGCCTACAATGCCGTAAATCCTTGCTCCTGCTTCTCCCCCATCATCTGAAATACCCAATATAGACAATCCTCCATCGACGCCGGGATTCTCGATTCGGCCCCCAACGTTTGTAGGAGCCCAATCAGTAATACCATGCGCTACGCTGGCATGTGTAAAATCTAACGCTCCTTCGTGAATATTGAGCTTATCACTAGGCGCCGTCGTCCCGATGCCGACGTTGCCAGCACTATCAATCCTGACCCGTTCTGCCGGGGTAATGCTTCCACTTGGTGTGGTCAAAAATGTGATATAGGTTGGGGTTGAAGTATCCGTCCAAGTCCCACCTGCCGATAATAATAAGGAAGCCTTTTCATCAAAAAATCCTGTTGCGCCATAACCGCCAGCAACTAGACCGCCTATCACACTTGTATTTATAACCGCCGTCGGTAAAGCCAAAGTACCCCTAGCCAGTCTTGAACGAAATCGTAATGCATCACCATAAGAAGTTATGCGGACACTGGCATCAGCTTGGTCACGAACTATGTCTAATGGATAACTCGGCGCCGTCGTCCCGATACCGACGTTGCCGGAGCCGAGGACTGTCATGAGAGGAGAAGTGCCTGCGCGAACTTGGAAGCCTACATCACTGCCAGTGATGGCTGTTCTGGTCGTGCCAGTTTTTTTATACAAATCAATGGTCATAGCGGCGGCGGTTAATGTACCGGTAGAGCCGTTCACGGCCGAAAGAACTATGCCCGACCGGTCCTGCGCACTCAACCCAAATATTTCCAGACCACCTTCTGAACTGCCGGAATGCTGCAAGATTCCATACACGTTTGTTGGGACAAGACTGGTCATGCCATGAGCAACATCTGCGTCACTCATACGAAAATCGTTAGTTACACCTGTAGCTGTATGCAAGTGAAGCAAACCACCCGGCCCCGTCGTCCCAATGCCGACGTTGCCGGATGTATCAATAGTCAAAAGATCAGATGTTCCAAGCACAGCAGAGCTGCCTGCTTGAGTGCTGATTTTAAATTTATCTGAATCAGAATTATCTATACCCACAGCGTAGCTTCTGGTTGAGTTTGCTATGGTGTATCTCATATAAGGATCTCCGGCAGTAGACCCTCCAACCGCAAGATTAAGCAGGGCCGAGGCACTTGAGGTGTTATTGTCATTTAAAAACTGAAAGGCGGTTTCTGCGTCTTGGTCTTTTCTCACATACAAAAAGCTGGTAGGAGTAGCTCCAATACCGACGTTGCCAGCGGAATCAATTCTCATTCGCTCGGTTACAGAGCTTGCCCCGTCTGCTGTTGTACTGAATGTGATTCTGCCTGGCATATCATTCAATCCCGGTGTACCGTCTACCTGAAATTGGATTGCAGCCGCGCGCGAGGCCAAATCCGTACCATCGTCTCCCACAGCGAACAAACTGAAAAGGTTGTCATTATTTTGCACAATAGTTCCGACGGTACCTGTGGTCCCACTGCGCGATTTCGCTCCAACAATGCTCGGACCTCCGTTGTCCGCGCTATAACGATAAGTTACAAGGTTGTTTCCATTGGAATGCACTTCGAGTGCGCCGCCGCTTGCCGCTCCGTCCACGGCGACCGCCGCAGTATTGCCGATGATAACTTGGCTGGAGTTAAAGTCAGTGCCGGCAAAAACCGCGCCATAGTTATTGGTGGAGCCGGTCTGCTGAGCCACGTAAAGGCCGTAGGATGTCTCACTGCCAGAAAGACCTTGGCTGTCGATCCTTACACCGTAGTTATTCTGGGTACCAGCTCCTGGACTGCCAGCAATGGTGTTGACTCTTAGACCGAAAATCTGGTGCGTGCCGCCGGCCCCGGCTGAGTTTTGAGTCGGAGATATGCTTAGGCCATTGATATTTGCACTGCCGGAAGTGTTGGTTGAGGCAGCAGTGAATGTTAAACTTTGCAGACTACTTTCAGCCCCGCCAGCTGGCGCAAGGGAACTTGATACGTGCAAAAGTGCTCCCGGATTCGTCGTCCCGATACCGACGTTGCCGCCCAAGAACGCGGCGGCGTAATTATTAGTAGCGCCAGTCGGAGCGTTGACGGTTAAGCCGTAGGCATTAGTAGCAGTAGACACAGCTCCAGCTTGGATCAAAAGGCCGTGGGTATTGGTAAGCGTGGCATTGGTGCCCTTGATCGGAGCACCGCTTATGGCCAATGTCGCCGCGTCAGTGAGAGTCGAAGCGCCGGCAAAAGCGTAGGTTGGCGCGTTAACGACTACCGCGCGTTGTGTCGCCAAAGCGCCAGTCGCAAACGTCACATCTCGATTTAAATTAAAAGCGATGTCTATCGTTTCTCCGCTAAGGCCTGTATGAGCAGGGCCGGTAATTGTAAAGAGCGAAGAATTACCACTGGAGGCGACGCCTGGGGCAATGTTCCAATTTCCTAAAGCAGCGCTGATGGTGGCTCGGCCGGTATTGTTAGTATAAAAAGTCACTGCGTGATTGGTGGCAGTACCGAACTGGCCATTCCCATCAGCACCCACAATCACCTCGACATCACTGTCTGTATCGCGGAGGATAAGATAAGGAGCTGTATCGTAAATTCCAACTTTGGCCGTAGTTACAACAGGAGTTTCGTAAGAACCTACAGTCAGGAGGTGCCCCGGATTCGTCGTCCCGATGCCGACGTTGCCGCCGTTGGGTTGTAATACTAATGGATAAGTAGTGCCGGTAGAACCCATGCTCTGTAGAGCCACTCCGTATGGCGACGAGAGCGATGACTGAATGACCAGGCCAGTATTAAACGCCTGATCTCCGATCCAGGCCGCTGAATTGGCCACGGAAACCGTGTCATTGGCGGTTTTGACCACGGTTAATCTTGACGCCGGATTCGTGACCCCCACGCCGATATTGCCGTTGCCTAAAACTGAAAAGCTAGTGCCACCGACCAGAGTATAGGCTATGCCAGAATTGGCGCCGGTCCAGGCGTCAGTGGTTAAAGAGATGTCAGATACGATTGTGGCAATGGTTCTGGTCTCCCCATTGACTGTGATCGTATCGCCCACCTTAAACGTATTCAAAAATTTCGTGGCCGAGCCAACGACACCGGTGCCGCTGGCCGTAGTCGTTACCAATCCTGGTCCCGCCGTCCTCTGCGCCACTTGGAAATTGGAGGTGGGCGCGGTGGTGTTGATGCCGACCATGCCATTGGAATTAATTCTCATTCCCTCATTCATCACTTCGCGGTCAGAAGTTCTGAAAACCAGCGCCCCGTCCCGCACCGAGTTACCGTTGTCTTCAACCAATCCCCCTACTGAAGCAAGCCTGTATTCTACTCCGGTGGCAGATTTGCCAAAAAATAAAACAGTTGCTTCGTCATTATTTGCGCCGTTATAATTTGCCAGGGTTATAGTTTCCTGTCGTCCAGCTCCGTCAAGTTGGAAAGCAGAGTTTCCAACTACAATCAATTTATAACCCGGCGCCGTCGTCCCGATGCCGACGTTGCCGGATGTATTAATTGTCAAAAACGGATTGGTGCCCGGAGTAGTGCCGTCGCCGATCTGGAACAGGTCATCATCGTCTGCTCCGGCATCATCTATCACGCCTGCCCAAAAGTCAGTGTCGCCCGCCGTGGCGGAATTAAAGATGATTGAAGGATCGGCAATGGTGCCGGTGATTCGCAGGTTTGAATTGAAATCAAACAGGTCAGATGCAGAATCCCACTGGAGAAGCGCGTTCGGCGAGACGGAGCCTCTTTCGAAGGCCAGGAAGGAGTCTTCGGTGTCCGCGGTAGCGTTGTCTGAATTCAAACTGAAAGTTTCAGCAGTAGAGTTGCCTCCGGTAATGGTACCCACCAAAGTGGTGGCATTCACTTCATTGGCATAGATGATATCAAAGCGAGTAGCCGGAGTGCCGATGTCTACCGTATCATCCAAAGCCTGAATATTGCCGATGATGGTGTTAGAGCCTATGCGGAGGGTGCCAGAGGAAGCGGTGATGTCGTGGTTGCCCGTGCCGGAGAAAGTGATGCCGGCAGCGGTGCCGGCCATGACCACGCCGCCACCGTCGATGATGCTAAAGACAGTCGAGCCCGCATCCCGTGCCAAGAAAATCGGCGACGTTTGCGCGCCGTTGTCTGCGATCAGTGCGGCGGACTCGTAAGTTGGAACTGTATTTTGCAATCCGAAGTATCCGCCGATCTGAATAGGACTTGTGCCAGTATTGAGAGCTAAGCCATGGACAGCAATATTGGTAGCAGAATCTTTGGCGAGCGTAGCCAGACCGGCAATGCCGTAGTTAACATTGCCGTTTGATCCATATCCAAACACGCCTACATTGGCGCCCGTAGTTGTACCCCTGGCGCGTCCGCCGATACCTAC
>MFEY01000004.1:153615-177540 GCA_001780035.1 Candidatus Doudnabacteria bacterium RIFCSPHIGHO2_12_FULL_48_16
GTCCCAGCTGTTCGATGATCCATTGCCAGTGATCTCGAATTGCCCACCATTCTGTTCTCCGTTTGCAGTGCCCAAGGTCCCGGACACCTTCAAGGCTGCAGTACCAGAGTTCTGCGCACCTGCGGCGATTTCCACCCTATGGCCTGGGACAGTGGTGCCGATGCCTACATTTCCGTTGCCCAGCATTGTCAGAAACGTCCCCCCGCTATCCCCAATCTGCAAAAGCTCATCCGAAGCTCCCAAGTTCGTGGATGTCGTAAAGTTAAATGCCGAGGAAGTGGTGTTGCCGAGAGGATAAGCGGAAGTCAGATTGATCTGTCCGCCCACTCCGGCTCCGGCATTGCTGGTAACTATATTGAGAGCGTCGGAAGAAAATCCGATATTGCCCAGAGTATAGTCGGCAGTTGCGCCGGCAGTTCCGGCAGTGGAATAAATATTCAGTGACGCAGGCCCTAGATGCAGATCAGACCAGCGCAAGGCCGAGGTTCCGAGCGCGTAGGTATTGTCGGCTTCCGGGTTAAGATCGCGCGCGCTGATTGTCCCGGTTATCGAAATTGATCCGGTAACGGAAAGTGTTTGTGCTACTGTAAGCTTCTGAAATTCTGCGGTGCCGGATTGCTGTACGAAAGAATTGCGGACATTGATCGTCTCAGTGGAAAAATCTTTCGCAGAAAGGTATGATGCCGAGCCGATGGTGCCGACATTCTGCGACACCGCTGTGGGTGCTGTGACAGAAAATACTGATCCGGAATTCGGGATATACTGCGAGGTCGCACCCATCTCTCCTTTTTCCCCTTTTTCACCCTTCAGCGCCACTTTCAAATCTTCGGGTAGTCCATCGTTGAAGATGACCACGCGCAAGGCTTCGATGACTTGCTCGTTGGAGATGGATTCACCAAGGACGGTTCCCTGACTGACGCTTGGATCCGAATTACGAGTGACGAATGACGAATTAGGGTGATCGGAACGGGACGACCCGCCTCGACTCGCGTCGGGCGAGGCGGGCAAAGCAATCTCTTCTGGGGATTGCTTTGCGACCGCTGAATTTAATCCTGTATTTGATCGGTCGCTCGCAAAGACATCACCGTCCAATGCAGTTCCTGCCACGGCCCCTGATTCATAATTCCCTGCCTCGCCGGCAGGCGGGGTAATTCCTAATTCGCGGATTTGTTTCCTGATATATTCACTCACCCGGCGGTTCAGGGTATTCTGGGCCGAGACAATGACTTGGTGGGTATGATCTTTGAGAGAGGCTAAATGATCTTCCAGGTGGGTTAGGTTCCCAGCTACGGGGAGGAAGATGGCCAGAGCGGCTGAGATGGCGGCCCACTTCTGGAGCTTACTGTAGGCGGAAAGAGAGGTGCCGGCGATTTGAGCAAAAGTCAACGGCAAAGATTGCTGCTGCCTGGCGAACGCATCAACGGCCGCCTGGGTGGTGACCCAGGACTTGCCGATCTTCTGGCCGGCGAGTTTCCCCTTAACGCAAAGCTGCCGGAGATATTCGGCGGTGTAGCCGCTGGCGCGGCCAGCCTCTGCTAGCGAGATATAATTCTGTGGTTGACTCATATGTCGAATTACGAAATAGGAATTACGAATTACGGACACGTTCCTTTGTGCTCTTAATCAGCCCGTTGATAATCTTATGAACTCTTACTGATTGTTCGTAAGGTTCGGCAAACTTATCGTTACTCAAATAAACCAAGTCCTTCGATATCAGAAGCTGGTTTTGCAATTCAGTCAAAGAACCTAGGGCCATAGAATAAAAATAAGCCTTATCCCTGAATGAAGCTCGGCTAAACCCTTCGGCCAAATTCGAGGTAATCGAAACTGCGCAACGCCGCATTTGGCTGACTAGGGCAAAGACTTCTTCTTTGGGAAAAGACTTGGTAATTGCATAGACTAATAAGACCAATTTATGGCCTTGTTTCCACGCATCTAAATCCTGAAAAGTTGTAATTTTGTTTTCTGGCATTGAAGCCAAGAACAAGGAATAAGGGCTTTTCCCTAATTCCTAATTCATTATTCCTAATTCGATTTTATTTTGGTTTCTATCCAGGAAATGGCTAATTTTGGCCACATCTTGGCATCTCCAACTCACTAAACTTGTTATTATTATAGCACAAAAGAAGACGCTTGTCTAGACCCTTGAGGTTGAATTACGAAGTATGAATTAGGAATTAGGGTTAATAAATCCGAAGCACGGAATCCAGAAACGAACTCAAATTTGAATTATGAAGTACGAATCAGGAATTAGGGACAAATAAAATTCCGGGAATTAACCCGGAGTCCATAATTCATAATTCCTTATTCTTAATTCTCTCTCCGTTCACCCCACCACACTCTCCAAACCTTTCAACCCAACTTTTCTCATCTCTTTTTCCGCTTATCTTGCCCAAATCTTGGATTGCCCAAGTGAGAAAAAGTCCATTATTAGACTGGTTATAACCCTAGAAGTCAAGAGTTCGAAGGACGAATTAGGAATTACGAATTACGCACCCCTAATTCCTGATTCGTTATTCCTAATTCGAACTAAGGGTCTCGACAAACCCGCATTTTTCTGCTATAATGTCTATAGAAGATAAAGTTTGTGAGAAGATACAAAAATAAAACACAATCAATGCTCGGCCACTAGGCAAAAAACGATCCTAACATATGAAGGATGGTTTTACTGCTGGCTACGAACTACGAAAAATTACGAACATACGAAAAACTTGATCCCCTATTTCGTACTTTCGTATAGTTTCGTAATTTCGTAGCCGTCCAGAAAGCGTTAGTTAAAGCACGCCTATTTCTGGCCTGGGACACAATCATTAGGCTTAACCACCGAAGATTTGTCCTGGACGGGAAATAAAAAAGAAGGCTTAAAACTGGCATCTGCCAAAATTGCAGTCCGCCGGGTATAGGCTTTCGTCAAAAAAGACTGGATTCTCTCGTCCGGTCTTTTTTTATTTGACTATCTCCCGAAGGCAATACTATCCGGCGCATAGTCTGAGCTTCGGGTCAGGAGGCCGGAGCGGATGGTGAACTCACCGTATTTGTCATTTATCGTATCAAGACACTTTTGTAAAGATTCTTGACCAAGCCCTGGGAGATTACGAATTGCGGATTTCGGATTTAATCCGTAATCCGTTAATCCGCAATTGAGTTTCAATTTCAGTTGGTTTACTCTGGGGGATAAATTCGTAAAGCCGACGGCGATGTGCATGGCCTCGGATTGCAGCTGCCAGCTTTTCCAAATCACCATGACCTGCTCATAAAGTTCCAATCCGGTTTCAATCGGGCCAGCCAATTTTTTACTCTGACCCAAATGCTCGCCACTGGTCAGCCGGATGGATAAATACAACCCGCGGGCGACCTGCCCCTCCCCTCTCATGCGCCGCGCCGCTTTTTCGGCCAGACGCAAAATCACGGATTTTAATTTTTCCTTATCGCGGCTGCGAAAGTTGAGAACCCAGGAATTGCCAAAGGATTTAGGATTGTCGGATTGCGAATTACGAATTGCGGATTCTTCTTCCAATCCGTAATCCGAAATCCGTAATTTATCAATTTCTAAACCATTCACCCGCTGCCAGAGCCAAAATCCAGATTTACCGAAAACCGCGATCAGATTAGCCACCGGATAATTCATCAGATCGAGAGGCGTCAGGATCCCGAGACGCACCAGGCGCTTGGCCCAGCCCCGGCTCAGGCCCCAGAGCTCGGTTAATTTTTTGCGCCGGTAGATCTCGGGCAGGTGTTCGCGCCAGATCACGGTCATATTGTCAGAAGTGTTTTCCCCGCCCGCTTCGCCTTGCGAAGCATGGCGGGCGGGCATATCTGCAGCCAGCTTGGCCAGAAATTTGTTGGACGAGATGCCGACCGAGCAGGTCAACCATTCGCCGACTTCGGCTTTGATTCTTTTCTTTATTTCTGCGCCGACCTCCAACGGATTTTTATAACTCCCCCTCCCCCCTCTTACATTAAGAGGGGGTTTAACCGCAGCTACTCCCTCCCTTAATGTAAGGGAGGGCTGGGGTGGGTTATTTCTCAGTTCCAAAAACGACTCATCGATGCTATACGATTCCACCCGGTCCGTGTAATCGCCGAAAATTTGGTTGATCCGGCGGTTGACTTCGCGATATTTTTCCGGTTCCGCTTCCACCACCACAATTTCCGGACAGATTTTTTTCGCTTTATAGATCGACGTGCCGGTTTTTATCCCCAGGGCCTTGGCTTCCTTCGACGTGGCAATCAGGGTACTGGTTGCGTGCAAAGATACACAAACGCCCAACGGCTGGCCGCGCCAAAACGGGTTGGCCTGCTGCTCCACCGAGGCAAAGAACGAATTCATGTCGACAAGCATGATTCGAGGAAATTGACGCATTTCGGATTGCGAATTACGGATTGCTAATCCGGAATTCGTTAATGCGTAATTCGTTAATTCTTTATTCCACATAGCTCTCTAATAATGTCCAAGCTAAACTTTCCGAATTAAATTGCAGTTTGTAGTAATTGGCATTATCCGAAACGGCGAAATAATAAAATTTGGTCCGGCCCTCCCAGCGCGACCAGGTTAAATTGACTTTTTGGACCCTGTATTCGCGCCCGCGCCAAACAAACTTCAACGGCCGGACCTGGTGGAGACCGAAATGCGCCGCGACTTCAATTGGCTGGTTGATCTGTTCGAGCATGACAGTAACTCCCCCGCTGACGCGAGGGGGTAAAAACGCAGCTACTCCCTCCCTTAATGTAAGGGAGGGCTGGGGTGGGTTATATTCAATAAATTAAAAAGACGACCTTTCGGCCGCCTTTTTTTGGTGTTAGTGTCCCAACATGATTTTTGGGATTAATAACGTATTTATTATAACTCCTCAAAAATCATCTGGCAAGCCAGGTATAAAACTCTCTCGTAACAACTACCCACCTATCGCTTGGTAGTTGTTACGAGTTATAAATTAAAAAATTTTCTTAACTCTTTATCCAAATCAATGTAAGAAGTTTCGGCGAACATTGTAAATTTTTCAACTTTATAATGCTGAACGATTGCTTGTAATTCCCTCTTGCAATCATACGGGTAAGCAAATAAGCTGCGCTGAATGTTGAAACAGCCAAGACTTTTCAGTTTAAACCGCAACATATTACGGGCATTTTTATACTCTTCGGGAATGTCAAAACTAAACAACCTCCATCGGCCATCCCAAACTTTGGCTTTGGGCAATTTGATATTTTCAAACGCCACCTGCTTGGCCCGAATCCGGCCTTTGGCCAGAAGCTGGATCAGCCAACCTTTGTCGGTTTTCGTCAAAGCAATGTAATTTCGTTTTTTCAAACGAGCCAGTTCCCGGTTGAAATCGCGTTTTTTGAAATAATGATGAGTCGTTCCCCTAATCAAAGCATAGCCGGCAAAAGGTGAAAATAATGCTGCTGGAATGATAAAACCGGCCAATAAAGCTAGCATTATTTTATCGGCAATTGCATGTTTTTCCGGTTTTGGTTTAGATGTTACAACCATAGAGCGATAGGTGGGTAGTTGTTACAAAGATTATATCACACTATTTAACAATTTGATCGGGGGTGGTAAGCACGATTTCGGCCCGGCCCTGGTAAGACTGGAGTTTCCCTTTGATGGTGATGACCCGGCCCTGGTATTGTTTTAAATCCCCGAATTTATTTTTGGCCGAGGAAAAAATCACAGCGCTGAACGGGCAAGATTTGTAGTTGCTGCAATAATCAAAAAACGTGGTGTTGCTCGATGAGGTAAACACTTCCACGACTTTGCCTTCGATCAGGGCGGTTTCGCCGATGTGACTACTGGCCTCGGTATACGAATAGGTCTTCAACCCTCCGTCAGTTACCACTTGTTCGCCGGAAACAACCGCCGACCCGCCCTCGTTCGCGGCCAAAACCTGGCGGATGACCCGCAGATACTGATCGCGCAGATATTTATCCGTGCCCACTTCCAGAATCTCATCGTTGACCGTGGTGGCGGACGAGGTCCAATTGTAACTGCCGGCGGCGTAGCCCTGATCCGTGACCACGGCCTTAATGTGCATGATGCCGTCCGGATGGGTTTGAGTTTGAACGCTGATCCCGGCGGCAATCAGCTTTTGGATGATCGGCTGCTGAAAATCTTCGGCGCTCTGGCCGCGATCCGCAATGCCGCGCACTTCCAAACCACGCTGCTTGGCCCGGATCAGGGCCTCGGCGATATTGTCCTTGGTAAAGGTGTAAATGGCAAAGTAGACATAGTCTTGGGCCCTATCGATCAGGTCAATGATGGCCTGGTCGTTTTGTTTCTGATCGAGACTATACAAAATCCGGATCCGGTGATGGATCAAGTTGCCGGAGAGGGCAAAACCGCCGGAGACCGCGGCGAGGAGAAGAATGATCCCGATTAAAATTTTATACTGGCGCTTCATAACAATCCTTAGAAATCCAAGTGCTGGAGGCCGAATTCCAGGGTCGCCTCGGTTTTTTTGCCCGGGTTAAAAATCCCGGCCGGATCAAACACCAGTTTGGTTTGCTTGAACAACTGGAAAATTTGCGGGCCATACATTTGTTCCAGATAAGGGCCGCGCACCAAGCCGTCGTTGTGCTCCCCGCTCATCGAGCCCTGATACAAAAACACCAGATCATAAACTTCCCGGCCCAAATCCCGGATGATGGCGGCGGCCCGCGGTTCGCCGACCTTCATAAGCGGAATGATATGAAAATTGCCATCCCCGACATGGCCGGCGACCGTAAACAACAATTTGTATTTGTCCAAAATTTCGTAGAGCTTGGGCAGAAATTCTGGCAAAAACTCCGGCCGGACCACGAAGTCGTCGATAAATGGCGCGGTGCGCAAGCCCCGGACATGATGGCGGAGCAAGCTAAAGCTCTCGCGGCGAATAACCCAATATTTCTCAGCCGCGGCTTGGCTTAACACCAGCTTGGTGCGGATATTGAATTCCTTAAGGCTCTGTTGGGCCTTGCGGGCATTGGCCAGGGCTTCGGCTTCGGAATTGGAGCTGAACTCGACCAAAATTATCAATTTGGGCACGCCGCCGCGCACCACCATCCACAATTCCGGCAGAAAACCGAAAAACAATTTCAACACGCCGCCTCGCAGCCGCGCCACGATCTCCGGCAGCAGCTTCATGGCAACTTTAAAAGTATGCTCATCGTAGGATTCAATGCTTTGCGGGTGAAATTTCAGCAAATGATTGACAATGGCTGGCAGCGGACGCAGGTCGTTGATGAACAGCACCAACAAGTGCTCGCGCTTGTTGGGTTTGACCAGCCGGAATTTGATTTCGGTAATAATCCCCAATGTCCCCTGCGAGCCGACCAGCAGCTTGGGAATGTCAAAGGTGCCGGTGTCGCGGTTGTAAACATTCCAGAGGTAATAACCGGCTGAGTTTTTGGAGACGCGCGGCTTGGCTTTGTGGATCAGATCATAGTGGCTGTGAATCAAATCAAACAGCTGCCGATACAGCTGCCCTTCAAAACCCGGGATTCGTTTATTCTGTTCGAGTTCCGCTGCGGTCAAAGATTTAAACGTATGTTCCTGACCGTCGGCGCAAACCATTTTGAGCTCCAAAATATAGCGTTCGGTTTTGCCGTATAGCAAATTCAGCTCGCCACCCGCATTGTTGGCCACCATGCCGCCCAGGGTGCAGACTTCTTTGGAGGCCGGAAAGCTTGGCAGGAGCAGGCCCTTCTTGGCCGCCAGTTTTTCGAAGTCGCGGTAGTAAACGCCCGGCTCAACCACGGCAAAATCCTTGCCGAATTTTTTGACCCGATTAAAATATTTGGTCATGGAGATCGCGATCGATTCGGTGAGCGCGCCCCCGCTCATGTCCGAGCCGCCGGCGCGCGGCGTTAGGGACAGCGACCGGCCGGCTGCGGATTCGCTGCTCGCAAATTTCACCAGAGCCTTGAGGTCCGCCACGTCATGGGGAAAGACCACGACCTTGGGCATTAGTTGGTATAGGCTGGCGTCGCGACTAAAAGCCGCCAGCGTGGCCGCATCGGTTTTGACTTCACCCTTAATAATGTTTTGTATTTGTTTCTCTAGATCCATCTTTTTTATTCTCTTTACATCATAGCAAATATTTAAAAACCGCGCTTTGCGCCGAGTTGCAACACGCTAAATCTTTAATAATTATTAAGCCGCTTTTTTCTAGAAAAAAGCGGCGGAAAAAAGTCGCGACACGGCAAAAATTATCCAGAATTCTTGGCTCGCGAGGCAAATCGCACAAGTGCCTAATCGGCACGGTGTGCTTGCTAACCCCGCCTCGCTCGCGTCGAATTCTGAAAAAATTTTTACAAGGGTCGCAAAAACTGCAAAACGCCACTATATCAGAATCCGCAACCTGAATCTTACCAAACCTTGTAAATTTCCCGCGCCCCGGTCAGATACATATCCGTGTAGCCTTCCATCTTGGCCATGGCGGCCTTCATTTCCGGCGTCGGGTTCATGTAGGCTTTCCAGCTGTTTTCATAAGCCGCCAGGTCTTCAAACTGCGAGACCATAATGACCCGGTTATACTGGCCGGTCATGTCGGTCATGATTTTGACCAACTCTTTGTTGCCGACCATGGACTCTTTGAACAATTTCGCCAGCTTGGAAGCATTACCCGGCTTGCACACAAAAATGTCGTGGACGATGATCATATATGTAAAGATATTAATTAAAACCAGTATATCACATATATCGTTTTATTTGATGGGTCGTTTCGTGCCGGTGGCCAAAAGTGTTGCCCAAGGCCAGATAAATATAAACCGCCTGAATGCTCTTTCGGGCTTTTGCATAAATACTATCCGTAAAGCTGGCTATGGGTGCCGATGGCAACAAATAAAGCCGTATCTTCGTCAATCATGGTATAAATTGCCCTGAGGTCACCGGTAATATTGATGCTCCGGTGTCCTTCGTATTTTCCGAACAACAAATGATTATTTAATATCGAATCCGTCGGATTGATTGAAAATAAAACAATGCGCTCATCCGCTTTGCGCATTATTTTACGCTGCAACTTTTTATATCCTTTATCGAAATTTTTGCTGAAATAAACTTTCATTTCAAAGAATTCAAATAAGCGGTAACTTCCCGAGGAGTGGAGAATGGCCCGGAGGTATTCTTTCCCTGTTTGAAATCTTTTCGAGCCTGAGCAATTATTCTCTCCAAATATGGAGTCATGCGCTGAAATTTTTCCACGTGGAAAACCTGCGTCTGCACAAAAGTTCTCAGACTGGCTTTGACGACCGAGCTTAAATCCAGACCCATCTCTTTGGCTAACTTCGCCGCCGCATCTTTGGTTTGTTTGTCCATGGTCACATGGAGAGTAGTATTTTTCATGATATATGAAATATAGACATTTTTAATATATCTGTCAAGGCAGGCTTTGGATTATGCTTGAGCCGCTTGCTCTAAGGCGGCGAGGTCAATTTTTTTCATTTCCAGCATCGCCTGCATCACCCGGCCCGCCATCTGGCCTTGGGCCCAGATCGAGCCGTCATTGTGATATTTAACGTATGATTTAAGCGGGGGTTTCTTGGTTAGCATAAAGTTATAATATCTCCGACGCTGGACTTAGTCCAGGCCGGAACAAAAAATCCCAGACAAAGAAAAGAACCGTTCGCAACCCCTCCCCAAAAAGCGGGGATGGCTGAACGAACGGCCCTTCAGATGATACAGGTTAACCTTTGGGCCGGAGGCTGCCGAGGTTCTCCTTCGCTCCCTTCGGCGCGCACGTTCCCGTCTCACTCCACCCATCATCCGGATCGCCCGTCGCCGTCGCTTTGACCGAAGCGCAGTAGTACTGGCCGTCGGGCAGAGTCGGGTCGATGCTCAGTGACAGCGAAGTAGTGTAGCACGTGCCCGGATCCGGCGGCACAGACACGTACCAGGTCTGATCCGGCGTCACGTTATACAGCGAGCTCTTGCCCGGCCCCGACGTGTTGATATGGAGCTCGGTGAGGAACCCCATGGACCCCGGCGTGAAGTCCAGGTTGCAGACCCGCAGCGGAACGGACAAGTACTGGCCGCTGCTGGGGATTGCCGGGGCTTCACCGTTGACCTCGATGTACACCGGGGCTTTGTCGATCATGAACGTGAACCCCAAGGCCGTTGTACGCGTATACGTGAACCGCCTATGGCTGGGGATGTTATTCAGATATCCCCGCGCCAATACCCACAGCTCGTACGTGCCGTCCAGCAGATTCTCACCACCCATACCCTGGGTGATGCTGAACTTGCCGTCGGCGTCCACCGAGCTATACGCGAAGTTCTGGGCAATCCCGCGGTCATCGAGCTTCAGCAGCACGACTCCCGAGGCATTCCAGCTCTCCGTGGTCACGGCCTTGCCGAACCGGTTCTTCACGGTTCCGGTGATGGCGCCGGCCTTGGTGCCGCAGGTGATCTTGTTCGCGTTCGGTGACGAAACAGGCAACTCCACGGGCTTGCCGCTTTCGACGGCCAACCCGAAGTAGTGCATGATGTGCTGGTTGCCATCGCAGATCTGGTTGACCTCGTCGATGCCGATGCCGAACCCGTGGTCGCCCGGAATGCCGACATTCTTGTTGACGTCCGGTCGCGGGCCGTTGGCCCACACGTAGGTGAGCAGCCGCATCGAGCCTCCGGTCTCCATCACCAGAGCGACGGTGATTGACTGCTCCGGATCCGTGCGGTCGGCCGCCCAACCGCCGTGCCAGGCGTCGACAGCACCAATGACGGTGTTAGCGGTCGGGAGGGGCGGTGTGGTCGGCGCGCCCGGCAGCGTCTGCGCGTGCAGCACGGGCGCGACGCAATTGCCGATGAACGCGATGACCGCGATCACGGCGGCGAGAGTCAACAGGGTCTTCTTCATTCGTGTGCTCCTTCAATCTGACGGTTGCGAGGGCGGGGGAAGGGTGGAAAGAAAAACTGTATCGAAAAAACTCCTCCTAAGAGCTCTGAAAATAACAAGTGAATTGCGGGCGCCAAGCATTGGCACCAACTAGCAATTATACTCCTTTTAGGGGGTTTTGTCAACCCCCTCACCAAAATTTGGTGCGGGGGTCAACCCCGTATATTACATCGATAAATGTTGATATATCATAAAGTGTCGATCGGTCTAAAGTGATATTTAAATATAATCTATCATTAAATTTTTTATTTCAAAAACCATTAAAAACCAAAGCATTGAAGTTGTATTGCTGGGTCAACCCCGCAATGCGGCTTTGAGAACAGCCAAGCGCGCCGGATCCAAGCGGGCTTGCAAAAATTCCATCTTGATTTCGTGATCATCGAAAGTTGGGGCCGTCACCGTCGCCACAAATTCTTCGAAGGTCAAAAACTTGAGATTAATCTTCTCGCCGCCATCGAGGGTTTGCCCGCCGATTTGCCGGCAGCCTTTGGCAATCAAAGTATAAATCGCCCAGTCAATCTTGCTGCTCGGCTGGCTGGCCAACAGGAGCTGCCATCCGCTCGCTTGCATCCCCGCTTCTTCCGCCAGTTCCCGGCTGGCGGCGGCCTCAACCGTTTCGCCCGGATCGATCCGGCCGCCTAAGGCCCCGACAAACGGAGCCACGCCCGGCTGCTCCTGCTCGGCCAGGACAATCCGGCCGTCGTCCATGACGGGAATGACCAGCACCGTGTCCGGCCGCCTGATTTTTTCAAAGGTTGCGGTTTGGCCGTTATAAAGTTGCTGTTGCCACTGGTAGACATCGAACATCGCGCCTTTAAATACCAGTTGGGCGTCCTCTGGCATGGGCTGCCTAGCGGGTGGCCGTAGAATGTTCATGGGATTTGGGATTTATAAATAAAATCGTTGCTGGGATTGGGGTTGGGATCCTTACTAAAGCCGTTGCGCTGCCAAAATTTTTCGTTGTAACTTTGAATCTGGACGGCGCGGACATTATAAAGATGATTCTCGTGGGCCCAGTCCAGCAATTGGCCGAGCGCCCAACTGCCCAGGCCCTGGCGCTTTTTGTTCTCAGGCAACGTCGTCATGTTGGTGATGGTCAGGTCCGCCCCGCCGCTGTCTCTGAGCGCAATGCGGATTGTGATCACCGCGCCTTCCTGGCGAAATTCGACAATATAAGCGCCGGCCACGGGCATGGGATCAGCCTCCACCGTGGCGCCGTGCTTGGCCAGGGATTGGATCATGGCCGCTTCCCGCTCTCTAGCCGATGTCTGTTCGGATTGTTCGGTCAAATTTTGTTCGTTCATTGGCTTTAGCATAACAAAAAAATCAAGGGCTGAAAACAGGCAGGAACAACCGCGAGCTGTTGGAAAAGTTATAATGGGTCTATACTGTAGACAGTTCATTAACCTACAAATATATGGGTATTATTCTTTGGGTTGTTTTTGGCGGGTTGGTCGGCTGGGTCGCGTCCATGCTCATGAGCACCAATGCTCAAATGGGCCTGGTGGCCAACGTCGTGGTCGGGGTTATCGGCGCCGTTCTGGGCGGCTTCATCATGAGCTTGATTGGGGGCACCGGCATTACCGGCTTTAACCTCTACAGCTTCCTGGTCGCCCTGGTGGGCGCCGTGGCGCTGATTTGGATCGTCAAAATGGTTCGCAAATAAAAAACTATTTTAAAAAATCCCTCGCCAATTGCCGAGGGATTTTTTATTAATATTTATTTTTTTATTTGCCACCTTTTCTATAAAATAAATAACGATAATTATATATTGACAAACGATATATAGTGGTTTATGATATTTCTATCAATAAATACGAAAGGAAATGATATGAAACGAGGTTCAACGATATTTCTTCAGGCAGTCATTGTGCTCATTGGCATCGTAGCGCTGGCCGTCATGATTAGGTTTCCCTTGACCGAAGGGAGAGCCGTAAACTTAGACCTGTTTAGTATTTATTCTGATCCGTTCATCGTGTATGGATACGCGGCATCTATCCCATTTTTTGTTGCGCTGTATCAAGCATTCAAATTACTTGGGCTTATCGGGCAAAATAGAGTATTCTCACTAAGCTCGGTGAAGGCCTTAAGGACTATCAAATATTGCGCAATCACACAAACCATCTTAATTGTGATGGCAGCACTATACATAAGGATATTTCATGCTCAAGATGACGATCCGGCGGGCTTTATTGCCATGTGCATTGTGACTACTTTTATTTCTATCGTAATCGCCACTGCGGCTGCTGTTTCTGAAAAACTTTTACAAAACGCGGTAAGTATAAAATTAGAAAATGATCTGACGGTCTAATAAGCAACTTATGAAACAAGCATCAACATTATTCTTGAAGATAACCCTGATCGTAGTGGGTGGTAGCACCCTGGCTTTTTGCATTTTTGCGATCCCCTCAATTAGTAAGGGAGTAGGAACAGAGTGGCCGGATCTGGCTTATCTGAAATACCCCATTTTGATCGGCGGGTATCTGACGGCGATTCCGTTTTTTATTGCGCTTTATCAGGCTTTTAAGCTTTTAACCTACATTGATAAAAATACAGCTTTCTCAGAGGCCTCAGTAAAAGCTCTTAAGTATATAAAATATTGCGGAATTGCAATGAGTGTTTTGTATTTGGCGGGTATGCCAATCTTAATTCAAATCGCGGATGCGGATGATGCCCCGGGTGCCGTAGGATTCGGAATGCTTTTTGCTGTGGCTCCGCTTGTGGTCTCTGTCTTTGCCGCCGTGCTCCAAAAGCTTCTTCAGAATGCAATCGATATAAAGTCGGAAAACGACTTAATAGTTTAAAGAAACAGTATGGCAATAATAATCAACATCGACGTGATGCTGGCCAAAAGAAAAATGAGCGTCACCGAACTGGCTTCAAGCGTCGGGATCACTATGGCCAATATTTCCATTTTAAAAAATGGCAAGGCCCGAGCGATTCGGCTCTCAACCCTGGGGGCGATTTGCAAGGCTTTGGATTGTCAGCCTGGTGATATTTTAGAATTCAAAAAATAAAGGGTATTAAACCCCAGAGCAAGCTCTGGACTCTGGTCCCGCAGCAAGCTGCGGGGTTTCAAACCCTGTATTGCCATCGCTCGCTTGGCAATAAAAAATTATCTGGAACGATGAGGGCAACCGGCCCAACAGCACGGCCTCCGCATCCCGCCCGCAAGTTTGGACAGGGCTTTCTTGATCCGGATGCTTCGCGTTTCTTGCTTTTTGCCAGAGATGACCCAGCAAATCCACTCGTTACGCGCCAAGGGCGTGATATCGTCCCATACGGCCTGCGCCGAGCGGGACGTCGCTATCGCCTGTTTTAAATCCGCCGGCAATTTATGAATCATTTCTGTTGAGATTTTTTATTGCACTTCTCTGTCGGTAAATACCACCAACCTTTGGGAATAACCTTGAGTGATTTGCTCCCAAACGCCGATACAGGTAATGAGATTGAGATGGGCCAGACCATCATTCGTCAATTCCCCCATAGACAACCAAAAACGCCCCAAATAATATTGCGAGAACTGAGTATGATACTCTACTTATAATCATAGAAAACGTGTTTTTGTGCTTACCCCTGTTTTGTGCGATCGTCAAAAAGAGAGGTAAAAATGTGAAGTAAAGGGATAAAGGGGGTAAATGGGTGAAAAGGGTTTAAAGGGAGGAAGGAGCGGCGCTTGCATTTAGATCCTGAAACCCGCCAGAGGTCGGGCAGGCAAGTTCAGGATTGCGGATTTAGCTCAGGGGCAATTGGTGGCGCGGCGGTAGCCGGATTTTTCGGCTGATTTGACGGTTTTGAAATACTGCTCGCCTTTGGAGAAGTCGATTTTCACGTTATTGTAATTGTCGCAACCTGGCACCAGGTAAGTCTTACCATAGCCACGGGTCGAAATGTTGCCTTTAACCATATATGACGGATCCGGCGGCGGATCACTATGTTCACGCCGCTCGGAGAGCTGATCTTCATAATCGCATTTGGCCCACATCCCCCGATTGTTCCGAATCGCCTCCTCCTGGGCGGAATTGAACAGATCGCGATAGCGATTATCTGGCGGAATCTGGTCGGCCTGAGCCCAGCCTTGGCGCACGATGTAGTCGTTGACCAGCAAGTTATCGTGCTGTTCTCCGGCCGCGGGTAAAAAAGCATAACGAAGCAGGCGGCCATAACGATCTACGCCGGAAATTTCTTTTTCCAGATAAACGCTGCGACCGGTTAAAAATTGAGTGACGGCCTGCTTGGATTCATCGTAGAAACACTTCCCCACTTCTGGGGAATCAATCCCAATCAGGCGCACCGAAACATTGTCATCGACTTTGATGGTGTCGCCGTCAATGACTTTCGCCATCGCGTGCAATTGCCAGCGGGATTCGAGCTGGTGCCGGGTGACATAAACACCGGTGGCGGTAAGGATCAGGCCGGCGGCAGCAATAATTGCAGTTCTTTTCGTGGCCGAAAGCTTTGGTTGGGATTTCATAAAATATGATATTTTCTTTTGCAACTTTTCTAGAAAAGTTGCGCAAAAGTCGGAAATTCGACGGACTCGCGACAAGGACGTAGTCTAACCGGGTCTTTGTCGCTCGGACAGGGTCGAATTTCCAACGGGCTGCTATTTAACCCTCGGATTCAAACCCGAAAATTATCGCTTTCGGCCTTCGCTAAAGCTTCGGCTGACTAACGCCAATCCCTAATGGAGACGCCACCGCGGATTTTGCGGACGACGACTTTTTGTTTTTCCTTCCAGCCAAGTTTAGTGAGCATCTCGCGGGGCAGGGAGACCAGTAGGCTGTTGCCGGATCGGGTCAATTTGCGCACGTTGGTTTCTTTGAGTTTTCTACGGGTCATATACTGATTTTAATACTTATTATAATACATATTAATTATACACCCCTTGAAACGATTGACTAAAAATGTTAAAATTTCCTTACGTTCGGCCCGCCCAAGCTACACTTGGTCGAGGCTGGATTATTTGAAGGCTCGTTCGGGCGTAGCTCAGCGGTAGAGCGGTCGACTGTTAATCGATTGGTCGCAGGTTCGAATCCTGCCGCCCGAGCCAAATAAAAAAACCTGACTTCTGTCGGGTTTTTTTATTTTAGTTCCATCGCAGGATTCGAACGGGTTGAAGTGAGGCAAGTCATCAGACGCAGCCGAACGATCGGAAAATGTCCGGTGGACATTTTCCGCAGCCCCGTAGAAAGCCGCATCAGCGGCGTAATGAGAATCCCTGCCTACCGGCACAGTCAGGCTGCCTGCCCGTCCGTAGCTCAAAGAGCGCAGGCGGGGGCCGCCCGAGCCAAATGAGATGATCTCAGCGAAAACTGGGATTTTCTCATTTATAGGTAGACGGTCTTTTCGCGTTTTTGTTATACTTGCCATACCAATCGAAACAGAGGGTATGGCCGGCGGGCCAAAAACGCAGGAGAGTGTAATATGGCTGAATCATTGGTGAGCAGGGCTTCGAGGATCCTCCGGACTGGCGACGAGTTGTCGGGAACAAACCAGAAGATGAAGGACGCAATTCACGGCTTCTTGCTGTGGTTTTGTCCACTGGTGGCAGGTGAAAATCTGCCATTCCACTGGACAGTTTCCAACTACGACAAGGACGCTTGGGATCTGGACTTCGGTTACGACCGAGAAAGATACCGGGTTCGCTCGGACGGGTTCGAGTGTCGGATCAAGGACTACCAGATGTTCTGTCTGGTTCTTACGGACTCAGAACAGCGTCTGGTTGAGTGGATGAACCAGTTAATCCGTCAACGGCGACAGTTCGCTCAGAAAATCGAGCGAATTCCTGGCACGGTGGATTACAAACCCGCACGAAGCCGGGAGCCGATCGTGCTGGGTCGAACCGACTGTGATTTGGTGGTGTTGCGATCCCATCCCGATTTTCCAGAGACGCTTGCGTCTGAACTGGAGGGTGTCTGGACTGGCACGAACCCAGCCTGGCCAGAGGAGACGATCAAGCTGATTTTGAGACAGCTCGACCCTCCCTGCCACACTAACTGGAAGGACTTCGACAAGGAACGAACCGAAGAGCGCGACGGCCTCACGGCCATTGTGGTTTACGTCAGACCTGGCGCTGAACCTATTCCCGTAGCTTAAGTCGTAGCTACTTCCAATCCGGGCGACACGAGCCGCAATGACGCGCAAAGCGCACGTCCCTAAGCCAATTCGGCCGGGCGTGCGCTTCTTCTTTTTATTTTTTTAGTCAGCACTAGAACATTGTATTATTATTTGCTGGGGTCGTCGGAATAGCTTGGATTACATCCCAGTGCTCGGCAATTTTACCGTTTTCAATGCGATAAATGTCGACAATGGCCACGCCCGGATCTTCGGCCTTAGTGTCGTCGTATTTTCCGAATTTGTGAACGATAACCTTGTCGCCAGTGGCATATGCATGCTTGGTTGTAACCTTGAGGTTCGGATATTGTTTTACGAGGTAACCGCCAACGCCTTGGATAAAGCCTTCCTTACCATCAGGAATCGTCGGATTATGCTGGATTAAATTATCGGCCAGGTATCCTGCCGCGGCATCAACGTTTTTGGTGTTGAATGCCAAATCCTCAAATGTCTGAACTAATTTGATATTGGCATCTTCGGTTGCAGCTGCTGTTTTGGCAACTGATTCCTGCGTGCTGACTTTATTGTAGGCCATAAGCAATCCCGCTATGATTACAACCGCTACAATACTAATTGCGATAACAGCTGTGGAACCCTGTTCATATTTCCGATTTTTAAATATATTAGTCATAAATTATTTACAATTAATTGTAATTATTCGACCTTTGGTGATTATATCGTTATTATCTATTATTTACAACCGGGCTTTTTTTGTATCTCAGGTGGGGGGGTTTTTTCTTTTTCGCAAATATGCTAATATACCCTGTTACAATGGCACAGCTCACAGTTCTGGCAATAGGGCCGGAACAGAGAGCATAGCCGCGTAACGGAGGACTCATGTCGGAGTTTACTCGCGTAAGTGACATCTGGAAGGCGTTCTGGCAAGCACTCGAGGAAGAACTTCTCGCCCTCGGGGGCCAGACCCACACGCTGGAACTGCTAGCCAAAAAAGACCTCCGCCCCGCCATCCGCGAATTGGCCCGGGCTCTGGTGAGCGCGGCTGCCGGTCGCGCCGTGGCACCCTTGCCCGTGAAATTTGACGTGCAGAAGGCGCTGGGCATCTGGAAGTCCGGTACGTTGTGGGAACACCGTGACCTTCCCTACTGCGTGTTTACCTTGCAGAACACGCTGAACCAGACCAAGCTCATCGTGGCAATTAGCCACGCAAAGGCGGTGCAGGTCGAGCTGGACCTGGTCACGCTCGACTGCCCAGCTTTGAATCAAGGCCTCGACAAGCCGCACCAGCGCTTGATGCACTTGGGGTTGTGCGCCGGCGTGATCGGCGACGTCACGTATCACGAAGAGGATCACTATGTGAAGTTCGCGCTCAAGCCCGTGCCAGGGATGGATCACCGGCGTCTCTGCATCTACGATGGAGGCCGGGTCGTGTTCCTCGACTGGTAGATACTGCAAGCTGTGGCTTGCGACTTAAAGCGCACGTCCCTAAGCCAACTCGGCCGGGCGTGCGCTTCTTCTTTTTATACTAAAAATCTGCTGGTTGCCAAGGCTTGGATCTTTTGGTATTCTACCTCCATTCCAAAGGAGTGTGTCCATGCTGAGACTCGTCACGCACAACGGCCGACCCAGGGCCGAAGGCGGCCTGATGGTGGGCTACCTGTTCGAGAGGGCCAACGGAACCAGGAGCGCCTGGCCGCCGACGCTTGCCGCGGCAATCTTCCCCCCGCCCCGAGTTGACCCCAAGCGGCGCAACAGTGAGCTGCCGCGCCGGACCGCGTTCATGGATAACCGGCAGATCCGCTGCGAGGGCCCGGGATGCGGCCAGATCAACGGCGGCCCGAGCAAGTCGGTGCCGTTCGGCGACTTCAGCTGCCGCGAATGCGGTCAGCCGATGTACGTGTGCTGACACCATCTATTCAGAGCAATCCAAGCGTACGCTAGCCACCCGGCCGGCGTACGCTCTATTTTATAAAAAACGGTTGGGATCAGCTGTGAAAGCCTAATCCCAACCTCATAATGTTGATCAGCCCGCAAACGCAAGCGCTAGAGCGCCGCGAGCGCGCCGCAGATCGAGCAGACCGTGAACCCCTCCCAGCTATAGAGTGGATAGTGGCAGGACGCGCAGGCGGAAGGTCCGATCACTTTCCCGCTGGGCCGCCAGGGGTCCAGGAACCCGAAGCCAACTTCCGGCGGAATCGGCTTGGTACGCTGGCAAAGCGTGCCGAGCGCCAGGATGATGCGCGTGTCGATCGTCAGCATGTTCTGGTTCTGCGACCGGTAGAACCCGCTGCCAGCGTCCCAGTCCGCGCCGCCGACGTGGCAGTGGTCAAACTCGGCCACGCAGAAGCCCGGTAAGGCCAGTTGGTGCGGCCGATATAGGTCCGAGTAACACTTGTGCGTGATGCCGAAAATCTGGAAGGCTTCGCAAGCCATGGGCCAGCGATTGACGCGAGCCTGCTCGACTTCGGTAATGGTGGCGTAGTCCGCGTTTGAGGCGAACCGCCGCCCGTTGGCAAACACGGGCAAGCGCTTGAAGTAGAACCCGGATGGCCGTGGGAAGCATTTCGCTACTTCCACCGGCTCGCTAACAGGCCGGCCGAAGCTGTTTTTTTCCCACTCCATGAGATGGAAAGATGGCTCGCCGGAGCCGTAGATGCCGCCGGCGTAATCGTTGATGTATCCCCGCGCGAGTTCTGCGGTCAGGCGCGCATCACCGCCGTGGCAACAGAGCAACAGATCGCCGAGCACAAACAAGCCGCTCTCGATCGCTTCTCTGGCGAGCGCGAACTCCTTGTCGCTGATGCCCTCATACGGTTCAGAGAATCGAACTGTGGCCCGCAGGACCCGGTCATACTCGACGAATGAGTCGAGCTGGTCGGCCAGCGGGCGGAATTTCGGCACAAAGTCGCCCTCCATGACCTGACCCCGCTCGAGCTCGTTCAAGCACCAGGCGATGTGCTCGATATCGAGCACGATCCGCGACTCGCGTAAACCACGGCCAAATTCCCGCCAAGCGGCCGCGACCTGGAGCCATTCGTCAGCCCACACGTCCCGCTTGGGACTGGGCAGACCCTGGGTCGAAACCCGAAGCCGGGCGCCGGAGCGCAGAGCGTTGAAGCACTGCCGGATGTGAGTGAGGCGGCTGAGGTTGGGGCGCGCGGTGAGCGAATTCAGGATTCCCACTTCCGTGGGGAACAACTTGCCGAGGTCTTCCGGTGTGGCCGTTAGGCCGTTTGGCATCACTGCCATTGGAACCTCCTACAGGTTTTGAGTAATGGGCCAAATAAAAAGGGATCCAGCTGGCCCGGAAACTGGATCCACTAATATATCACAAATTTACCGCGACTGGAAGTCTTCCTGATAGATCAAAGCCAAAGTGTAGAACAAGCTGACGGCCAGGGGGCCGATCAAGAGCCCGACCGGCCCCATGACGGCCACGCCGCCTAATACGGCAAACAAAACAATGATCGGCGGCAAGTCGAGTTTTTGGCCGACGAGAATCGGATTGAGAAAATTATCGACCAAGCCGACGACGACCACGGCCCAAATGATGAGGCCGACGGCCGGCAGCGGCTGCCCAGTCAGAAACAGAAAGACAATGGCCGGGATGGAAATGAATGCGGTGCCAATGGTCGGAATGACGGAGACGACAGCGGCCAGGACGGCCCAGAGAATGGGATGTGGGACGCCAAAAATCCACAGCCCGATGGCCATGAGCAGGCCCTGCAACAGCGCGATCAGAATATATCCGCGAACCACGCCATTGATGGCCTGGGCCAGCATGCCGGCGATGCGCTCGTCGTGCTGATCGGAGAGGGGCGAAACTTTGACCGCGTAAGTTTTCCAACGCTGGCCGTCTTTGAGGAAATAAAACAGGGACAAAATCACCAGCAGGACGGAAAACAAGGTGTTGAACGTCGAAGTAAAAACTTGGCCTAAGCTGCCGGTGACGAAGGCCGCGATGGCGCCGAGCTGGCTCTGAATGTCGGCGGCAAGCGCCGGGGACAAAAACGGCAGGCTAAAGTCCGTGCCACCGGCCGTGACCTGGTTGTATAAATCTTGGGCCTCGGCAAAAACCTGACTGCCGATAAAATACAGCGGCACGCCCAGACAAAGGGCCAGAAAAACAATGGTGATTAGCGAGGCGACAGTGGAATTGTGGAACGCCAAATGGCGGCGGATCCAATCAAAGATCGGATGGACGGCCACGGCCAGAGCCATACTGACGATAATGACGGACAGGAACGGCCAGAATACGACCACGCAAACCAGGCTGGCTAAGATCAGCAGGGAGTAAAAGAAATATTTTTCTTTGGAAATGGTAAGCATAGGGATTCGGGTGTGATTACTGATTTAAATTGTCGATGTCGGCCTGATACTGGTTGGCCATGGCGACCACATTGTCGCCATAGAACCGATACTTGGTGTTGGTGCCGCCTGAAAAATACCGCATGGCCGCGGCCCACTCTCCGGCCACGGTCCCGGCGCCGCCGGCTTTGAGCTTGATGGCGGAGGCCAAAAAGGCGTCGCGGATGTCCCACGGATTGGCCAGCTTGCCGGTGATGGCGGAAACTTTGTTCTTGTAGCCCATCCAGGTCGAAGGAATAAACTGCGCCGGGCCCATGGCGCCGCCCCAGCCGTTGAAGCTGCCGTCTTTGTTTTTCATGGGACACGACACAGGCGTAACTTCCGGATCCATCCCGAGCTCGGCCGTGACGGCCAAAAACGGCTCAATATCGCGGGTCGGCTTCATGACGACTTTGTAACTTTTGGTCGCCGGATCACCCGGGCGGTTGCAGGTGCCGACGTTTTTGCCGAGGTTGGATTCCTGAGTCAGGATGGCTAGGAGAAACGAGGCGCGCACGCCGGTTTGCCCGCTGGCCCAGGTCGCAATCTCCACAGCCTGGCCAAAGCTGATTTGAGTGCTCACGCCGAGGAGCTGGTAGAGCCTCGAGCGGATTTCGTTGGCCCGCTTTTGGGTGTTGCTCAACGATGCCTGATAGTTGGATTCCTTGCCTTTGGTTTCCTGCAGGATGCTGTTCTGCTCGGTGACCACGCCGGAGATCTGGCCGCGTTGCAGATTCTGGATGGAGAGCAGGTTGCTGGCATCTTCCTGGTGGGTCGAGAGGATCACGCGGTTCTCTTGCAGCTGCTGATCGAGGTTCCGGCCGGTCACCAGCAAGTCGTGGAGCGAATCAGAAATCACCGAATAGCTCTGCATTTCGGTCAGGATATCGGAGAGATTCTGCTGCGACAGCAATAAATACAGCAACGAATAATTACCCTGTTGCTGGTAAACCTGGGTGATCAGGAGTTTGAGCTGCTCTTTGATTTGCCCCTGCTGGAGCTGATTGTGGTCGATCTCAGCCTGAGTTTCGGCCAGCTTGGTCTCGATCTGGGAGAGCTGCAGATTGGTCGCCTGGATTTGGAGATTCAGCGTGGCTTGCTGCTTTTTGAGCTGGTTGATTTTTTTCTGGAGGGTGTTTTTTTCGCCCTGAATTTGTTTGAGTTGCTGCTGCTGCTCGGCGATTTGGCGCTCGATCTCGAGGAGCTGTTGCTGCAGCTGGGATTTCTCGTCCGGGGCGGATTGGGCCGCCACGAAAGAAAAGGCCACGGTTGCGACAATTAAGGCCAATGTAACAATAATTGTTCTTGAAATCCTAAGCATTGTGATTAGTCCTTGGTTTCTTTCCAGAGGGTGGCGACGTAGTCATCGACTGTCCGCTGATCAAGCTGCGGCTGCGTGACCAGGTCCGTGCCCCGATCGATCATGTGCAGAACTTCCGTCAAAGCCTTCTGGATGGCCCGATATTGCGGATCGGGTGAATCGGCGGCGAAGATTTCGTGCCGGCGCATCAGCTTTAGCTTAACCTCTTGAAAATATTGGATATGCTCTAAAACCTCGGCGATGCGTTGCTTCTGTTCGGCTTTGAGTTCCTCGCCTTTGCCAAAGGGTATGACGCGGGGTTCTCTGGATTCTACGTTATCAGTCATAAATTTGTTTTAGTAATCCCGAAGTTTGCTGATATTGTAATGCTCTTTGATCCGCTCCAGGGCCTTGGCTTCGATCTGACGGATGCGCTCGCGGGTGACGCCGAACTCCTTGCCGACTTCTTCCAGGGTGTGGGTCACGCCGTCTTCCAAGCCAAACCGCATTTTGAGAATTTTTTGCTCGCGCGGATCCAAATCCTTCATAATGCCTTGGACGTATTCTTTGAGAATCTGCCGGCCGGCGGTTTCCGAGGGCGTGACTGAGTCCGGATCCTCGATAAAGTCGCCAAGGTAGGAATCCTCCTCGTCGCTGTCCCCAACCGGCGTGTCGATCGACACGGTTTCCTGGGAAATTTTCTTGAGCTGGTAAACTTTCTCGACTTCAATCCCCATTTCGGAAGCAATTTCTTCCGGCAACGGCTCGCGGCCCAGATCCTGGACCAACTGACGCTCGGCCTGGGCGTATTTGTTCAGCGTTTCCACCATGTGGACCGGGATGCGGATGGTGCGGGACTGGTCAGCGAGCGCGCGGGTGATGGCCTGGCGGATCCACCAGGTGGCGTAAGTGGAAAATTTATAGCCCTTGCGCCAGTCGAATTTTTCCACGGCGCGGAACAGTCCCAGGTTGCCCTCCTGGATCAAGTCCAGGAGGCCGAGGTTGCGGCCCATATATTTTTTGGCAATCGAAACGACCAGCCGGAGGTTGGCTTCAATCAATCGCTTACGAGCGGCGACGTCGCCTTTGGTGATCCGTTTGGCCAGCTCGACTTCCTCGGGGCCTTTGAGCAGCGAGGTTTTGCCGATTTCGCGCAGATACATCTGAATCGAGTCATCATAAATGTCCCCGAGGTTGTAAGATTCGGCCTGCTGCTCTTCTTTCTTGGTTTTGACCCGGGCGAATTCCACGGCCTGCTGCCAGACCGAGGCCATTTCCTGATCCACCAGCTCCAAGCCTTTCGAATCCAGGGTGTCGAGCAGCCGCTCCACGGCC
>MFEY01000005.1:0-960 GCA_001780035.1 Candidatus Doudnabacteria bacterium RIFCSPHIGHO2_12_FULL_48_16
CGGAAGATATGGCCAAGCTCAATACTATTGAAAGATATAAATTGGCTCTGCCGACAAAAAATATCTTACTAAAGGATGCCGCATCTTTCAAAGAATCGTTTCGAAAATCATTGTTTGATTTCTTTATGAAGGGGTCAAGCGGTGAGACTTTCGCGGAGACGTTGCGCTGGCTAATTTTCCAAGAGTTTGACGCCCCACTGGATGAATATAATCTTTCTACATGCCCCAACTGCGCTGCGGGCAATATACCTCTAGGCGTAAAAATAAAAAAGACCGAGTTTTCTTATCAATGCCCTCACTGCAAAAAGGAAATATACATCACGGACATTTTTCGCTTACACGAAGCTATCGATGACGAACTTGGCGCCGGTGGGGTTTTAGGGTATGTGAATGTGCTGATTGAGCAGATCATCATCGTTTATTTAATCAAGGCAATTTTAGAAACAAAGCCAGCGATTCTCAGCGAAACACTTTTCATAAAAGACGGACCCCTCGCATTTTTTGGCCAGACAGCCAACATGCAAAAACCATTGAGACATTTAACCACTTTCCTTTCGGAAAAACACAATCTGTTCTTGGCTGGTTTAGAAAAAAGCGGGCCTTTCGTTGAGCATGCGGACGAGATCGGAAAAAAATTGAAGCCCGGAACTATCCTGCTTCTGGACAACACCTATATTTACAAATATATCTTGCCTGGCAAGGTCGACAACACTGCGCCGTACGCTCGGAGCTCTTATTATAGCGGTAAGATGATCTTCAAGTCGGTGGATGGAAAAATTTATGTTGTAACTATCCCGACCAAGAACGCCGATGTAGTCTTGGCTCCCAAGAAAAGTGATTTCCATAATTTAGACGCGATCCTGACTAATATCCAAAAATTGCGTTGTGATATGTACGACAATTCACTTTTCCCAGTTGCGCTCGCCAATAAACTTGTTTCCCTTGCTAACCACCCCAGCT
>MFEY01000005.1:1039-1449 GCA_001780035.1 Candidatus Doudnabacteria bacterium RIFCSPHIGHO2_12_FULL_48_16
ACACATCACAACGAGTTAAAGGTTTATACGATCCGGCATCATCGGAGCCGTTTAAACTGTCACGATCAAAGATTGATCTCTCTTTGGATTGCCCCCGCTGTTTTTACTATGATCGCAAACTTGGAGTCGGCAGACCCCCCGGCTTTCCGTTTGCTTTAAACTCTGCCGTCGATCATCTCTTAAAAGCCGAATTCGATATCCATCGTGCCAATGGTACGAAGCATCCTCTTATTGAGAAGTACGGAGTTGATGCACGCCCGATCCCTCATGAGCAATTGGAAAAGTGGCGGCACAATTTTACCGGTATCCAGTATTTGCATCCGGAGACAAACTTTTTGGTATTCGGTGCGATTGATGATCTCTGGCAAAGTCCGCAGGGTGAATATATTGTCGTTGATTATAAAGCGACT
>MFEY01000005.1:1474-1631 GCA_001780035.1 Candidatus Doudnabacteria bacterium RIFCSPHIGHO2_12_FULL_48_16
TAAATAAAGAATGGCAGAACGGATATAAACGTCAGATGGAGGTGTACCAGTGGTTGCTCCGCAAAAATGGATTGAAGGTTTCTAGCACTGGCTATTTTGTCTACTGCAACGGCAAGTCCGATCGTGAGGCGTTCGATGCAAAGCTCGACTTCGACAT
>MFEY01000005.1:1810-4826 GCA_001780035.1 Candidatus Doudnabacteria bacterium RIFCSPHIGHO2_12_FULL_48_16
CATGATTTATTGATAAAATATAATTACAATTGAATTTGCCTAAACCCGTCAGCTTGCTGATTGGCATGGCATAAATCCATCCAAGGTATAGAACCCGTCGTCAGGGATCCTTGGATGGTCGTGTGGGGAAACTCATACGTTGAGACCGAAAGGTTTCTACTCTTGGCGGCGGGCTTTATGCGAAACGATCCCACAAAGAGTAGAATCGTTGTACACAGAACACCTATTGCAAGGTGTTTTTGTATTGTGCTATAATTTATTTAACAGAAAGCGATTGCCTGACGGCGTCCGGGTTTACCGGGCTAAACGAGACGGGGCTACGACTTCTGTCATCAACAGCTATTTTATTATGGCTGGTGTGATGACGAGAAGTGGTAGTCCCGCTTTTTGTTTATCCTCTTGAGGCTTCGGCCTCGCATTGAACCGACAGGAACCAGATTGGAAATAATTGAGCCGAGCCTTAAAAGGGTCTCGGCTTATTTTATTTCCTATGGCGGAATCAACCCAAAAAATCAAAGAAGAAGAAACTTCCAAAAAGGAGGTTTATTCGCCATCGGCCGATGAGCAGGCGCTCATTGAAAAGTGGAAAAAGCGATTCACTCGCGCAGAGGAATACCTCCGTCCGTATCGGGCAAAGTGGCTTCGCATGTACAAGCATTACCGTGCCTACCAGGAAAAAACGAACTATGCGTACCAAACAAGACTCATGCCTCCGATTGCTTTTCAGATCGTGGAAACAGTAGCCTCGCGTCTCGCAACCGCCAAACGAAAGACACGAATTCTCCCGCGCGACAAAAAAGATGTTGAATCAAAATCCATTAGTTCCTGGAACGATCTCGTAGGCTACGACTTTGATGCCATCAAGCTCTCAAAAAAACTTCCCAAGTGGGTAAAATCCGCTTCTACATATGGGAACGGAATCGGCATGTTGACCTGGCTTACCGATGAAAACATTGATCACGATGATCCGTTCCTTACCATCTGCGACCTGTGGGACATTTTGCCCGCTCCCGAAACCGAGGACTTAGAGGAAGACTGTCCGTGGCTTATCCGGCGCATTTTGAAATCAAAAGACAAGATCGAGCGCGAAGAAAAAGCCCGCGGCGAAAACGCACTTTATAAAAATGTGAATTTCCTCGAAGCAAAACAAGTCGAGGATTGGAAAAAGGAACGATACGAGGTGAACACTAAAAAGATGGGCCAGATTCAAAGTTCAGACTCGACAGAAACTCCTGGTTCAGTGATTAAAGTCACCGGAGAAAAATATGAGCCGGAAAAGCAGATTGAGTTGTGGGAGTGCTACGACTTTGAAGAAGGAAAATTGATCACGTTCGGCAACCGCGAAGTGCTGATGCGCGACGATGAAAATCCATATAAGAAAGTAAACCACGGCCGTATTTTCCTGAATTTGGCGGATCACGAAGTCAACTGGGAACTTTGGGGCATTGGCCATATCGAGCCAGTTGAAACGACTATTGTCGAAATTGCAGATCTTCGCAACCAGCGCATGGATGATGTCATTCTCATGCTTGATCCGGTAATTAAGATTCGCAAAGACTCCGGCATTTCCAAGAACGATATTATTTTTGCGCCGGGCGCAAAGTGGGAGCTTCGTAAGATGGACGATGTAGTAGTCGAGCGACTGCCTGACATCAGCCTCATGGGAGTGAACGAAGAAAGAGCCTTGCGCGATGAGATTGAGCGGACGCTGGCTATCTCCGAATATGCCCAAGGCATGCCAAAGTCTTCCGATGAACCGCTGGGCAAAGTGGCTATGCTCATCGGCCAGAGCAACTTACGCTTAAGTTCTTTTGCTCAAAATTTATCCGAGACGCTCAGCAGCCTTGCCAACATGCTGATAGAGCTTAACCAGGAATTTATCGAGGAAGACAAATTATATCGCGTAATCGGGGACGAGGTGAGCTTTAAGGAATTCACAATGGCTGACAAAGAAGTAAAGGTCGATGCCGTGGTGACTGTTGATCCGGTCGTCCCTCCCGATCAGCAAGCCCGACTCAATCAGTCTTTGCTTCTGTACGACAAGTTTGTGGCGCAGGACAAACCTGATCCGAACAGCCCCGATGAAATCAAACAATGGAAAAAGCGAAAGCGCGCGATTCAGGAAATGATCCTCGAAGAAATGGGCAAAGAGGCGTATCGAGTCGTAATTCTTGGTGAAGAAAAAAACGAAACTACTCAAGGTAAAGAACCGGTAATTCAGCCGGGAGAACCTCCACCTATATCGGAAGCAGGTGCTCCACCGGACGCGTTGCCACCACCATCTCCGCAAGCGCGTCCCGGCTTCTTAAGAAGCGTGCTGTCGAGAATTCCAATTATCGGTCGAGGTCAAAAAACAATTAACCAATAACGCTATGGCAAAAAATAACCAGACAACCAAAGTCATTACCGCAATTGTATTGAGCAAGACCTTGAGTGGCGGCGATTGCATCGTGTCCTTGCAGGAAGACCAAGGCCGAGTGCATACGGTTTACCTCTCCAAGGAGGAATCTTCCAAAATCGACTTGGGTCACAAACTCAAGTTAACCATCGAAAAGGTCGAGAATTAATCAATTTAATCACATTCATATGCAAGACAAAAAAATGAAAAAGAAGAACGATCTGGCCGACGAAAGGTTTCCAGAAGGCGACAAGATCGAGTTTAAGAATCAGAAGCCCATGCGAGAGGAGGCTGGGCAAATGGAAGCTCGTTGGAAAAAGGTCGAAAGCGTGATAGGCGCGGCAAAGGAAGCCTATCAATCAGGCAAGTCGAACTTCAGTGAAGTGTTAGAAAGTCTGATTGCAACCCTTCAAGACATGCTGGACACCGATGTTGGAGGCAGAGATCTCGGCGGGCTCATGACGAATGGGCCGGAGATGGATCTTCCGCCGGAGCCCGCGCCGGAAGAAGAACAGCAATAAATTTATGCAGACCAATGAAGAAAAATTCGATATGGGGTTGGCGGTGCTGGGGATGGTCAGAACGGCTGGCTGGAAATGGCTCGAAGGAAAAATTCGT
>MFEY01000005.1:4860-107281 GCA_001780035.1 Candidatus Doudnabacteria bacterium RIFCSPHIGHO2_12_FULL_48_16
CGTGCAGAGCTCGCAATTGAGTATGCGGAGCTCCGGGATTTTGACATTTCGGGAAAGACAGCCGAGCAAATTGCTTCCGACTATCTTCAGCGCCGAGCCAATGCTAACGCTTACGAGAAAATTCTCGCATTGGTCGACGATGCCATTCGTGAAAAAGACGAAGCGGCGGGTGCAATGAGCCAAGAGTAGCATGATGCCTATGGAGTACATGGCAAAAAACATTGGGGCAAGGTCGAACCCCAAACTAGTAAATAAAAATTCAATTTAACAAGCGCTTTTATGAATCAAGATCGTAAAAAGGAGCTCGACGCTCTCCTCAACGCAAACTCGGAAGATGAGGAAACGGATACCGAAGAAGAAGACACCCAGGAAGATAAGGGTGAGGAAGAAGACGAGGAAACCGACACCAAAGATTCTGAAGAAGAAACCGACGAAGACGAAGAAACTGATGAGGAAGAATCGGATGACGGCGAATCGGAAGATTCCGATGATAAAGAAGAAACCGAGGAAGATGCAGGGGGCGAGGCATCCAAGCAGAAAAACAAGTGGCACGGCAAAAGCCGTGAGGAAGTGATCCGAATGTATGAGGAGCTCGAAACAAAAAACCAACCGCCAAAGCGAACAAAAGCCAAGTCTGATTCCAAGAAGGAAAACGACGAAGGCAAGGGTGAGGGAGTAGATGTGCCTAATGACGAAGAACTGGCCAAGATGACTCCCAAGCAGTTCGCAGAATGGATGGTTACGACAGTTCAAAGCATCGTCGGCAAAACCTACGATGCGCGAAGCCGGATGCGAGATTCCGCCGCGCAAGAAATTCGAGAGGCTCAGAAAGATCACCCTCTCCTGAAGACCAGTCCAGAGTACCGCGAACTCGTGCTGTCTTTGATCGACGCCGCTTCCCAAAAAGGAACGGTTATGCCGCTCAAAGAAGCGTGTGCGAAGGTCGATGGATTCGCTGGAAAGGTAAAGGGAGACACAAAGGTTTCTGACACCGAGAAGACTCGCCTCAAGAAAGCCAAAGCGCAAGTCGAGAGAGGAGCGGGCGCTCCGACCTCGCCGGGCGAAGAAAAGGGTGCGGAAGAACGCCGCCTCGAAAACATCTTCGGAACAAGCGGGTCAAATGGCCCCTTAGGAGGCCTTGGGGTTTAAATCCTCAAATAGCAAGGTCGAACCTCCTATCAGTTAATTAATCAACTAACAACAAGATATGTCATCAGCAAATGGAATCAAAGGAACCGCGAACTTGGGTGTTACGCGCAAGTACGACGTAGCGGATGTAATCTCGCTTCTTGACGTAGCGCGTTATCCGCTGCTCGGCATTCTCACGAACGCCGGAAAAGACCCTGCAACTAAACAAGGCAAGGCACTTAAGAAAAAAGAAACGAGTGATCCGGACTTCAAGTGGTTCGAGGATAAGTTCGGTGCACGCGAAGACATCGTTTCAGCTAACCAGGGAGCAGCAGTCACGCTGGTTGTGACCAACGGTGCGTACTTCAGTATCGGCGACGTCTTGCTCGTGGTGAAGTCGGCCCAGGGCACGAACAACCCGACCGGCGAAGTCATGCTTGTAACGAACGTAGCAACCAACACGCTCACCCTTGTGCGCCAGATCGGTGACGGTGGTTCAGGCGGCGGTCTGCTTCAGCAGAACGATATCGTCTGGATCATTGGTAATGCCAACGAGGAAGGTGCGGATCTCCGCACAATGAAAGGAACGACGATCGCTGAAGTACTCAACTACTGCCAGATTTTCCGAACTACGATTGGAGTCACTGAAACTTCACGCAACACCAAGGGCCTGACAAAGGAGAACGACTTTGACTATCAGATTCGCAAGAAAGGTATCGAACACTTGGTGGACATCGAGCGAGCTTTCCTATTCGGGAAAAAGGAGATCATCACTTCCGGTACACATCCGAAACGATTTACTGGCGGAGTTCTTCCTCGCATCAGCCAAGTCACTAGCAACGTAGCAACCCGCGACGACTTCAACAGCTACCTGAGAATCTTGTTCTCTCACGGCAACACTGAGAAATACTTACTTGCTTCAGGTTACGTGATCGACAAGATCAACGGATTCGCTCACGACAAGTTGCAGGTATTGCAAGGAGAAAAAACTTTCGGATTAACCATCCTTAAGTATCTTTCTCCGCACGGCACGCTCAACATCATCAAGCACGATCTGCTCGCAGGAGATTTGTACGGCAAGAGTGGAGTCGGTGTAGACATGGAAGCTTTGACCTACCGATATCTCGCCAATCGTGACAGCAAGCTTCTCACGAATCGACAAGCACCGGGTGAGGACTCACGAGTAGACGAGTATCTGACCGAGTGTGGTCTCCAGATGGAACAGCCAGAGCGTCACGCAATCGTTAAGTTCGCTTAAGCAATCCTTCAAGTCTCGGTCGGACGGGCATGCTTTCCGAACCCGCCTGACCGAGTGGAAAGCCCTTGAGGGGTTTTCCGCGGAAGATGAAAGGTCGATTCCGCGGTCAATTACAAAAATAACTTCACATTAATTCGTATGGCAAAAAATCAAGCATCAACGGCAGAAAAACCAAAGACAAAGAGCAAGCGTTATGCAACGCGTTACGGACAGCATTACGCGATCGTGATGATCCCGACTGTAACCGAAATCATCAACGGAATGGCGATAACGCGTCCAGGCAAAACAATCGAATTCAAGAATGGCATTTACGAAACGAAAGATTCGGCCGAACAAGACTTCCTGGATAATTCTCCGTTTGTTGGCATCGACTATCAAGAAGTCACGAAGGCAGTGACTTCGGCTCTTGAAGCCAAGTCCTTGTCGGAGAAAGAGTCCGAGCTACAAGAAAAGGAAGAAGACTTGAAGCGCAGAGAGATGGCGCTCAAAGGTAAAGAAGAAGGATCAGACTCCTCCACTGGAAAAGAAACCAAAACCGAGGGGAAGACAAAAAAGAAAGAGCCAAAGTTCTAAACTTCCGGCTCGTTAAAGGTCGAACTATTATCAACCAAACATAAGGCACAACGATATGGCGATAGAAAGTAAATCAAAATTCGCGGTGAACGAAGCGACTGTGGCCAGCGCAGGCACTGCCGTGCAGCTTCCCGATATTCCTGTCGGAGAAGGGTGCGAGCTCGTAGTTAAGGCGAAGCGCACAAATCTCGGCGTGATCAAGGTAGGAGAATCAGCACCACAGGCTCAAACGGGAAAATTTACCCTAGAGCCGGGCGAAGCGGTGAAGCTCCGGATCAGCAATGCGAACAAAGGCTATATTGACGCGGAAGTAACCGGCGACAAAGTCGAGCTGATCGTTGAGCAATAAGCTCCTATGTCAGATTTTATTCCTCAGCAGGGAGACTTCAGCTTCCTGCGGTTCAGAAAAACCGGCAGATACTTCGGGCCATTCATAACAGGCGGGACAGTGACTACGCAGTCGGCAGCGTCTGCAAATTCACTGCGCGCCTTTCCGTTCTTTGTTCCGAAGACGCAGAAGTTTGATCGGATCGCAATCCGTGTCACAACACTGGCAAGCGGTACAACTCCGAAAGCACGTCTCGGCGTATACGAAGACAAAGGCGATGGAAGCGTCTATCCGGCAAAGCTCGTGCTCGATGCGGGTGAGGTAGATGTGAATACTACGGGGCTTAAAGAGATCACGATCAATCTCACGCTCAAAGGCGGGAAACTTTACTGGCTCGCTTTTGTAGGCCAAGACACTACCGCACTCGTGCTTGCAGCAATTCCTGCAGCAGACGCAATGGCGACATTCCTCGGTTTTGACAACGGACTTACCGGCACGCCGTACCTCGGTTATGCGGTAACGCAAACCTATGGCGCACTGCCAGCAACATTCCCGACAGCAAGCCCGACGGATTGGAGCCTGAATGTGCCGCTCATTGCTTTGCGTAAAGCGTAAATATGCCGATGAATTATGTTGCCAAACTTCAAAGTAAAGTTGCTGAGAACGTCGATGACGGCCGTGAACAGGATGCAACAACCTGGAACAGCAATGGCAATGCCAGCAACGTAATTACTCTCGGCAACGTGAGTGGTTCAGTGTATTCTGGAGCGTTTCGTTTTCGCAATTTAAACATTCCGCGAAACTCGAAGATCGTCCTGGCCAGACTGAGGGTTCGGCCATCAGTCACGGACGGCGCAGACCCGGATGTGAAGCTCATTGTGAAAGGAATAAAAGAGCCGGACACAAAACCATTCACTCAAACTTCGCGTCCCAGTCAGAGAACAAAAACAGTAAACACTGTAGCGTGGCACATCATCAAGAAATGGGAGGTTCACGAATGGACGCAGACACCGAACCTCAAACTGCTCATTGAAGAAATCGTTGCACAAAGTGGATGGAAATCTGGCAACGCTCTCGCCTTAACGATCGAAGATAACGGATCTTCGTCAAACCAGGCCGAAACCTGCTATGACCGGAGCAAGGGCGACGATTATCAGGCCGAGCTTGAAGTCTGGTACACAACAAAAAGTGTGAGCATCGGCACTATCGCTGGCACCGATCGTGATGGAATGGAAACTGATAAGACCACATGGCAGTCGAGTCCGACCGGCAACGTGATAACGCTCGGCGATGACGGGCCCTCGGTAAATGACGGTAGCTTTATATTCAGTTCGCTCACCATCCCTCGATACGCAAACATCATCGGCGCGTACCTTCTGGTTACACAGGCAGATCAGAACAACCGCTTCCCACACCTCATCATTAAAGGATTTGCGGAAGATGATGCTCCGGTGTTTGCCAGCAACGGATCGAACCGGCCATCAACCCGGCAGAAAACAAAAGCACTTGCCGAATGGACTATCGGAGAAACAGTGGCCGGAGTTTTTGTCGGCATCCATTGGTCAGCCAACAGCGTGTATGAATCGCCCGACCTACGCGAGATCGTGCAAGAGATCGTCGATCGCGAAGGCTGGACGACATCAAGCAGGCTGGGCCTTGTTCTGGAAAGCCAATCATCCTGGGATGGTCAATACAAACTGCCTTGGGACTATGTGAAGAACTCTGGAGAATTTGCCGCGAAGCTCGTGGTTGTGTGGGACACGCTCCGCACATTCCGATCAACAAAAAAAGATATTGCCAAATTCGATAAATCAAATTACCCGGAATTTATTATCGTGCATCACTCAGCGACACCACGAGACTCGACACACTTCAGCACAATAAAAAATAACCACATAGGAATCGGCTGGGGAGACATCGCATATCATCACTGGATTGCGGGAGCATTGGATGGCATCGGCGTGCACATTGCAGGTCGTCCGGAAAACAAGATCGGAGCTCATACCGATACGCAGAAAATGAATTATCGCTCTATCGGTATAGCCATGTGTGGAGATTTTCATCTGGCAAGTGGAAATGAAACGCCGAGCGCAGAACAGTTGGCAACGCTTCAGGCGCTTCTCGACACAATCAGGAAAGAGCGAGGTATTCCGAAGGAGCGGGTGCTTGGGCACCGAGAAACTCCGGACTCCACCAACTGCCCTGGCGACACCCTTCTTGAATACGTGAAGCGATACCGATCAACCGGAAAGCTTCTTCCCTAACACCATGCAACTACAAGAATTTCTACAAGATCTCAACGCGCGAATGTCGGCGGCCAAGACCACCGGGTTTTGGAGTGAAGTCGATAAAAAAAGATGGATTAATAAATCCATTGTTCGGGCATGCAATTTTGCCAAATGGAACTTTCTCAATCACCACTCAACTCAGCTGACCGAGAAAGATATCGAGGCATACTTCTTGCCCTTCGACTACAAACCCGGCGGAATGATGTTCATCAAAGTCGATGGACAAGAGCACGCAAAAACAAACGTTGAAAATTATCAAAGCGGAAATTATGTGTGGGAGCGAGTGTTCTCCATGCTTGGCGATCAGTATCTGATCAAACCCACGTCACTAGAAGACGGAAAGCTTATCGACATCTACTATCGCAGGCGTCCGATTCCGCTGGTGAATGATACCGACGAACCGATCACGCCTGAAGAAATGGAAGAAGCGATCATCAAATTGGCTCTCGGCATCTGTCTGAAGAAGGAACCGAATCGGGGCACGGATGGCGATAAACAAATTCTTGAAGCGACCGCGATCCTTCAGCAGATAAAAGATCGTCAGGATGAGGAGGGCGGAGAGGCCGGATTCACCGGCCAGGCAACAAGCTCGCGCTTCCTCTACAAAAACAGTAATCCGCAGGATTAAAAAATTATGGCACTTAACGCATACAGAATAAAAGGTTTCCGCGGTGGTATCGCAGATGATGCCTACAAAGGCGTGGCCGGTGCGTTTAGATTTGGCTACGGTCTCGACATCCGAAACGGCGCAGATACCTTGAAATGTAATCAGGCACTTGAAAAAGATTCGGGAAGTGTCGTCACTGACCTTATTTTGTTTTTCGTGCCAGCTTCCAACGGCAAACTGTATGGCTTCGGTAACGCCGGAAATATCTACAGCAAAGATACGCCAGCATCAGCATGGGTACTGAGATACACCGACCCCGACGGCAAGATTATGGGCGCGGCTGAGTACACCAACAACAACGGATCAGGAAGTTACGTGCCGTATCTCTACTGGGCTACCGAAACAAAGCTCAAGCGCATTCCTTTCTCCGGTTCGTTCCCTGGCAGCGTGGAAACATTCGGCACATTAAACGGCGATCCCGCATGGCACACCATGACAATAGCGGTTGGCGTTCTGCAGATTTGCGACGGCCGATACATCGCGTTGGTGGATTACGAAGGCAACTTCAACAATCAGGCCCTGGATCTTATCGCGGGCAACCGCACTAAGACTTTGTTGCCGCAGGATCAGATCGCAATTATTGGCTCGACCAAAGGCGACAAGATTGAAGAAGGCTGGCTGTGGACGTGGGATAAGCAGCAACCCTCATGGATTCTGCGCCGCATGATCGCAGAAAAAGGAGTGAACGCGATGATCCAAACTGACTTCATCATGGTGCAGGCAGGCATCAGCGGGGGACTCTACTACTGGGACACGGTAAACATTTTGCGTTTCAAAGCATTCCCCGGCGGCGGATGGGTAAACCCCGGAGCGGCAGCCAACCTTAAAGGCGTAGCTCTAATGGGAGTAACGGGCTCAGATAAATGCGGACTGTATTCCTACGGACGGCTAAGCAAAAACGAACCTTATTCGATGAACCTCGAATATGTTCCTTCACATGGCAAACTCACCGGCGTTGAAATTGGCGCGGTGACGGTATACGGAGATCAGCCCTTCGCATCGTGGAAAGACGGATCAACTTACGGCGTGGATACAGTCGATCCTGACAATAAAGCCGACGCACGATATGAGGGACTGGTCTTCGATGCTGGCGAACCAGAATTACAGAAAGGCTTCCGTCACATCAAGCTTCTAACCAAGCCATTGCCTTCTCAGTGCTGGCTAAAAACTTATTACCGCATTAACGAGCAGGGTGAATGGAAGCAGGCATACCTCGAAGACGGAGCAGACAGCTTCGACAAAGAAGGCAATACCAAAGTGGTGTTCACGGTCGAAACCGGAGATGAGGAGGAAGAAGAAAAAGGCAAAGGCGAAACATTCGAACTGGCGTTTGATTTACACCCCTCAGGGAATAACACGCCAGAGATTGTCGCTGCCAGCACCTACTTTGAACCAATAGGGATCTTATAAAGCTATGAGCGAATTCTTACAAAAAATATTTGGCAACCAAGAAGTGGATGATCAGCCATTTCCAGAAGTTCCGCCGCATACTCATGACGGACAGAATTCACCGTTGCTCGCGCCTTCTTCAATCGATTCAGTGCAGATCAAAACAGGAGCGATCGGAACCCTGGCCCTGGCTGACGATTCGGTCAGCTCGGCAAAAATAATTGATCAGGCCATCCTCACTGAGCATCTCGACGCACTAGCGGTTACTGAGCAGAAACTTGCGAATGCTGCGGTGGCCACGGCCAAGATAAAGAACGGAGCAGTCAATGCATCAAAGCTCATTCAAACCGAAGCTGTAGTCACGCTTTCAGCGCAGATTGATGATGCGGTAATTATTAGCGCACATATCGGCACTGGAGTGATCCAAAATGCTCATCTGGGGAACGCTATCGTGACGAACGCAAAAATAGTAGATGCCACGATTCAGTCCGCAAAGATCGGAGATGCCCAGATCACTACGGCCAAAATTGCGGATGCAAATATCACTTCTGCGAAGATTGGACTTGCAGAAGTGAAGAACGCAAATATTGAAAACTTAGCTGTAACAGCCGCGAAGATTCAAGATGCCACGATTACTAATGCCAAGATCGCCAATGCCACAATTGATAATGCAAAAATCGCAAATGTGGCTGCGGACAAGATCACGGCAGGGGTAATCAATCTGACATCAACCGGATACCTAGGGACTCCATACGGCGGAATACGTATCGGTTACTTGCGCACCATCGGCGGTACTCCGATCTATGGCTTGCAAGCCGGACCAGGGCACGGACTAATGCTTGACGACGGCGTACACGGATACGCGCGAATGTGGGTGGATGATTCAGGAAATCGGCCGCTTGTCATCGACACAACTGCTAATGATCGAATTTTCTTCAAGGCAGCAAGCGGAAACGACATCCTTCGCTTATATGGAAATAATGCGATCAGCGGAGGTTTTGTCGATGTTCAGACTTCGTTTCGGATTGGAACCAACGAGCCGAGCAGTCCCTCAAACGGGGAGATGTATTACGACCCAAGTCCCTCAGGAATGGGAGCAGGCGGCAGGCTCATGATTTACAACGGATTCAGTTGGCACGGGGTCGCATGGTATGACGACATCTAAAAAATAAAGGTCGAATATTCAGCAAATTAATCACTTAAAAATTCCCATGTTCACAAAAAAAATTAACAAAGAAGACTTAGAAGAAATACGTAAACGACAAGAAATGATCCATCAGTACAAACTGATAGCCCAGGCTCTTGAGGCTCAGAAACAACAGTACATCATCAGTCGCTTTCCGAAGTACGGTCTTGATCCGAGCAGACAATATGACATCGATCTCAAAACGGGAAGGATCACAGAAAATAAAAATCCCAGAATATAAATTTTATGGCAAACAACAGCGCAACAAACATAGACTGGAATGAGTTTCGCCGACAATTTGAGCAATTCGGCAAAAGCTCCAAGTCACCGGCTTCCTCGCCGGATCAGACCGGCAATCCCGCTGGCTATGATTTGTCGTCGCTTCAAACTCAGATTGGCACTGCCCAACAAAAGCTCGATAGCGCGCAGGGCGCACTGAAAAATTACTACACCACCCGATACGATCAAGAGTACAGCACTCAAGGTTTAGGAGAAATGAAAAACAAGATCGCAAACCTAGACTCCAGGATCGCTACCGAAAAAGGAACACGCGATGAATCAATCAGTAAGACCCGGCGCAATCCGTACTATTCTGCAGCCACGATTACCGGAGAGTCCTCCGAGATTGAACGGCTGGCCAACTCCACAATCAATAATTACGTGGATGAGCGAAATAGTTTGGCGGGCCAATACAACACAACTCTCGATGAAGTGACGAAAAAAGTAGCTGCAGAGACGGGAGAAAAAGAGCGCGAGGTAGACGAACTCAAATATAATCTGGCCAATCTGACAAAGCAATTAGGCGACTACAAAGACACACTTCGCACCGAGTTAGATCATGAAAGCGACGAGCAGCACTGGGAGATGGAGTTCATGCTTAAGCTCCAGGAAGCCGACCAGCGGGCAAAAGAAGCCTCTAACGGCGGAGGTGGCAATAGTACGGCCGGTGAGCGATTTTCTGCCCGAATAGGGCAGGGTTTGGAGCCTGACCCATCCCTAAGAGCTACGGCCGAACGTTTGATCAGCCAAGGGATCGATGATCCAACTCGTCTTGGCTATAGCGGTGATCTGGCCGTTCAGCTTGAATCTGAAATTGCATACTTGCGAAAACAGTCGCCAGAAAAAGCATCAGCTCCGGCCAAAGCATCAGGCACGACCGCCGAGAGTACTTTTCGGCGAGAAGTCCGCGACGCATGGAAAGAAGGATATAACGCTGAACAGCTGAAGCAGGTTTATGGAAGCGTCCAGTTCACTGACTCAAAAAAGTCCGCAGCTGAAATAATTGATGACGAATGGCGAATTAAAACCGCGGGAGGCGTCGGTGGATTCCTCGGACGACTCTTCCGTATTGGAGTCTAAAACTACTATGAATTTCTGGAACAAAATAACATCACCATTTAAGAAAGCAGCCGAGAAAACAAAAAAGACTATCGGCGACTTTTTCGCACCTGTCCCTGACCAAGTACGCGTGCGTGACTTTGTGCGGGAACTGCCGGGAGCAACAAAGACAGTCGGAACAGCGGTCTTGAATTTTGGTAAAGATGTTCTTCGTGCTCCCAATCGCGCAGCGGCTTCGGCGATGCTCTCGCTTCAGAATCAAAAAGAATTTATACCCGGTACAGGAGTGGCTCCGAAGCTAGAAAAGTTCCTTATGGGCGATAAGCCTATTAAGGATATTCGCGGGACCGGAGAAGAAACAATTAAAACATTTGGCGGCGGCGAGAAAGCTTCAAAGAAGTATGGACTGCCATTAGGTTTTGCGTTGACCGCACTTGATATCGTTCCCGGCATCCCGAAGAAAAAAATAGCCGAAGAACTCGGCGAACAACTCATTAAAAGATACGGCGATGACGTCGCTAAACTGATTGTTGAAAAAGGCGGGAAGAAACTTGCTGAGCAAGCAATTAAAGAAGGTGGAGAAAAACTCGTAGAAAAGGCTGGCATCGTGATTGCCAAAGAAATGAAACCGATCACCGAGGCTGTAAAGACTGCGGAAGAAGTTATTAAATCAGTGAAACCAGTCAACTATTTCGAGAAAGAAGGGCGCAATTTGATGGAATTTGAAAATGCCGATCTATCCCTGCCTGAGCTCAAACGAAAATTAGAAATAGCGATTGAAGGCAAAGAGGATGGTGGGTTATTGACCTTGATTAAAAAAGACATACAAACGAGAGAATCCGAACTTATAGATCTTGAAAAAAATCTTTACCACGGCACTACGAAAGAAAATGCCGAATCCATACTGAAGAACGGAATAGACACGAATCTTAATAAAAAAGGATTTGCGGAAGCGCCCGACTCTTTCTACGTTGCGCCTACAGTTCAGGAAGCCTCGATGTACGGTGACGCAATCTTACGAGTCGAACCTACGCAGAAAGTAAAGACACTGAGTGTATCGAGCGAAGAATGGGCAAAGACAATTGGCAAATCAAAAAATGCACAAGAATCAAAACTCGCCCGCGACGAACTTCGTAAGCGAGGATATGACGCTGTCCATTACGGCGATGAGGTTGAAATACTCAACCCCGAAAAATTCAAAGTAACCGGGCCACGCAACCTTACCTCAAATGCTGAAGAAGCAATCGAAACCATTAATTCCAAAGGCCACCCAGTAATAAAGGCGGGAAAGAAAGTGGCACCGCCAAAACCGAGAGCGGATGAGCTTAAACCTCCGCCTCCAACACCTCCTCGCATAACGACTGAAGTGCCGTTATCTGGAGTCCCGGATTCCCCAAAGGGAAGTGCTTTGGAAGCCATCGATGGCATGGTTGGAAAAACGAGCACACCAAAAAATTTGATCGAGTGGATAAAAGGCGCACCAAAAAAATTCACCGAAGCATTCAGTGATCGCTTTGCACCAATCAAACGGTTCGAGGAAATGGTGAGCGACATGGCCGGAAAGCCCATCGATATTAACTCAAGTGCATACACCGCGGCGCGAATGTACGCGGGACGCATGGGGACGGTGGAGTCTTTCTTAAACGATCTACAAAAAGTCATCTCACCATTAAGAAAAGAACGCGCCGACTTCACGCGCTTTGTTTTGTCGCGTCGGGCTCTTGAACGAGCCGAGCGCGGATTCGCCAATCCTGCGGGAGTCACGGCTGATACCGCAAAACAAGCAATGGATGAGCTGAAAACAAAAGTTGGTCCCGGCATCTTCAAGCAATTCGAAGCGGCAGAACAAGCGATACAAAAATGGGCGGACGAAGCAATTCTCAAACCGGCTGCAGAATCAGGACTCATATCGAAACAGGCATACAGTTCGATCGTAGCAAAAAATAAACACTGGATTCCTTTTCAAGTCCTTGATTATTTACCAGACTCCGCATTTGTGGACAGTTTGCCGAAAGGCGGCGAGATCTTCTCGGTAAGCAAGCAGGGCATAGTAAGAGGACTTGAAGGCACAGAGAAAATAATCCGCGATCCGTTCGAGGCCATCATCGACAAACTATCCAATGCGGTAAATCTTGCCAAGCGCAACGACGTAGCCCGCAAGCTCATCAACATCCGTGAGGTGTTGCCGGAAGCCAAAGAGCTTATACAGCCGTTGGCTAAAGATGCGCGCGTGCCGAAAGGTTGGGGTTCCATCAGCGTATTCGTGGATGGAAAGAACACGAAATGGGTTGTGCTCGAAGAACTCTCTTGGGCGATGCATCAGATGAACGAGGTCGAAGCTGGCATACTGGGAAACTTTGTAAAGTTCACTTCCGGTGCATTCAGGAAAGGAGCGACCACACTATATATACCGTTCTCGCTTTCCAACGCCGTGCGTGATGCACAGATGGCAGTCATGACTTCGAAGTACGGATTCAATCCGGCCGACTGGGTCAGTGGCTTTGCCCAGGGTCTCAAGGGGGCATTCGGCTGGGATTCAAAACTGCTTGAAGAATTCAGTCGCAACGGCGGAGGTTTCGGCGGATTTATTCAGGGGGCACGCGAGATCAGCGGCGTAAAAAAACAACTGTTTGAACCCGCATGGTGGAAGCGAACCAAAGCAGTCGTTAATCCCTTCAACCTTATAAGCAATTTTGCTGAAGCCATAGAGCTCGCGCCTCGCCTTGGAGTGTACAAGCGCGCGCTGAAGGGGGGAGCAACCGGCTTCGAGGCAGCATTTGAAGCCCGCAACGCTACGATCGATTTTGCCAAAGCCGGTCAAGAGATGCGAATCATAAATATGTGGGTGCCATTTGTGAATGCGCGATGGCAGGCACTGCTCAACACGGCCCGCGTGTTTAAAGAAAGTCCCGTCAAAGCCTCGGCAAAAGCGGGCGCATTGATCGTTGCGCCAGGCGTGACGACATACTTCTGGAACTCTCTGAATTTTCCAGACCTCTATGAAGACGTGCCTCGCTGGATCAAAGACACCTATTTCCCAATCATTGTCGGTGAAGAAAAGGATGAGCAAGGCAATCGCGTGCCTAAGATGGTGTTGATTCCAAAAGGCGATGTCGGGCAGATCTTCTATAACCCGATCGAGTACGCCCTCGACTATGTCCGCAAAGGCGAGCCGAGCAACTTCAGCAAGCTCGCATTGGAATGGATGAGTCAACTGGCTCCGATCCCATTCACGCGTGATGGAGAGCTATCCGTGACCCAATTCCTTTCCGGAGCGATGCCTCCGATTCTGCGTACTCCAATAGAACTTGCTACGAATCAATCATTCTTCACCGGAGGCCCGATTGTTCCTAGACGCCTCGAACAAGTTTCGCCAACCGAGCAGTACGACGAAAAAACACCGCAGGCGGCGGTGGTCGTAGGTCGAGCGCTCGGTGTCTCGCCAATGAAGATGGCCTATGGGCTTGGCGGCCTCCTCGGAGGTTTCGGCCGTGAAGCAATAGACCCGGCAAAAATTCTGCAAAGCACCGCCAGCCGATTCTACCGATCCGCCGGAGGCGAGAAGCGAAATCAAGCATGGAATCTGAAGGACGAAGCGGTGGTTGGATACAGCACCGCGCGCGAGCAGGCTAAGCGGGCGATTGAGGAGAACGATATAAAAACTGCGACGGCAATCATTGAAAACTGGAACGCATCAGCGGAAAAGATATTGCCGGACATCCTGCCATACCTCGCTCAAGATGATCCGCAAGAAGCGCAAAAAATAAGTTCGTCGGTGACATTTCAGCCGCAAGACATTGCCCGGCTGCAAAGGTCGGTCTACGACGAACAAGTCGGGGAAGCGGAACGGAAAGGAACAACGACCCAGCTTAATCCGAAGCTGACGAAAGACAGTCTCCGCTCAATTCGCACTGCTAAAGAAGACCCGCTCGCAACGATCGGACAAATGTTCCCGACTGAGGAACTTCAGCAGACAGACCTGAAGCAGATGAGGCAGGGATTACGGCAATGAAGGCTTCGGCTCAATTTGCTGGCGCATTTCCCGGAGTTTGTCTGACTGAACAGCATCTCGCACCATCGGGCCGAAATTCAACCATAGATAAAGCCCGATGCCGAGACTCACCATCGCAAGCACCGCGACTAGCGCAAATAATCTTTTTTGAGCTGTAGACATAGACCCTTGTGTTGTAGCTTACACTCGGCTCAAAAAGCAAATCCGTTATGGAACACCCAAATTACCAAAACCAAATACAGGACAAGAGGCTCGACAACCTCGAAAAAAGCGTCGACGAGATCAAGAACAACCATCTGCCCCACATCGATGGGAAACTGACGCGGGTAGGCACCGATGTCGATTGGCTCAAACGGTTTTTCTGGATTGTCGCTACAGCCTCGGTCGGCGGGCTTATCGCGGCCTTGCTCAACTTACTAATTACCCTTAATAAATAACGCCATGAATATCATTCAAAAAAAGTCTCCCAACTTCTGGGCCGGGCGCAAAGGTTATCGACCAGAAGGAGTGGTCATTCACATTATGGACGGCACGCTCGTCGGCACCGATTCGTGGTTCGCAAATCCAGCTTCGTTAGTGAGCTCGCACTACGGCATCGGACGAACCGGTGAAGTCCATCAGTATGTGAAAGAAGAAGATACTGCCTGGCATGCAGGCAGGGTAGATGCGGCGGTCTGGAAACTTATAAAGCCGAACATTAATCCCAATCTTTATACGGTTGGTATCGAACATGAGGGAAAGCCGGATGATGTTTGGACAGATGCAATGAAGCAGTCCAGCGCAGAACTCATCCGCGATATTTGCCAACGATGGCAGATACCGATTGACCGCAATCACATCGTCGGCCACTTCGAGATATTTTCGAAGAAGCCGAATTGCCCGGCGAGCAATAAGAAAATAATCGACGAACTTGTCGCACTGGCCGGTGGTCAGCAAACATCACATCCTTCGCAGGTCGAAGAAGGAGTGAGAAAAATTGAAGAAGGACTCGCACAAATAAAAAATTCCCTAAAATAAATATGGAAATTATTAAATCCGCGAGCAAAGTTGTATTCGTCCTGATGGCCCTGGCAACGATCGGCGCGCTCTTCTTGGGCAAAATTTCAGGCGATCAATTCTTGCTTCTCGCTGGAATGGCTTTCTCGTTCTACTTTTCCAACAAAGGAGATACGACTCAGCCGTTCGCAGGAAAATAAAGTCGAAAACTTATCAAAAGCCCGGCGTCGCACCGGGCTTTTGTGTTTTAATTGGTCTGACAAATAAAAATATAAGGAAAAGATAAAGGTTCAAGCGATCAAAAATCTGGACTTGTCTGACAACGACTTATAAAATTCAATTACTATAGCAATCGTGTTTGACTTCCTTGGCGCGAAGGAATATCTTTCCGTTTGGCATAGCGGTAGACTGGTGTCGACTGGTCTCTCGTCAAACACATTAACTTAAAAATACCTATCTCATTGTTCCTGAAAAGGATCAATCGGCCGCAAGGTCGAGGATGCGACACAATGGGGTTCGACAGATTGCCGCATAAGAGCTAAAATTGCTCTGCATGTTCATGTGCCGGGGATACCCGGATAACACGCGATCATGCGCGCCTTGCAAGGCGCTTCGCGTCCCGATCGCTGACTTCGGTCTGCGGACGGAAACGGCACGAACCCACCACGAGTCGCATCCTGGTGGGTTTCGTGTATATGCTAACTAAAGACGCAATAAATCAATTCTCGAACTGGAGACAGTTCAAGGTTAAAAAAACAACAGTACGCGGCTATGACCGCGAGCTAAGAAACTTCTGCCTGTTTCTCCGCAACCCTGACATCGAGCACATCACGTTGAGCAACGTGATGGAATACCTGAACGGCATGGCAGACCTCGGATGGGACAGAAACAGCTTCGTCGGCAAGTGCATGGCACTCCGAAAATTCTTCGAATTCTACCGGCTACAAGGTTACAAAGTAATCGACGAAGAACTGATCCCAATACCAGACAAAGAACCAAAGCTGCCTCGCGTAGCAAGTGATGAGCAGTATAAGCAGCTTGTCTCGGCAATTCCGCAAGACACCAGCGACCCACGACATATAAGAAATCTAGCGATTCTCGGTCTCCTTTGGGACACGGGAGCACGAAACGGAGAAGTATGCTCCCTTAACGTAGACGATCTAGATCTGAACGAAAAGAGAGCAATAATCCGAACAGAGAAAGCAAAGTCCCGTCGACCATTCCGAGAGATCTTCTGGACGGATGACACCAATGATTATCTAGTGCGCTGGCTTAAGAAGCGAGATCACCTTACGAAAGTCATGAAGTTCGATGAACCGGGTGCACTCTTCGTATCAGTGACTAGCGTGAAGTGCGGCGACAGGTTCTCAATCAAGGGGGTGGGCGAAATGTTGCGACGGTACTGCAACAGGGCAAAAATGCCGTACATGAACGCTCACAGCTTCCGGCACCACCGCGGACATCACATTATCAAGAGCGGGGGGTCGACTGCAGACGTCATGAATATCCTAGGCCACGCTTCAGTGCAAAGCACGACCATCTACACGATGATGCACGGCAAAGAGCTTGAACAGCGGGCACGTCTCTTCCTCACAGACAGTAATAAAGACTTCGCAGGAGAAAGGGAACGCGACCCAGGATTCGATGACGCACTGCAGGGTCTGGTCACATTCCTCCGGAATGAAAACCAGGGCAAAGAAGCCATCACAGTCGATGAATTCCAGCGACAGGCCGAGCACTTCTCAAAGCATGGATTATACATGCAACGAACCCGATCCAAGACTAAAGTACCTTATCCACAGTACATAACTTGACAGGAGTTGACAGGGGAATATAATAGTAGTGAAAGGATTCACCACTATGCCTCTATCAACATTCAAACAAAAACAAGTTCAGGAAATGAAAGACAAAGCGGTGCGCCTGTACCAGCAGGGGCTGGACACGCGCACCGTTGCGAAGATGCTCAAGGAATTACATGGCTTCAAACGAAGCCATACTTGGGTATGGGAGGCCGTAAAAGAGCACGATAGTTTATCCACTCCCAAGAAGTTGACAAAAACTGACAGACGAGTAAAATGACCATAGGATCATTGAAAAGCGAATACGCCTACTCGTCTACGAGGGGGAAAGCACAACAGGCAACAGGGCCGGTTGCGACTCCTCGCAGACGAGCAGTCGAGAATCAAAGCACGGGTGGCTTCCCCAGCACCGAACCCCCTGTGGCATTTCTTACACTAGAAGAAATATAAAAAGTGCGGATTGTTACAAACCGAAGAGCATAAAAAAAATCTTGCCAAGAAACAAGGATAAATTCCATGCAGGAACTTAATGATGAGAAACTGAAACGTCTATTTAGCAAACAAGGTTCATTGAGGGAAAATTCTTGGTTAGAATTTAAGGAATCATTTAATTGGGGTTCAAAAGATGAATATGGAAGAACCGCCGCCGCTTTTGCTAATAGAGCAGGCGGTTTTCTAGTTTATGGGATTAAAAATTCTCCAATTGAAATAGTGGGTATAAGAAATAATAATTTTGAAATTAAAGACGAATCTAATATTACAGGATATTTTCATAGCGTCTTTTCTCCAGAAATCCACTTTGATAAATACATTGTTAAACACAAAAATAAAACGCTAGGGTTACTGAAAATATACCAGAGCGATTCAAAACCAGTTATTGCGATAAAAAATGATGGTGCTATCAAGGAATCAGAAATTTATTACAGATACAATGCAAGGACGGAAAAGATAAAATATCCTGAATTAGTTGCATTATTTCAGTTATTAGTTGAAAATGAAAGACAAAGATGGATAGATATATTGTCCAATATTTCAAAAATTGGTCCAGAAAATTCTGGTATTTTGAATATTTTAACAGGAGAGATAAAGGGAGATAAGGGCAGTTTGATTATTGATGAAAAACTAGTACCCAAGTTAAGATTTATCAAAGAAGGTGATTTTAAACGAAAAGGTAAGCCGGTATTAAAATTAGTTGGGGAGGTTAGGCAAGCAAAATTCTCAGGATCCAAATTCAGATTAACTAATGATGCTAATGCCATGGAGGTTAGAGTAAGCGATGATTTATTATTGAAAGAGTATTCAATCGACTATGATTCATTAAGCAAAAAATTACTTAAACGGTATTCTGATTTTAAGTTAAATCCGAAGTATCATAGAATAAAAAACGAATTGAAAAAAGATCCCAAATACCATATCGTTCGGTATCTAGATCCTAAAAACCCAAGAAGCAGCAAAAAAGACTATTATCATCCAAGGATTTTAAAAGCATTTGATAAGTACTATACTAAAAGATAAGAAGGAAATGCCCTTAAAGCCATTTTTGTTTTGTACTCACAAAATGGCTAAAAATTTGACTTTTTAGGAAAAGGGAGTATAATTAAGACATATGTGAATAAGTAAAGGCGGCGTAAGGCCGCTTTTTGCTTTTTAGCTTCTTTCCTGGCATAATGTATGAAAAGAAGGTAGAAGTGATTATATCGAAACAAAGACAAAATCGATAACTGAATTATTAGATGCCTAAAATTTATGACGAAGAATGAACGAAAAACTGAGGATATTGTTCGCGACCTCTTTAAGAGGTTTGTTGAAAGTATTGTCATTGAAGAACAATCCTCCGATACTCCTAAAATTAAAAAACTCCTCTCTACGGCTTCAAAGGGTGGTTTTGGTCGTGGTAGTCCAGAATTTATTATTCAATACAAAAAAAATCCTGACTTGCTAATCATCGTTGAATGTAAGGCAGACGTAGCTAAACATGAAAGCAAAGATCATTTGCAGTATAAAGATTATGCCGTGGATGGCGCTTTACTCTATTCCTCTTATTTAGCTAAAGAATACGATGTGCTCTCCATTGCTGTGAGCGGTGAATCTGAACGAGAAATAAGAGTTTCTCATTTCCTGCAATTAAAAGGAGAAAAAAAGGCTGTAGAAAAATTTTCCAATAAACTTTTGTCACCTGACGATTATTTGCAAGGATATTTGAAGAGCCCTGAAAAATTTAGACAGGATTATGATAAATTACTTTCTTTTTCAAAAGATCTGAACGATAAACTGCATGGATATAAGATTTTGGAAAGCGATCGGAGTCTTCTCATTAGTTGTATTTTGATTGCTTTAGAGAGTGTAGCATTTCAAAAGTCTTATAAAGAATATTCAAAAGCTGAGGATCTTGCTAAGTATCTTGTCGATACCGTGGAGATGCAATTTAAGAATTCTGGAATACAAGATCAAAAGCTAAAAATTGTAAAAGGCCGTTTTGAATTTATTAAAACAGATACCTCCCTTTCTACAAAAGATGGTGTATTGCGAGAGATCATTTCTGATATTAATGATAATATAAACACCTTTATCCGAACCCACGAATATTTCGATGTTCTTGGACAGCTTTATATTGAATTTCTTCGTTACGCAAATAGTGACAAAGGGCTTGGTATAGTTCTAACGCCGCCACACATAACTGATTTTATGGCGCGTTTAGGAGAAGTGAACAAAGGTAGTGTTGTTTATGATAGTTGCACCGGCACAGGCGGTTTTTTGGTTAGTGCCATGAATTTGATGGTGAATGACGCAAAAGGTGATCAAACAGAAATAAAACATATAAAGCAAAATCAGCTGATAGGAGTTGAATATCAGGCTCATATTTTTGCTTTGGCTTGTTCTAATATGTTTATCCACCAGGATGGAAAAACAAACATATTGAATGGTAGTTGTTTTGACGAAGAAATTATTCAAAAAGTTAAAGAAAAAAGACCTACTGTTGGATTGCTTAATCCACCGTACAAATCCGACAAGAAAAATGATACAGAAGAACTCGAATTTATACTTAACAATCTTGAGTGTCTTGAGCAGGGCGGAAAAACTGTAGCGATTGTGCCTATGCAGGCAGCCTTGTCGCAGACAGGTAAAATTCTTGAGTTAAAAAAGAAACTTCTCGAACAGCACACACTTGAGGCAGTTTTATCTATGCCGGAAGAATTGTTTATCAATTCTAAAGTTGCTGTCGTTTCGTGCATTATGGTGTTTACTGCAAAAAGACCTCATCCGAGTGGAAAGAAGACATTTTTCGGGCATTTTAAAGACGATGGTTTTGTAAAACGAAAGAATAGGGGGCGTGTAGATGTGTATGGTCGATGGGATACTATCCGTGAGAAGTGGATTCGTGCCTACATGAATAAAGAAGATCTTGCCGGTCTGAGTGTTAATAGGGTTGTAAAACCAGAAGACGAGTGGTGCGCAGAGGCATACATGGAAACTGACTATTCAGTCATTAGTGACGATAGCTTCATTCAAGAAGTAAAGAAGTATGTTGCATTTAAAGTTCAGAATTTATGAAATTAGTACCCTTAAATTCAATCTTTGATATTGAGTACGGAAATCAATTTGATTTATATAAAATGGATTTGGACGATCCGGAAATCAGTTTTATTTCAAGAAGTAGTCAAAATCTAGGTGTTGTAGCAAAAGTCTCGAAAGATCAAAATCATGAGCCTTACCCAGCTGGTTTAATTACAGTGACTCTTGGTGGCACTTATCTCTTGAGTTCATTTGTTCAACAAGAACCATTTTATACCGCACAAAATATTAAGGTTCTTACTCCTAAAAGGGAGATGGATTTCAGGGAGAAGGTTTTCTATTGCATGGCAATCCAATCAAATAGATTTCGCTATACATCACACGGAAGAGAGGCCAATGTCACGCTCGACCACCTCTTAGTTCCCTCTGAAGTGCGAGCAAAATGGCTCAAACTGGATATTGATAAATTACTAAACATTAGTGCAAATCCAATAAGTGGTAGAAAAGTAAAACTTAGTATCGATCAGTGGCGGTACTTCAATCTAAAAGATTTGTTCAAGATAACAGGAAGTAAGACAACATCGATTATAGACTTACAAGAGATTGGTTTTGGTAAATATCCTTTTGTAACTACACAAGCCACTAATAATGGGGTGGAAGGATTTTATGCTCTTTATACAGAATCCGGTAATGTTTTAACTGTGGATAGTGCGGTTCTCGGTTATTGTTCGTATCAACCTGAAAATTTTTCAGCCAGTGATCATGTTGAAAAACTTATTCCGAATTTTAGTATGAATAAGTACATTGCTTTATTTCTTGTAACGATTTTTAACCAAGAACAATATCGATATAATTACGGCAGAAAAGCTAGTCAAGAAAGAATCCGGGATAGAAGCATAAAACTTCCTTCAAAAAACAACCGACCAGATTGGCAGTTTATGGAAGATTATATAAAGTCTTTGCCGTACTCGGCGAGTATATAATTCTGGAGCCTGATTGCACCGAGCCAAGTCGACATCACCCTAGTACCACGGTATCATAGCCCAGTTGTTTTGATTTGGTGTAATTTATATACAATCGTTTACTGCTTAGGTCTTTAATGGTTCGACAGACTGTAACAAATGGAAGAAATACCGCCTACTGAATACAGAAGAGCATCAGAAATTGATGTCGCAAAAAACGTGAAGAAAATCCTTTGTAAAAATTTTGACGGTAAGCGACGACTGGTTCCAGCCAACGAGCTTATTTTTCGTCCGTCTGTTTACGCGGTCATAATCAAAGGAAATAAAATATTACTTTCACAACAATGGGGCGGTTACGATTTTCCGGGCGGCGGTATCAAGAAAGGAGAAAAAATCGAAGATGCTTTAAAAAGAGAAGTTTGGGAAGAAACCGGTGTTAAAATCAAACCGGGCGGATTATTGCATGCAGCCGATGATTTTTTTATCGGCACCAGTTCGGGCAAATGTTTTCATTCCACTCTTCTTTATTATGGCTGCCAAAGTTTTACGGGCAAGCCAAATGCTAAGCATTTGATAGGCGATGAAAAAAGATATAGTAAGGGACCGGAATGGGTGGATTTAAATCGCATAAAGAAAATCAAATTTTATAATCCCATTGATTCCGTTGCCTTAATAACGAAAACACTAAAGAGATCGTAAAAGAAATGAAATACGACGCAATTCTCGTTTTGGGGCGGGGATTTAAACCAAAAAATTTTTTACCGAGGTTAAAGTTGGCGGGGAAGCTCTATAAATCTCAAGCAGCGCCCAAGATTTTATTGTCGGGATATTTTTGGGGCGGATTGAAACAAAAACCGAAAATCAGCGAGGCCCGGGTGATGATGGGCCACTTGCTTCGTTGGGGCGTAAAAAAACACGATATTTTGCTTGAAGAAAAGTCCCTTAACACTATCGGCAATTTTTATTTCAGCAAAAAGTTGTTTTTGAAACCTTTGAAGCTGCGAAAACTGGCAATCATTACGAGCAAGGATCATATGCCCAAGGCCAAATATCTGGCCAAAAAGATCCTGGGCCGCGCTTTTGATTATAAATTTATCGATGACAAATCGGTAACCAGATACTATGTCACAAAGGGACATTTTGGCGTGGGTGTAATGAAGATGCTGTTTAAAAAAGTTAAAGACGGCGATGCGCATGCCGCCGCCCGAGTTTTGGCCGGTGATCAGTTATATCTTTATCATTACAAAAACAATTTGCGCAAGATTCTTAAATAAGGTATAATCAAGCCAATCAAATATATCAAGAGCGACAGCTAGGGATTTGGCCCGTTTGAACTGTCCAGCAACCCCGGAAACCGGAAGGTGCTAATTCCAACCTCGCAAGAGGAAAGATAAAGAAAAAACTTTCCTTTTTGGGAAAGTTTTTTAAATTCCAAATGACAAATTCTAAATTCCAAATTAAAACCGCAGAGTTTGTTTCTCCACGGCATCCGGATAAGATTTGCGATTTTATCGCCGATTCGATTCTTGATGAGTATCTAAAATTCGATCCCAATTCCCGCGTGGCCGTGGAAGTCATGGGCGGTCACGGGCGGATTACGGTCAGTGGGGAGGTGACCAGCCAGGCCAACGGCAATGTAAATATCGAACAGATTGTCCGCGCGATTGTGGGGCCGGCTTTTGAGGTGCATGTCAAAGTCGTGCCGCAAAGCCCATCCATTGCCCATGGCGTCGACGTCGGCGGCGCCGGGGATCAGGGCATCATGGTGGGCTTCGCCTGCGTGGACACGCCGAATTTTATGCCTCTTGAATACGAATTGGCCCGGAATTTATGCGGGGAAATTTACAAAGTCTATCCATTTGATGGCAAAGTGCAAGTGAGCGTAGAGCGCCGAGCGGTGAGCGCTGAGTCTAAAGTCAAAACTGTTGTTGCCAGTTTTCAAAATTCCAAAACAGCGGATTTATTAAAATTAGTTCAATCCAAAATTCAGGCCGAGGAATATCTGATCAATCCGGCGGGGGAATGGACCGTCGGCGGATTTGATGCCGACTCCGGCCTGTCGGGGCGCAAGATTGTGATTGATGCTTATGGCCCGAATGTGCCGGTCGGCGGCGGATCATTCTCGGGCAAAGATTATACGAAAGTCGATCGCAGCGGCGCGTATATGGCGCGCAAAATCGCGGTTGAGCTTTTGAAGCAAAACCAGGCCCGGGAAGTTTTGGTCAAATTGGCCTACGCCATTGGCAAAGCAAAGCCAGTTATGGCTATTGCAATTTTAGATGGGCTAGAGACCGAAATTCCCGAAGTTTACGATTTAACGCCGGCCGGAATTCAGAAATTGCTTAAGTTGAATCAGCCGATTTATGCCCAAATTGCCACCGGCGGGCATTTCGGTCGCGGTTTTGAATGGGATAAATAAAATGCTAAAATAAAACCATGAAAGATTGTCTTTTTTGCTCCATCATTGCCGGGACAGTTCCCAGCCACAAAGTTTGGGAAGATGCCAAGCACCTGGCTTTTTTGACGATTTTTCCCAACACCGAGGGCGTCACCGTTGTGGTTACAAAAGATCATCATAACGCCGATTTTTACGCAGTTGATGAAAGCGTATTCGCCGATATTTCAATTGCCGCCCGCAAGGTCGGCCAACTGCTGATAGATCGGCTGGACGATGTCGGCCGTACCGGCATAGTGTTTGAGGGTTTCGGCATTAACCATCTGCACGTGAAGCTGTTCCCCATGCACGGCACCAAGTTGGATTCTTGGCAGCCGATTCATTCGGACGTTGATAAGTATTTTGAAAAATACGAAGGCTATATTTCATCGCATGATTATAAGCGAGACGATGACGAGAAACTGGCAAAATTAGCCGCGAAGATCCGGGGAGAATGATATGGGCAAACAATTGGGAACGGCGGTTTTTGGCGGAGGCTCCCCAGCACCAGAACCTGCGGTTCGGTGCGGGGCAGGGCTTCTTCCAAAAACAACCGTGCAGATTAAATTGTAATATTTAAAATATGAGCGTTGAGAATAATAAACTAGAAGTCGCGGTTTTCGGAGGCGGTTGTTTTTGGTGCACGGAAGCGATTTTTAGGCGCTTGCGAGGCGTAGAATCGGTTGAGTCCGGCTATGCCGGGGGCCATACGGATAAACCCGCCTACGAGCAAGTCAGTATGGGAAACACGGGTCATGCGGAAGCGATTAAAATAGAATTCGATTCCGCGCAAATCAAATATTCTGATCTTTTGAATTTTTTTCTGTCCACGCACGATCCAACCACGCTTAACCGGCAGGGCAATGACATCGGCGAGCAATACCGCTCGGTAATTTTTTACACCAACGAAGAGCAAAAACAACAAGCTCAGGAATTTATCAAAAAACTTGACGATGAAGGGGTATTCGATGATCCAATTGTCACTGAGGTTGCGCCCTTAACTAAATTCTGGCCGGCCGAAAGTTATCACCAGCGGTATTACGAGCTTAATGAAAGTAAATCCTATTGCCAGTTTGTGATCAGTCCGAAGATTGCCAAACTGCGCGCCAAATTCGGGCCATTATTAAAGGAATGATCAGTAAGATGCAAATTAATGACGAAGAACTCAAGAAGAAACTAACCCCGCAGCAGTATCATATTCTGCGCGAGCGGGGGACAGAGGCGCCGTTTAGCGGCCAATATGTCAACGAGCACAGCAAGGGCATGTATACCTGCGCCGTCTGCGCTCAGGAACTGTTTTCGTCCGCGACCAAGTTTGATTCCGGCACCGGCTGGCCGAGTTTTACCGACCCCGTGAATTTGGAGCATGTGGAATTGCGCGAAGATAACGAACACCGCACCGAAGTGGCCTGCAAGAATTGCGGCTCGCACTTGGGCCATGTTTTTGATGACGGGCCGGCGGATAAAGGTGGCAAGCGCTACTGCATCAATTCCGCCTGCCTGGTGCTTAACAAAGAACAGACGAAATAAATGAAGGTTAATAAGCTGATTGCCCGGTTGGTGCTGTCCGTTCACGCCGCCCTTTTGGCCATCGGACTCTTGAGCATCGTGATAGTTTTGATTTTTCCTCAGATGGCATACGCGGTTCTGGTTCTGCCACTACTCAGCGTCGTACAATGGCTGATCTTTAAAGACCATTGCCTGTTGACTGATTTAGAAAATAAATATTTGAAACAAAGCGGGCAAGGCGGATACTCCGGAGGCTGCATTCGACACTATCTCTGGAAATGGGCATCAATCGAGCGGTCGGACCAACAAGTCGATTATATTCTGTATGGTTATGTCGGCATTTTGATTCTCATTATAGTTTTACAAAAAACCATATGAAAATAATCCTTGGTTCATCCTCTCCCCGCCGCCAAAAATTGTTATCCTATTGGGGATATCAATTCGAAACACTCAACCCACAAATCGATGAAAAATCCATCCGGTCTGGGGATTTGCGCGCCTTGCCGCTCCTGGTGGCCAAGGCAAAGAATCAAAGCTTGCTTGCCGGGATAAAGGAGCCGGCAATTTTGATTACCTGTGACACCATCGTGATTCATGACGGCGAACTCTATGAGAAGCCGCAAAACGAGTCTGAGGCCCGGCGCATGCTGGAATCTTATGGAGCAAAACCAGCCGAGGTTATTTGCGGCGTGGTCGTCACCAACACGAAAACCGGCAAAACCGCCCAGGGCCTGGATTCGACCAAGGTTTATTTTCACAAAATCCCGGCCAAGCTAATTGACGAAATGGTCAAGCTCGGCCGCGTTCTTGATTTTGCCGGGGCGTTTCATCTCGACGATCCGCCGATTAAGCCGTATATTGTCCATATCGATGGCGAGCTGGGCACGGTCATGGGCTTGCCGCGGATTTTAACGAAGCAATTAATTGAACAAGTGAAACAATGAATCAATCTAAAAAACCGGTGGTCGTGGCGGTTTCCGGCGGATTTGATCCGATCCATCCCGGCCATGTCCGATATTTTAAAGAAGCCAAGGCCCTCGGCGACAAGCTGGTGGTGATTTTGAACAATGATAACTGGCTGCGCGCCAAAAAGAAATACAGTTTTATGTCTGAGAAAGAACGTAAAGAAGTGATTGAAGCAATTAGATGGGTGGATGAAGTGGTGATTACCAAGCATCCGAAGGATCCGACGGATATGGGCGTCTCGGAAGCTTTACGGCGGGTCCGGCCCGACATTTTTGCCAACGGCGGTGATCGAAACGAAAAGGACGCTAAAAACCCGGACTCATCGTTGTATAAAGATTCGGCAACTTGTAAAGAGCTGAGAATCAAAATGATCTACAATGTCGGAGAAGGCGGCAAAATTCAATCAAGCTCTTGGCTGATAGAGAAAGCTGCGCGCGAGGCCCCGCGCAAAATTGACGTGACTATCAAAAAGAAAAAATAGAATCATGAATCAAGAATCTGGAATCGAGAAGCGGGCCCTGATTTTAATCTTAGGGCTTGTTTTGATCTTTTTTTGGTTCCGTCCCGCTAAACATATGGAGCAAAAGTTGCCGGACCAAATTGCAACCAAGATACCAGCCAACTTAATAATTGAAAAATTATCGTTGTTCGTGCCGATAATCGAGGCGGCGAGCAATGATGAGCTGGCTATTCAGGTTGCCCTCGAGCGGGGAGTCGTTCACTTGGCTGGAACCAGCGAACCCGGGAAAGTTGGCAACTGCTACATTGTCGGCCACTCCTCGGATTATCCGAGCTCTTACGGGAGTTATAAATCCGTGTTTGCCCGCCTGCCCGAACTTGTGGGCGGGGATGAGATCAGGATCAAAACGCCCAACGAGTCGTTTGTTTATAGAATTTTTGAAACAAGAATCGTTGAAGCCACAGATTTGTCCGTCCTCGCTCAGGATTCCGGCGGCCGCAAGCTGCTGACCCTGCAGACCTCGTATCCGATCGGGACGGCCAGGCAGCGGTTCCTAGTCGTTGCGCAACTTGTTGAAAAGTAGTATACTTTTTGGTAGAGGCATTACCTCTTTTTTATTGCTAAAATGACAAAAAAGTCTTTATATATTAAGTTTATAATCATAGTTTTACTGGCGCTAGCGGCAGTCTATTTGGCGATTCCCGCAGGCGGCAAAATCAACCTCAAACCTCTCAAGATCAACTTTGAGCATCAATTTAACCTGCGTTTGGGCCTCGATTTGCAGGGGGGCAGCCATTTGGTTTACGAAGCGGATTTGAAAGATATTCCATCGGATGCCCAAGGCGATGCCATGGCCTCGGCCCGGGATGTAATTGAGCGCCGCGTTAACGGTTTTGGCGTTTCCGAACCGGTGATCCAGGTTTCCGGCAACGACCGGTTGATTGTGGAATTGCCCGGCATCAAGGACATCAATCAGGCCATCGATTTGATCGGCCAGACTCCGTTTTTGGAATTTCGCGAAGAAAACCCCAATCCCAGCGTCACCCCGGACCAAAGCGGCCAGGTCAACTTAAGCGCTGACCAGGCCTTTAAGGCCACGGGACTGACCGGCAAGCAGCTCAAGCGTGCGACCCTGCAGTTTGATCAGCAAACCGGCGTGCCTCAGATTTTATTGCAATTCGACGCCGAAGGCACGAAGTTGTTTGCGGATCTCACCACTCGCAATGTAGGCAAGCGAATTGCCATTTTTCTGGATGGCCAGGTTTTGTCCGCGCCGACGGTTCAAACTCCCATTACCAACGGCCAGGCGGTCATTACCGGCCAATTTACGGTCCAGGAAGCCCGTGATCTGGTCACCCGGTTTAATTCCGGCGCCTTGCCCGTGCCGATTCATCTGATTGAGCAGCAAAACGTCGGCGCAACCTTAGGCGTGCAGTCAGTGCAAAAAAGCGTGGCCGCGGGATTGATCGGCTTTTTGATCGTCGCCTTGTTCATGATTATTTATTATCGCTTGCCTGGCATTTTGGCCGTGCTGGCTTTGTCGATTTACACCTTCGTGAGTTTGGCTCTGTTTAAATTATTTGGCGTCACTTTGACCCTGGCCGGAATTGCCGGCTTTATTCTGTCCGTCGGTATGGCGGTTGACGCCAACATTTTGATTTTTGAACGCTTGAAAGAAGAATTGCGCAAAGGCAAAACCCTGCAGCAAGCCGTGGAAGACGGCTTCAAGCGCGCCTGGCTCTCTGTTCGCGACTCCAATTTTTCAAGTCTGATTACGACCATGATTCTGGCTTATTTCGGGTCGAGCATTATCCGCGGTTTTGCCATCACTCTAGCCCTGGGCATTCTGGTTTCAATGTTTACCGCCATTACCGTGACCCGGACTTTTTTGAGACTGCTGGTCGGCCATAATTTATTGATCAAACATTCGTTGTATGGAGTCCGCAGCATGGTGGAGGAAGAAAAAAATGTTTAATATCATGCGCTATTATAAGTTTTGGTTTGTTTTTTCGGTATTGCTGTTATTGGCCGGGGTGGTTTCGTTGGCGCTTTACGGGCTCAAACCCGGGATCGATTTTCGCGGCGGCACCCTGACCCAAATTTCATTTGAGCAGGCACAGGACCCGGCCCAGATTGGCGAAGTTTTAAAATCTAGCGGCTTTGCAGAGGCGAGCGTTCAGCCACTCGGGGATAAGTCGATTTTGATCCGGACCCAGCCGCAAGATTTACAAATCCATAAGAATCTACTCAAAGCGCTGTCGGATAAGTATGGCCAAATCAAAGAAGACCAATACACTTCGATTGGCCCGGTAATCGGCAAGGAGCTGCGTTCCGGAGCCTTTGTGCAGCTGATTTTGGTGTCGCTGGGCATTATCCTCTACATTGCTTATGCGTTTCGCAAAGTCAGTAAGCCGGTCTCATCTTGGCGATTCGGCATTGCGGCCATCGTCGCTCTGATCCATGATTTATTTATCCTCGTGGGCGCCTTTTCTCTCCTGGGCCACTTTTGGGGAGTCGAAATTGACAGTTTGTTTGTAACTGCGGTCCTAACAGTGCTTGGATTTTCGGTGCACGACACCATTGTCGTCTTTGACCGCATCCGTGAAAACTTAAGATTGCGAGTCGGCCAAAACTTGTCGGAGATTATCAATAACAGCATTAATCAGACTTTGATCCGGTCGATCAACACGTCATTAACGGTTATTTTTGTCCTCACCGCGCTGTTGCTGTTCGGTGGCGAGTCAATCCACAATTTTGTTCTGGCCCTCCTGATCGGTATCGTAGCCGGCACGTATTCGTCAATCTTTATTGCCAGCCCGATTTTGATTGTTTGGCACAATTGGGAAGTGCGGCGCCGCAGCTAATTCATTTCATAAATCAAAAAGCCGCTCCCAAGTCCGGAGCGGTTTTTATTATAGCAAGGCCTTGACATAAAACTAAATTTATGCTATACTATAGGCGTCAATTTTAATTAGCTATGTCTGATTCAGAGACAAAAAATATCAACCCCATAAGTTCCAATATTTTGGACAAGGTTATGGGGTCGCAAACGCAGAGCAATCTAAGTGAGTTCCAGCCCACGAGCATGGTTAATTCGCTGCTTTTGGGTTTAAAGCAGCGCGACCGGGAAATCCTGGGTCATCGTTTTGGTTTAGCCGGCATGGAAATTGAGACGCTGGAAGCGATTGGCAAAAAATTCAATCTGACCCGGGAGCGGGTCCGCCAGATCGAAAAAGATTCCCTGGCGGGTTTGCGCAAAAATAAAAGCTCGGCCAAGGACCAGGCCTTGAGTTTGATTTTTGATACGATTCTTGAGCACGGCCATATTATGAGCGAGGAATTTTTGATCCAGATTATGCTGTTGGATAAACAAAGCGAGTCGGAGACCGCAGCGTTCAAATTTCTGCTCAATATCGGCGACCAGCTGTCCAATCTCAAGGAGACAGGGGAGTTTTATGAATCCTGGTATGTCAGGGGCTTTGATCTCGAAAAGCTCAAGGCCGTGATTGATTCGTTTGTTTCCATTCTGGAAGCCGAAGACCATGTCGTGTCCCAGATTTCGCTCTATGATAAATTCCGCGACACCGAATTCTACCGGGAGCATGTCCTAGAGCTGACTGAAAGCATTCTGAAAAGCTACCTCAATATTTCCAAAGCGATCCAAATCAACCCATTCAACGAAATCGGCCTGAAGAACTGGAGCGAAGTTAGGCCTCGTGATGTCGGGGATAAGGCTTATTTGGTGCTCAAACATCACGGCAAGCCCGAGCATTATTCGGATATTACCAAGCTGATCAACGAGCATCGGTTTGATGCCAAAACCGCTTATCAGGAAACCGTGCACAACGAGTTGATCAAAGACAGCCGGTTTGTCCTGATTGGCCGCGGCATATACGCTCTGACTGAATGGGGTTACAAGAAAGGCGTGGTGGCGGATGTGATTAAGGAAATCCTCCGCGCCGCCGGCAAACCGCTAAATCGCGACGAGATTATCAGCGAAGTTATGAAAAAACGCCAGGTTAAACGAAACACAATCTTGGTCGGGTTATCCAACCGCAAAAACTTTACAAAGGTCGGCAAGGATAAATATCAAGCAGCTCCTGATGGCATTATTTAACGAATATCTTCATTTTTTAATCGATGTCGTTCTGGTTTCAGGCTTTGGCTGGGTCTTTTTTTTGGTCGCGCTCGTTTACATGATTTTTTGGCTCCGGCGCGACCGGCTGCGCAACGAGTATGCGGATACAACTCCATTTATCTGTCTCGAAGTGCGGGTGGATGAACTGAGCGAGAAATCACCACTGGCTATGGAACAGGTGTTTGCCGCCATGCACGCCATGCACCAAAATTTTACCTGGGGTGAGGATGCCAACGGTAAGGTGGTGCTGAGTTGGGCGTGTGAGATGGTTTCGTTCGGCGGCAAGGTTAATTATTTTTTCCGCCTGCCGACACGGTTCCGAAGTCTGCTCGAGAGCGCGGTTTTTGCCCAATACTCGAAAGCGGAAGTTTCGGAAACCGAAGACTACTTGCGCAACATTCCGCACTACTACGATCCGGAAACCGCGGATTTTGATTTTTGGGGCACGCAGTGGTTGAAGAAAAAAGACAACGCCTATCCGATCCGCAGCTATATTCAAACCCAAAGCTTTGAGCACTCGGCGCAGGAAACATTTGTCGATCCTTTATCCAATGTCATTGAAGTCATGAGTAACCTCCAGCCTCACGAACTCATGGTTTATCAGCTGGTGCTCAAACCCGTCAATGACGATTGGAAAAAACACACCAAGCATTTGACCGATAAACTCAAAGGCGTGCCGGCCAAACACGACAACGGATTGTTTATGAAAATTGTTTATTTTATTCCCGATCTGCTGGCCGAGGTATTGGTCACTCACATTCTGGGAGTTGAAAAGGGCGAGGAAGGCTATAAGTCCGCGGCGCCGGAACCGCCCACGCAGATGCTGCACAAAAGCGACGTGGAAAAAATGGTCATTTCCGCCATTGAAAACGCCATCGGCAAAGTCAGCTACGATGTCCGTATCCGCACTTTGTATCTGGCTCCGAAGGGCAAACTGAACAAAGCCGTTCGCATTCCGGAAATTGTCGGTGCTTTCCGCAATTTTGATGACGTGAATTTGAACGGAATCAAGCCGGATATCGCGCATTCGTGGACCGAAGGACCGACCTACAAATTTTCCGAACGCTTCGAGCGGCCGTATATGGAAATGGCCAAGCTGACTCGCCAGCGGCATTTCCTGCACAACTTTCTGCCGCGCTCGAGCTGGCGAGGGGTCGGCAAGGTTATCATGAATACGGAAGAGCTGGCGACGATTTTTCATTTCCCGCAGGTGCCGCATGCTAGAGTCAGCCAAGTGGCGCGCGTGCAGGCTGTCAAAGCCGCGCCGCCCGTGGATTTGCCGATTGGTTGATTTTACAAATTAAAAAACCTAAAGAAAAAATTTTATGGACTCTGATGACGACATAACGCTGTTTGCCAAAACCAACTTCCGGAATCGCGAGGTGTCTTTTGGCATTAAGCGCGACGACCGCCGCCGTCATATGTATATCATTGGGAAAACCGGCATGGGGAAGACGACCATGATTGAAAACATGGTCATCCAGGACATTCAGGATGGCCATGGGGTGGCATTTGTCGACCCGCACGGCGATTCGATAGAAAAGATTTTAAACTACATCCCGTCGAACCGCGTCAACGATGTGGTCTACCTGAACCCGGCCGATAACGACTTTCCGATTGCGTTTAACCCCCTGGAGGCCGTCGACCCGAAATATAAACACTTGGTGGCTTCGGGCCTCATGGGCGTGTTTACCAAAATCTGGGCCGGCGTCTGGAGCGCGCGCATGGAATACATTCTTAACAATACGATTCTGGCTTTGCTGGATTCTCCGGGCAACACCCTGCTGGGCATTGCCCGCATGCTGGTCAATAAAAACTACCGCAAGCGGATTGTGGACAATATTAAGGATCCGGTGGTGAAATCGTTTTGGGTGGATGAATTTGCCAATTATAACGACAAATTCCGCAACGAAGCCATCGCGCCAATTCAGAATAAAGTCGGGCAGTTTTTATCATCAGCCATTATCCGCAATATCGTCGGTCAGACCAAAAGCTCGATTGACCTGCGTGAAATCATGGACAAACAGAAGATTTTCTTGATTAATTTGTCCAAAGGCCGGATCGGGGAAGATAATTCAGCCCTCTTGGGCGCCATGATCATTACCAAGATGCAGCTGGCGGCCATGAGTCGGGTGGATATCCCGGAAGAGGAGCGGAAGGATTTTTATCTGTATGTCGATGAATTCCAAAACTTCGCCACTGAGTCGTTTGCAAACATTTTGTCGGAAGCGCGTAAATACCGGCTGAATCTGATCGTGGCGCACCAATATATTGGGCAATTGGTCACCGATCGCAATACCACCGTGCGGGATGCCATTTTCGGCAACGTCGGCACCCTGGTTTGTTTCCGCATCGGTGCCGATGACGCCGAATTTTTGGAAAAGGAATTTGATCCGACTTTTTTGCTGGCTGATTTGGTTAACCCGCCGAAGTTTCACATTATTTTGAAGCTGATGATTAACGGCGTGGCTTCCACCCCGTTTTCGGCCACGACCTTGCCGCCGATTGCCGAATTGACGGGCAATGAGGACAAGGTCATAAAAGTTTCACGGGAACGCTACACCACGCCGCGGGAAGTGGTGGAAGAAAAGATTAACAAATGGATGGGTTCGGAATTTCACTCGCAGGCCGCCGCTGTCGAGAGCAGCGCCGTGGAGCAAGAAGACCTGCAGGAAGAAATGCGCTACCAGCATGCAGCCGCCAGTTCTCCTCAGGAAATCAGACAGACCGCACCATTAGCGCCAAGACGGGAAGAGGAGAGAAGAGAAGAACCACCGGCCCGCTTTGAGCGTAGGCGCGATGATCGTCGGCCGAATCGCGGACCCAAACCACAGCGTGAACAACCCAAGCGCAGCGACAATCCCGTTTGGGAAACCGTCAACAAGCTCAACGATGAAAAATTAATGGAAACTGCGAAGCGAGTCGTGACTGAGGCGGCAAAGCCGCCGCAACCCCCGCCCCCCACGCCGGAACCGCCAAAACCCCTGCCGCAGATAGAGCCTTTGGGGTCGGAAGAGGCTCCAGCACCGACCCAACAAGGCGTTCTGAAACCTGGGGATAAAATTCAGTTTTAGGTGTTGATAACTGCTAAATTGTAGTAATAAATTAGACAAAATATACTAGAAAAACCTAATAAAATAGGTTTTTCTTTATTTTTGTAGAAAAAATCTTGACAAGCTATTCAAAACCCAGCTATAATGATCGTGCTAGAGAAAACTCAACGGAGGAGAGTTTATACAGCACTTAACAGAAGTTAAGTGCCCAAACCAGAGATTAGCAAGAAAGAGATGATAAATGGAATAGCCAGCGTGAAGTTTCTAAGATAAATCTTACCCCAGACTCTAACCAGTCTACTCCCCGGTAAATTTACCCTACAAACTCCACCCCGCTAACCCATAACTCATCCCTCCCTCGCTCTCTCTGGTTCCTCTCTTTTTACAAACTTCCAAATGCAAATCCAAACCATCCTAAAGAATTTCGGACTCAAGGAAAAAGACATCGCCGTATATTTGACGTTGGTTGAACTTGGGCCATCGCCAGTGCGGGCGATTGCCGCCAAATCGGGAGTCAACCGCGGCACCAGTTATGATATTCTCAAGTCCCTGATCAGCCTGGGGCTGGTCAGTTATTACGAAAAATCCGCCCACCAGTATTTTGTGGCGGAATCACCGGAAAAACTTTTGAATGCCATCGAGGAAAAAAGCCGCCAGCTGGATCAGGTCCGGCAACAGGTAGAGCAGAGTCTGCCCGAACTCAAATCCTTGTTTGAAAAACAAGGTGGCCGGCCGGTCATGAAATTATACGAAGGCTTGGACGGCATCAAACAAATCCTCAATGACGTATTGATGACCATGGCCCTGTCACCGGATAAAACTTATGATGTTTACTCTTCTTCGACTGAGTCGGTGCGGAAAAACATTTATGAATCCATGCCAGACTTTAATGATCGCCGCCTTAAGAAAAAAATCCAGGTTAGAATTATCAGCTTGGGAGCCGGCGGAGTGCTGGTTGGCTTGGATGAGCGCAAATGGCTCCAAAATTCCACAGCCAATCCAAAAGCCACCCACGAACTTATTTATAATGGGAAAGTGGCCCATATCAGCCTGGACAATTCCGAAAATCCGGTCGGAGTGATTATCGAAAACGAAGCGATTTATGAAACCCAAAAAACAATTTTTAAAACATTATGGCAGACACTTTAAACATCCAGCCGATCATCCTGGCTGCGGGCAAGGGCACGCGGATGAACTCGGCCCTACCCAAAGTTTTGGTCGGCTTAGTCGACCGCCCTCTTATCCAGCATTTGCTGGATAATTTAAAATCCATCCAATTTTCTCACCCCCCGGTTATCGTAGTCGGACATAAATATGAATTGGTGCAATCTTACCTTGGCACTAATCTTAACTATGCTTTTCAGGAAGGACAGCTGGGCACCGCCCACGCCGCCCAGGCCGGTTTATCCAAGGCCGAAGGGGAAAACGTTTTGGTTTTGTATGGCGATATGCCTTTTATCAAACCGTTAACGATTCAGAAACTGGCGAGCCGACACCAGGCCTTAAATTCCAATTTTTCGATGCTGACCGCGCTGGTGCCAAATTTTGAAAATGAGTTTAGCTCATTTCAAGGTTTTGGCCGTATAATCCGCGATAGCGATGGGCAGCTTTTAAAAATTCAAGAATTTGTCGATGCCAGCCCCAAGGAGCGAGACATCAGGGAGGTGAACCCTGGCATTTATCTCTTCAAAACTGATTGGCTTAGGCAGCACCTGCATCTGGTGCCGAAAAACAAACATGGCGAGCACTACCTGACAGATATGCTGGAACTGGCGATCAAGGAAGGCCAGGATATTGCCACGGATACGGTGGATCCTCTGGAAGTTTACGGCATCAATACGCCTCAGCAGTTAAAGCAAGCAGAAGCGTTACTAAGATAGCAAAATTGTCCAAAGGAGGACGTTATGAAGTGGAGAGTTCATTGTTCGTTTCATTTTGTAGATCGTGCGGCCGATCTGCCGATCTACAACTATGACTTCGAAGAATCCGACCTGAAAAAGGCGCATCGTCGGATCTTGACCTACGTTAAGACAAGAACGGCCAAGCTCGGTCGAGTCAGAGGAAAATGGTTTTGTCTGCTCGTGGCCATGCCATACTTGCCAAGTGGCAAAGTCCTTAACGGAGAGAAGATGGTCTGCTTGAAGCATGACTGCAGCGATCGGCGCATCATGAAGGCTACTGATCCTGACCAAGCCTTTGTCTACGGTTAAGGTCCAAGAAAACCGATAACTCAATCGTTGAACCACAGTTTCAAACAAGGCAGAGCCCGCTCCGCCTTGTTCCCATTGAAGAGGGTATGAAATTTTGTTATGCTATCAGCCATGAACACAGGTCCTAAAATCAAAAAAACCGTCATTGTCGGCATGTCGGGAGGAGTTGATTCCTCAGTTACCGCAGTCTTGCTCAAACAGCAGGGCTTTGATGTGATTGGCGTGTTCATGAAAAATTGGAGCGAGGATTTTGGCGGTTACGGCTGCACCTGGGCCGAGGATGCGGAAGATGCCCGCAAGGTTGCCCAGGTTCTGAAAATTCCTTTTTATGTCTGGAATTTCGAGAAAGAATATCGGGCCAAGGTTGTGGACTATTTTTTGCGCGAATACCGGGCCAACCGAACCCCCAATCCCGATGTGATGTGTAACAATGAGATTAAGTTCAAGTTTTTCTTGGATAAAGCCCTAAAGCTTGGCGCGGATTTCGTGGCGACCGGGCATTACGCGCGTATCACGAAACGCGTATCACGAAACGCGTATCACTTGCTCAAAGGCGTGGACCCGGCCAAGGACCAGAGTTATTTTTTGTATACCCTCAGGCAGAAACAGCTGGCAAAAATTTTATTTCCGATCGGGGGCTATAAAAAAAGCGAAATCCGCCGATTGGCCCGAAAATTCAAACTGCCAACTGCGGATAAAAAAGATTCCCAAGGCATTTGTTTTATCGGCAAAATCAATGTGGGTGAGTTTCTGCGCGCTCATATCCGGGCCAAGGCCGGCGATGTTGTGACCGCAACCGGCGAAAAAATCGGCCGCCACTCTGGATTGCCGTTTTACACGATCGGTCAGCGCGGCGGCATCGGAATCGGCGGGGGCGGCCCGTTTTATGTCGTGGGCAAGGATCTCAAAAAGAATCAACTGGTCGTGACCAATAAGCCGGCGGATAAAAATTTATGGCGGCGGGAATTTTCGGTTTCAGACATCAGTTGGACCGGTCAGACCCCGAAATTGCCGCTGCGCGCCGGTGTCACGATCCGGTATCATCATCCGGAGCAGAAAGCCCTGATAGGGAGAATCCCGCCAAGAGGGCGGGCAGGCAAGAATCCCGCCAAAGGGGCGGCAAGAATCAAATTCGCAAAATCACAAAGGGCGATTACGCCTGGCCAAGCCGCGGTTTTTTATAAAAAAAATGAGTTACTCGGAGGGGGAATAATTGTTCATGTTTTTTAGATGTAACAACCACCAACCTATCGCTTGGTGGTTGTTACAGAGAGAAAAAGTGAAAGGCCGGCGGATGGAATGTCCGTCGGCCGATCAATCGTTGGCGGGAGAAACCCGGATCTAGCAGAGGATCATCCCCGACCATTCGGTGGATTGGACGACCACTTGGTCCTGGTTCACGATCTCGGCCGCAATCTTGACCTTGCGTTTGCCGAGCCGTCGGTAGACCTTCTGCTCCTTGAGCATGAGACGCAGCGCAATGCTGTCCCCGGGGTAGACGGGAGCCAGGAAGTCACACAGCATCTGCGTGAAGAATGAGCCGTCGGTGAGGCCCAGCTCGTAAGCTATACCCATGAGCTGCGCAATGCACAGGACGCCGGGCGCGACGCGGTTGCGAAAGTCTTGCGCGCGGGCGTACTCGTCGCTGGTGTGCATTCTGTTTCGATCGCCATGCTCGGCGACGAAACGATCAATTTTGGCCTCGTCAATCGTGACAAAATGGCTTTCGATCACATCGCCGACCTCGTCGAGGCCGCTGACACGCTGAATCTCCGTGGTGCTCGGTGTCCGCATAAAGCCCTCCTTAATAAGGCTGGCGAGATTGGTAAACGGAAAAACAAAAATCCAATGGCATAAGTATAAATTAAAAGCCCCTCTGGTTCAAGAGGGGCTTTTAATGTTGCGTTTGTTACACCAAGAAACTGACTATTAACAAGGCAACAATGTTGATAATCTTGATCATGGGGTTGATGGCCGGGCCGGCAGTGTCTTTGTATGGGTCGCCGACCGTATCGCCGGTTATCGCGGCCTGATGGGCTAAGGATTTTTTGCCGCCGTAATTGCCTTCTTCAATGAATTTTTTGGCATTGTCCCAAGCGGCGCCGCCTGAAGTCATGGAGATGGCGACAAACAAACCGGTAATGATGGAACCGACCAAAACTCCGCCCAGAGCCTTAACGCCCAAGAAGGGAATGAAGCCGACGGCAATCGGGACCATAACCGGCAAGAGGGCCGGAATGATCATTTCTTTGATCGCGGCTTTGGTCACAATGTCGACGGCTCGGCCGTAATCCGGTTTGGCCGTGCCTTCCATGATTCCGGGAATTTCGCGAAACTGGCGGCGGACTTCTTCGACCACGGCATGGCCGGCGCGGCCCACGGCCTGCATGGCCATGGAGCCGAATAGGTAGGGGAGCAAAGCGCCAATCATTAATCCGGCCAAGACTTTGATATCTGAAAGGTCAAATGCCATTGGGTGCCCTAGGCCCTTGAGTTCTTCCGTATAAGAGGCAAACAAGACGACGGCGGCCAATCCAGCCGAAGCGATGGCATAACCCTTGGTTACGGCTTTGGTCGTATTGCCGACTGCGTCGAGTGCATCGGTGTGCTCACGAACTTCTTGCGGCAGCCCGGACATTTCGGCAATGCCGCCGGCGTTGTCCGTAATCGGGCCGAACGCATCAATGGCCACGATTATGCCGGCCATCGAAAGCATGGAGACCACGGCAATGGCCGAGCCGTAAAGGCCCATGTAGTGATAAGAAACCATAATGCCGCCGATGATAACCAGAACCGGCAGGGCGGTGGATTGCATGGAGACAGCCAGCCCGGTGATGATGTTGGTGCCATGGCCGGTGGTTGAAGCCTCGGCGATTGATTGCACGGGCCGGTATTGTTTGGAAGTGTAGTATTCCGTGATCACCACCATGGCAGCGGTCACCACCAAGCCCACGAAGGAAGCGTAAAGCAAGCCGGTGCCGAAGAAGGGAATAAACAAGCTTTTGGTTACCCAGTAAAATCCAACCGCGGCCAGCAGGCCGGAAACGATCAGACCTTTATAGAGAGCGGCCATGATTCCCTTATTGACCAAGCGGACGAAGAAGGTGCCGATGATCGAAGCGAAGATCGAAATGGCGCCCAAAGCGAGTGGGTAAAGAACGAAGGTCGTGTTGCCCTGGAATAAAATATTGCCCAGGAGCATGGCGGCAATGGTCGTGACGGCATAAGTTTCAAACAGATCCGCCGCCATGCCGGCGCAGTCACCAACATTATCACCAACGTTATCGGCGATAACCGCTGGGTTTCTTGGATCATCCTCGGGAATGCCGGCTTCAATTTTGCCGACCAAATCTGCGCCGACATCGGCGCCCTTGGTAAAAATGCCGCCGCCGAGGCGAGCAAATACCGAAATCAAGCTGCCGCCGAAACCGAGGCCAATCAGCGCCTTGATGTCACCGGTAAAATGGTAAAAGAGTGAGACGGACAGTAGGCCCAAACCGACCACAAACATGCCAGTTACTGCACCGCCCCGAAAGGCCATGTCGAAAGCGGCGGTCAGGCCCTGTTTCGCGCCTTCAGCAGTGCGAACATTGGCCCGCACAGCCACAAACATTCCGATAAAGCCGGCTAAGGCCGAGGCCACGGCCCCGACAATAAACCCTTCGGCCGTATGGGCGCCGAGGAATTTCCAGATGACAATGGCCAAAATTACAGCCACCACGCCCACGGTTTTGTATTGGCGGGCCAGATAGGCGGTAGCGCCTTCTTGGATGGCTTTGGCGATTTCCTGCATCTTTTCGTTGCCAGCCCCTTTCTGCATCACGAGCCAGGTTAGGATAAACCCATAAACAATCGCGGCCAATCCCGCGATTACGGCAAACCCGATGATATTGGATTCGGATAACATAAGTTAAAAATTTCTAAATTCTAATGACTAATTGACCTGAGCATTATAGCCCAAAGTGTCGGCTTTTTCAAGCTTAGATTGAGCCCTTGATTTTTTAGTAGATTCATATATAGTAACCCTAATTACGGTTGGGGATGGACTTATCGTAAACGTGCAAAGCAATAGGAGGCATCGTGAGAGCAAAGACTCATACGGAAGCAAGGCCGATCGAAGACACGAGCACCAACAAATCGGTCGAGGAACTTCTCGCCGAAGCCGTGCCGCCGACGAAGCACAGGATCCCGTGGATCCTCATCACCTTCATCCTGATCGCCGCGGGCATCGCGCTCGGTATTTTCAAGGGTGTGCTCTCGTAGCCGGCCGTGCGGCCGGCGCCCTTTAGAGGGTCGGGTGGACACATGTGCCGCCCGACCCTGTTTTGTTTATATGTTAAAATTAGTCCATATACCCCGTTAGAAGTAAAAAAATAGTAACTGCTCTCTCGGAGGTGAATAATTTTTTATATCTTAATTCGATTATATTTTAATGTCTTCAGAAACTTCTAACGGGGTGAAATACCAAAAAGTCAGCATTGTCATTCCCGTTTACAACGAACGAGCAACGATTGAGCAGGTCTTGGCTCAGGTTCGGGCGGCGTCGACTCTTGGTTTGGAAAAAGAAATCATTCTGGTGGATGATTGTTCCACCGACGGCACGAGAGAATTTTTGGCAACTTTAATCGATGAAAATTTTAAAGTTTTTTTGCAGGATAAGAACACGGGCAAGGGCGGGGCGCTCCATTATGGATTTGAACAAGCCAGCGGGGATATCGTGATCATCCAGGATGCGGATTTGGAGTATGATCCGGCCGATATCCAGAAAATTTTAGAGCCGTTTATGAAAAATGGCGCCGAGGTCGTCTACGGATCCCGCTACCTTCAGCCGAGCGTCGGATTAAAATTTTGGCACAGTTTTTTTAATAAACTCTTTACTCAAGTTAGTAACCTTTTGATCGGCCAGAAAATTACCGACATTATGACTTGTTACAAAGCTTTTAGCCGTAAGGCGATTGGCAGTTTCGTCCAAAAGCTGCAATCGCAGCGATTTGGGTTTGAGCCGGAAGTGACGGCGCGGGTCAGCCAGGCCGGTTTTAGAATTGTCGAAGTTCCGGTCTCATACCGCCCGCGGTCGCACACCGAAGGTAAGCATATGAATTTAAAAGGCCAGCTAGAATCGCTGGCCGCCTTGATCAAATACAGTTTATTTGGTTAGGAAATTTTACGATAGCGATAAACGGCCAGCGGCACAAACACAATCAGGAGCGCCGCGGCCCAAATTAGGGAATACCAGACATTGTCGCCCACCGGGGTGCCCAACGATAAAGCCCGGACAGTATTGGTCGTATAACTGATCGGATTGTGTTCGGCGAACCATTTGACTGGGCCGGATAAGGTATTGGTGGGCACGAAAATCGAACTGGCGAAAACGAGCGGGAAGACCCAAATAAATCCGGCGGTTTGGGCGATTTCGACGTTTTTGACAGCCAGTCCGATGGTCGCAGAAACCCAGGAAAAGGCAAAGCCGAACAAGAGCGTCAAAAGGATGGCCAGGAAATATTTGAAGAATCCATGCTCAATGCGAAATCCGATGGCGTAACCCACCAAAGTCATAACGATGATGACGAAAAAATTGCGAATCGTTTCAGAAATTGTTCGGCCGGCCAGGACCGCGGAGCGGGCCATAGGCAGGGAGCGGAACCGGTCAATCATGCCTTTGGACAAGTCATCAGCCAAGCCCACGCCAGTCATCATGGCGCCGAAGATCACGGTCTGCACGATAATTCCCGGAATCAAGTAATTGATGTATTTCGTATCCGTGTGAATCGCGCCGCCAAAGACGTAGGCAAAGAGTAGGACAAACATTACAGGTTGGATGAAAGAAAACACGATTAACTGCGGCATGCGGCGGTAGCGCAGGAGGTTGCGTTTGACCATAATCAAAATGTCAGTGAGAGTTCTATTCATTGGATTGGGTGCCATGACCGGTTAATTTCATAAACACATCGTCGAGACTGGGCCTGCGCAGAATAATATCAGAGAGTTTCAGTTGCGCGCTATCGAGGCGGCGAACTACTTCCACCAGGATTGATGGGCCTTGGCTAGTGGGCATGATCACAATGCCATTACTAGAATTGGCCTGCGGCTCACCATCTCCGAATTCTTTTATCAGCTCCGCGGCTTGACTGACGTCGTCGTGATTGGTCATGTGCAACTCCAATACATCTCCGCCGACTTGTTTTTTGAGTTCATTGGCAGTGCCTTGAGCGATGATGTGTCCGTGATCAATGACGAAGATATGATTGGCAAGCTGATCGGCCTCTTCCATGTATTGGGTGGTCAGCAGCACCGTGGTGCCTTCCTCCACCAATTCCCGGATAACATTCCAGAGCGTAAAGCGGGAGCGGGGATCCAGGCCGGTGGTCGGTTCATCCAAGAATAAAATTTTAGGGTGGTTAACCAGGCTTGCAGCCAAATCCAACCGGCGGCGCATCCCACCAGAATAAGTTTTGACCGGCCGGTCAGCGGCGTCTTCTAAATCAAATTGTTTGAGCAATTCGGCGGCCCGCGCTTTGGCTGTGGCTGGATTCAGGTGATAAAGTTGGCCGACCATGTCCAAATTTTCCCGGCCGCTCAAGACTTCATCCACGGCCGCGTATTGGCCGGCCAGACCGATAGCAGAGCGCAGTTTCTGGGGTTGCGTCACGACATTTAACCCATTGACCGTGGCTTCGCCGGAAGTGGGCAATAGCAGTGTGGCGAGAATTCGAACCAAGGTCGTTTTGCCAGCGCCATTGGGCCCGAGCAGGGCTGTGACAGCACCACGCTTAACTTCCAGACTGATATTATCGAGTGCTTTGGTTTTGTCGTATTGCTTGCTGATACCGCGCACGGAAATAATTGCATCGGCTGATGCGCCAGCGGGGCGAGGCGGTTCCAAAACAAATTCCAAGATTTCATGAGCTTGCCAGCCAGCATCGGTGAGAGCTTTCATGATCTGTTCATTCGTGAGCCCGTGGTGACGAGCTTCTTTGATATATTGTGTAACTTGATGAGACATAGGGTATAATTGTATCCGGTTAGCGAGAGATTCGCAAGATCTTTAAAAAGGTGACCAGATATGTTAAAATAAATTGCTTTTGGGGAGTAGCCAAGCGGTAAGGCAACGGACTCTGAATCCGTCATCGTAGGTTCGATCCCTACCTCCCCAGCCAAATAATCTTTTTATTGTGGGCGACCGAGGATCGTTAAGAGCAACTTATTTATTTGGATTAAATCAAAATATTATATGGACATCGCTTTCATTAGTAGGACCAGTGGAGAAAAAATAAGTGACGATTTAAATGAACGCTTGGATGAAATTGAGAAAGTAACCGGTCATAAAATTGCGGTGTATATTTTGTCTGGGTTTGATTTTGATGATGAGATTAATAAATCAAAGAAATTATCTATTGAGATAATTAAAGTAGACGATCCGATAAGTCCTGTATCAATAAATTCTGTGCTAGAGTATATGAATAAGACAAGGAATGATCCCGAGGCGTTGTTTATCTTTTCGCAAGAAACTGTATTTACTACAGAGAACATACAAGCGCTCATTACAGAACTGCAAAATAAAGAAACATTATTAGTCGCTGGATACAAATTTGAGATTGTTGAGGATCGTGGCAAAATCAATCAAAAATTGAACGATGAGCTTAAAAGCTATTATGCAAACGAAGATTTAATTGCATATCGTGTACCTTGGAACACATGTGCGATATGGAACTATGACTTGTTTAAACAATATATTGGTAAGTTTGATGAAATAACAATGGGGAGATATCCTTTCTTTCAATTTCCAGTCACTATAGATGGGGTCTCCAGTTTAACAGATCATAAGGGTATGGAGGACGGCTTGGCTATTGCAAAAGCTGCTTCACAATCGAGAAATATTCATTTTAAATTGCTCCCAACGGCATTGCCTTGGAAAGTAACTGAAGATAAAATAAATAACCATCGTAAAAAACTGGCCAGGAAAGATTATGTCATGAGGAACTTCATGGCCATGAGAAATTATTCAATAGAGGCTTTAGAAGCCGCCGAAGTAAAATAGATTGTAATAAATGGATATAAACGAAGAATCATTACAGCTGCACGAAAAGCATCGCGGCAAGTTGGAAATCAAAAGCAAAATTCCGCTTGAGGACAAACATGACTTGGCTGTGGCTTATACGCCGGGCGTGGCCGCGGTGAGCCTCGCGATTGGCAAAGACAAAAGTTTGGCCCGCGAATACACGATCAAGCACAACACAGTTGCGATAGTCTCGGACGGCTCCGCCATCCTGGGTCTCGGAAACTTGGGACCGGAAGCGGCATTGCCGGTCATGGAAGGCAAGGCGATTTTATTTAAGCAGTTCGGCAATATTGATGCTTTCCCCATTTGCCTTGATACGCAAGACACCGAGGAGATTATAAAGACGGTCAAACACCTGGCACCGGTGTTTGGTGGCATCAATCTGGAAGATATTTCGGCGCCGCGCTGCTTTGAAATCGAGCGGCGGCTGCGTGCGGAATTGGACATTCCAGTTATGCATGATGACCAACACGGCACGGCTGTGGTGGTCCTGGCCGCGCTGATCAATTCACTCAAGCTTCGCGGCCTGACAAAAGAGCAAGTCAAAATTGTCATTAACGGCGCGGGCGCGGCCGGATTGGCCGTAACGCAATTATTGCTCGAATACGGATTTAAAAATATAGTAGTTGGTGATACCAAAGGCGCGATTTTTGAAGGCCGGGCTGGACTCAATGACGAGAAAGTTTTAATAGCCAAATCCACGAATCGGGAAAAAATAAAAGGGGATCTGGCTCTGATAATTAAAGCCACGGACATTTTTGTCGGCCTGAGTAAACCGAATTTGCTGTTGCCGGAGATGATTCGGAGCATGAATGAAAAACCAATTATCCTGGCTTTGGCCAATCCGGTGCCGGAGATCATGCCGGATCAGGCCCACTCTGCCGGCGCGTTCATTGTGGCCACCGGGCGGTCGGATTTCCCCAATCAGATCAACAATGTCCTGGCTTTTCCTGGGATTTTTCGCGGCGCTTTGGACAACGGAGTTGTCCAATTTTCCTCGACAATGTTCATCAACGCCGCCAATGCCCTGGCCGGTTTTGTGCAAAATCCCGCTCCGGATAAGATTTTGCCATCCGTATTTGATCCGGGCGTGGCCGCAGCCGTGGCTAAAGCCATTATTAAATAACAACCTTGGAAAAGAAAGTTCTGCTTAAAAAAATCGTCGGCGTGACTCTGATCATATTGGGGGCCATTTCGGTGTTGACGCCTTTTACGCCGTTTGGCTGGCTGATTTTTGTGGGGCTTGGTTTTTTGGGTGTTAGGATCGGCTTTTGGGCTCGAATTAAAAGTTATTTTAACCGATGGCGGACGAATGGCGGACGAATGGCGGACGAAATAATCATCAAGTTAAAGCCGGGCGACTCTTTGCATACCGTTCACAGCGCATTGATTCCAATCTTGACGCGAGCCAAAACTGGGACGAGACTGGGTTATTGCGCCGGCCTGGTCAGTTCGGAAGGGTCGGAGCATGTGACCAAAAATTTTGAGCGCCTGGTCAGATTTGCTCGCCATTTGGAGCAGTTGCATGGCTTTGCCGTTTTTTCCAGCGGCGATATTTTTCGGCCCGAAGTGTTGGAAATCGTCAAACACTCGCCCGAACATGATTTTTATCAATTTTGGCGCAACGTCCTGAGCAGCGGTCTGGTTACCGATGTGTTCATGACCCCGAGGTGGGAGCGATCGAGAGGGGCAATGGACGAGCACGAAACAGCCAAGAAGCTCGGAATAGCGATTTATTATTTGGATTTTGAAATCTAAAACTAAAAATCCCGTTATCGGGATTTTTAGTCAGTATGCGTGGTGTCCATGTTTGGCTTGTCGAACTTATTTATATAGAAGGCATAACCGCCTTAAGGGTTGGACCGCAAATCATGGACTGGCGCATACGCGTTTCATCCTTTGTTGCATCCATTTCTCCTTTCCATAAGCATCGTAAAAAGTTATAATTATTTCGTCAACTTTGACATTTAAGCGCTCGTGTTTTGTAATCCAGAAATAGCTGCCGTTTAAAACTGAAAATTTACTGGTCTTTTGACAAGCCACTGCTTACAGGAGTAAAATTAAAGATAGGGAATTTACCTGTGGACAGCGGCATTGGCGCCGCTTTATTTTTTTAATGGAGAGGGGAGTTCTAAGCAAAAGAAACTCAAAGCAAATGGAACCGTTAGCATCAAAGATTCGACCCAAAAACCTGGAAGAATTTATCGGGCAAGCGCATTTGGTCGGCCTTGATAGGCCGTTAAGAATCGCCATCGAGAACAAGCATTTGTTTTCCTTCATTTTTTGGGGACCGCCGGGCGTGGGCAAGACGACCCTGGCCAAAATTTATGCCAAAGCTCTGAATGCCGACCTGTTTGAATTGTCCGCAGTTTCATCTGGTAAAGATGATGTCCGGCAGATTGTGAACCCCGTTAGAAGTAAGACGCCTGGGACGTCTGCCGATATGTTTACATACCGGACTTCTAACGGGGTGAATGCCAACACGGCCAAACCGAAAGTCTTGTTTCTGGACGAAATCCATCGGTTCAACAAAGCCCAGCAGGATTACTTGCTGCCGTTTGTCGAAAAAGGAGAAATCACTCTGATCGGCGCAACTACGGAAAATCCCAGCTTCGAGATTATCCCGGCGTTGCTGTCTCGCTGCCGGGTGTTTGTCCTGCATGAATTTTCGGCCGAAGAAATGTCAAAAATCATTGACCGCACCGGAGTCAAGCTCGATAAAAAATCCAAAGAATGGCTGGTCAATATGGCCAACGGCGATGCGCGGCAGGCAATCACTATGTTGGAGAATACGGTTAATTTTTACGGCAAAGCTACAGTTGAGAACCTGAAGAACACGCTGCAGAGCAAATTCCTGCGGTTCGATAAGAAGGGCGAAGAGCATCACAACACGATTAGCGCGTTTATCAAATCCATGCGGGCCAGCCAGCCGGATGCAGCGCTGTATTATTTGGCCCGGATGATTGAATCAGGCGAGGATCCGAAATTTATTGCCCGGCGCATGGTCGTGTTCGCATCCGAAGACATTGGATTGGCGCAACCCACGGCTTTGGTCGTCGCCAATGATGTGTTCCGCGCCGTTGAAACTATAGGCTTGCCGGAGGCGGCGGTCAATCTGGCGCACGGCGTGGCGTATCTGGCTTTGGCCCCTAAGAATCGCGATTCTTACAATGCTTATTATGAAGCGCTCGATGACGTCAAAGAGCTGGGCAATCTGCCGATCCCGATGATGATCCGCAATGCCCCGACCAAGCTTATGAAGGATTTGGGCTACCACCAAGGTTATGAATTGTATCCAAAGGAAGATCTTTTGCCGGAGCAGCTGAAAGGCAAAAAATATCTGAAGCGAAAAAAATGATTTCTATGGCTTTTTTTGATTTCAAGGGTTCATGAAAAAAATTACGAGGGCTGCAAAAACCGCGACCAGCCCGACATAAAACGTTTTCATCCTCATATACACGTTACGAAACATCTTTATGTAAAATATCAATAAACTTTCATGGATATAAGGGTTGCTGTCAGTGTTGGCCTCGAATAAGAAATATTGTTTTTTGCTAAACGGCCAAAGCCACATAATTCCAATTTCAATCGAATCCACGACCATGTGGCTGGTAAACGAGGCCAAAAACACCAAGGCAAAATACTGCGCATAAAGAGAGTCGGAAAGAAAATATATACTGAGTCCGATCACCAATCCGAATATTGGCGTGTGGGTCAGAAAACGCCGGTGGCTGACATTGTTTCGTATCCGGACGGACCGGAGCATTATGAAGGAGATAATCATATCCCAATCCACCGCCACAGCCCAAAATAAACTCCATAGCAGTAATGAATTTACTTGATCCAAAGAAAGGGCCGGGTGCAAAATTTTAAGCAAAACAAAAGCAAATAAATAACCGGTGGCGGCATGATCGTAAGGCATCATATAAGGAAAGAGTAGCAAAAATAAAACCGCCCAGGTAGGGCGGCTTTGGTTTAGTAAGAGCTGCGGTCGTCGCGATAGCGGATGCGGTTCGCATCAAACCCTTGATCCTGCGGTCGGCTGGGATCGCGGCGGGGAAACTGGTCGCGCGATTTATAGCGGCCGGGTTTTCTAAACCCAGGGCGGGCAGGGCGATCAGAGGAGCGGTTGCCCTGTTCGCGCACATAATCATGACGCGGCTGGCCCGGGCGGCTGGGCATTGGACGGGCTTCGCGTCTGAATTCAGCTCGGCCCGTGGTGGGAATCGATTGCAACCCTTCAGCTTGCTTGACCGGAAGGGTAATTCTGATTAGGCGTTCAATACTGCGAACATCGTAGCGCTGGTCCGGCGTGGCGAAGGAAATCGCTTTGCCAGCCAGGCCCGCCCGGCCAGTACGGCCGATGCGATGGACGTAATCTTCCGGGTTTTCCGGCAGATCGTAGTTGATCACGAGCTCAATGCCGCTAACGTCGATGCCGCGGGCCGCAATATCGGTGGCGATCAACACGCGGTAACGGCCGATTTTGAACCCTTCCAGAGCTTCTTTGCGCTGGCCCAGGGAGCGGTTGGAATGGATTTCAGAAGAGGTGTGGCCCATATTGCGGACGGCATGGGCGATTTTTTTGGCGCCAAATTTCGTCCGGGTAAAAACCAGGATGCTGCCTTTATGTTCGGTTAAAATCTTGGTCAGCAGAGAAACTTTCTGGTCGCGGGCGACGAAGAAAACTTCCTGGGCCACGTCGCGCGCGGCGGTGCCGGATGGCGCCACTTCGATTCGGATCGGGATGGTCATGTATGAGGTGGCGATCTGAACGATGGAGTTCGGCATGGTGGCCGAGAACAGCATGGTCTGTCTGGCTTTGGGCACTTTGGCCAGGATGCGGCGGATCTGGGGCTCAAAGCCCATGTCGAGCATGCGGTCGGCTTCGTCCAAAACCAAAATCGTGACCGAAGACAGATCGATTGTTTTTTGTTCCAGATGATCGTTGATGCGACCGGGGGTGCCGATGATAATATGTGGATTTTGGCGCAGGCTGCGGATCTGTCTGTTGATTGGTTCGCCGCCGATTAAGACGGAAGTTTTGAGTCCGACTTGGCGGCCGATTTTTTGCAGAGCCTCGTCGACTTGCAACGCAAGTTCGCGGGTCGGTAAAATGATCAGGCCGCGGCCTTTGTTTTGAGCCAGGCGCTGAATCATCGGAATGCCAAAAGCCATGGTCTTGCCAGTTCCGGTTTGCGCAATGCCCATGACATCTTTGCCTTCAATCGCAATCGGAATCGATTGGAACTGAATCGGGGTCGGTATAGTGAACCTAAGTTGTTGGAGGATTTCAAACAGCTTGGGAGCTATTCCTAACCCTTCGAAAGAAGTGTTGGTCGGATTGACCATAAAAAATGAGTTTCTTCCGCCGTCGCTAAAGCTATGGCGGATCCGCCGAAGCTTTACGCGTAGGCGGAGACCCGAACGTCCAAGGGCCAGAAATACAGCGCAATTTGGTATCGAGTCGATTATTTATCCCGTTTAGAAATTTTTCTAAAAAGGGGATTGATTAAGATTAACCGTTGTCGTAATTAGCGATAATTGTATGCTAATCACTTATTTCTAACGGGATTTAACTAACAACTAATTATACTCCTTTTTGGCGATTTTGTCAACCCTCACAACAAATCCTCGCTAAAAGCGATAAATTGGTGCTAAAATATTAATCATGAACAAACATTCAAAGCTGATTGTCGTGACCATGTTTATAATGATTTTCGCCACGTGGTTTTCGCACAATGTCAAATCAGATTTGCCGTTGATCTTCCAAAAAGACCTGCGCGCGCATGATGAATCCTCCAATTCGACCGTCGCGGCCAATATCACCCGGCAATTTTTCCCACCCATGATCCGGGTCAACCCGCTGGATGATAAACAGGGGAACTGGATGGAGGGCCCGTTTTGGCAACATATCCCCCCGCTGTTTGCTTACGTGCCTTATGCGTTTTTCGAGCTCGACGGACATGTCAGCATAGAAGTTAAGCGGCTCTCTTATGCCTTTGTGACGCTGTTGACCGGGATCTTGTTCATTGCGATTGTCTTTTGGTTTTCCAGGAATTTACTCGCGGCGTTCGCCGCGCTCTTGGCCAGCTTATTTTGGATCAATACGCCGTTTACCCACGAGTTGATAACCGGTTATGCGTTCGGCGTCTCGGATATTGTTCTGGCGTTTACGGCCGTTTTGGCCTTTGGCGGGATTTTATTTTATCTTGAAAAAGACCGAGCAGAGCGTTTAAATTATTCCTGGAAGCGCTTAGCTGTCATCGCTTTGCTCGTGGCCCTGCCGGTCATGGCCAAAAATCTGCTCGGCGCGCTGCCGGCGGCTGGATTTGTGCTCCTTTTGTTTTGGGACCAGAAAAAATTCAATCGGAACTTTTGGACCTCTCTCTCTTGGCTGGCCGGCTGGCTGATTGCGTATTATTCGCCCCTGCTGATTGCCTCGCCAGGCACGTTCAAAAATGAAATCCTGGTATCTTTTTTTCATGCCGTCAACTACGAAGGGTGGGGGCGGCCCTGGCATTTTTATATTACGGACTATTTGCCGCACCGGTATTTGTTCGGTTGGACGGTTTGGTATTGGCTGGGAATAATTGGCGCTCTGCTGACTCTTGGTATTCGAATTACGAATTACGAATTACGAATTACGGTTGAAGCAAAAATGCTGGGGCTCTGCTTGGGCTGGTTTGCGGCCAACCTCTTGGCGATATCTCTAATCATCTCTAAAATTCCGAATTTCATTTATCAGAGTTATTTGTTCAGTCTGTTTGCCATCTTTTTAAGCCTGTTTTGGTGGTTCGACAAGTGGCGAATTGAGCAGCTGGACCAAAAGTATCTGAAGTGGGGGCTTGGCATAGCGCTCGTGATCGCCTTGTTGGTTACCGGGCGCAGCGTTTGGCGGTTTGAGGTTTTGTTCGAGGCGCATCGGGCGGCGGCGTATAATTACAATTCGGAGCGTGAAAAATTCTATCAGGTGGGGGAGTGGCTGCAGAATTTCGGCCTTGGCCCATCCGATCTCGTAATTGCGCGCGTCTCGGACAATGATTGTTGGCTGCGCTACGATGTTTTGTTTTTGACCGGTGCGGAAGCCAAAACGCTGACGGAACTCTCTTTCCATCTGCCAGCCGGGGAACTGGTAAGGCAAAAGTACGGTCGGATCTTTTTTATCGTCAACAAAGCCGAAAGTGTGCCGGCCGGGATTGCCGCCTACCAGCGGGTGGAACTGGACAATTATTCGGTCGTCGCGTTTGATCTGAAAAATTTAGACAACGAGGCAACACAGCGGATAATCGCCGCGTTTGCGCGTTCTCATGAAAAGGACATTGCGCAGGATGTGGCGCGGATCAAGGCTGACAAAACCTCCTGCCAGTGGCTGGTGCCGGACGAAATTTTAAACGCCGACTAATTGCCTAAAAAAAGCCCAAGCTATATAATATATACATGCTCGAACAAAGTTTGATCAATTACATCAAAAGCGCTCTGGCTGAAGGCCGCAATGGCTCAGAAATCCGCCAAGCGCTGCTTGGTCATGGCTGGCAGGCCGGAGATGTCGATCAGGCCCTTTCCTTGCTCGTTTCCCACGGGCAATCCAGCGCGCCGAGCGCGCCGGCACCGGCTCTAGCGCCCGTAACTTTCGGTGAAATCAGTTCAGCCATTCCGATTGCCCGGACTAATTTTATCTCCCCTTACAGCTATCTGTTGGAGCTGGTTTTGTTTTTTGCCCTCCTGATTTTGGGCAACAAGGCCATCAGCGACATTCATACGCATTTCCCCACCGATATTAACGGCCGCTTGATTTTTGACGCCCTGGTAGTAATTCCGTTTTTGTTGGCGGCGACGACTCTGCATATGTCGTTTCTGCACAGCAAAGAGCGGTTCCGGGTCCTCTCCGAGCCTTATTATTTGGTCGCCGGTTGGTTGATTGTTCGGCTGCTGTGGAACGCGAGCAAATACATTCTCGACAAGAACGCGGTTTACGGCGTCTATATTGTCCTGCTGCTCGTGGTCGCGGTTCTGACCGGAATCGTCTTTTTTATCCAGAAATATATTAAGAAAGATTAAACCCATGGATGATTTGACCAAACAAGACTCACTTTGGCATTACAAGATGACTCCGGGCACCGGATTTGTGATCACCCTTCTGGTTTTGGCCTTGGTTGCTTTGGGTGAGCGGGTGCTTTATGATCTTGGCCGCCTTTATGCGCCATTGCCGCTTGATTATTTCCAAAATTTAAGCGTAATCGTGGTTCATTCGTTTTTCATCATTCCGCTGCTGATCGTTTCGATCATCGTTAACGCTCTGGTCGGCCACAAGAAAGAAAAATACGCGATCGTCCTGATCCCGTATTTCGTGCTGAGCATTGTGTTGGCCCTGCAGTTGATCTTGCAGATCGCGATTTATTTTGGTTTCCACCATACCAGTTTTCAGTTTTATGTCGTGATGACCGTTCTGGTTGCCGTTTGCACGATCGCCATCTTTTACATTCAGGACAAATATAACCCCAAGAAAACTTAAAGTCGGCGTTCCACCTGATCGATCAATTGTTTGATCGAATCATCATTCGGATAAAGTTCTTCCAAAAGCCTGAGGTATTCGAGGGCTTTTTTGCTGTCATGGTCGTCGAGATAGATTTGAATCAGGGCGTTGTAAGAGTAAGTGAACTTCGGGTCCTTTTCGATCGCCAACTTAAAATTTTCGATCGCGAGATCTTTGCGATCAAGGGCTTTGTAAGCATTGCCTAAATTGTGGTAGGCGACTTGAATGTCAGAATTAAGCGCAATGGCCCGTTGGTAGGTTTCGATTGCTTTTTCGTGCTGGTTGTCATCGTCATAGGCCATGCCGAGGTTATTGATTACGCGGTAACTGGTTGGCGCATAGCGCAGGGTCTGGTTATAAAAAATGATCGGATCACGCCATTCGGCGTTGCGGGAGATGGTTGTTTTGGCCAAAAAGACCAGGTAAATGAGCAATAATATTGAGATGGCTTGGGCGACCCTCACCCGCCCCTTCGGGGCACCCTCTCCCGTAAAGGGAGAGGGAAGAATAGAAAAAAAACTGATCCAGAAGCCGGCCATGGGCAGATATAACCAGTGTTCATAGAGCAGGCCGTTGATCGGCACCAAAATGTTGGAAACAGGCGCCAAACAAATCAGAAACCAGAGGCAGCCGAATGAAACCGCTGGCCGCTTTTTGAATTGCCAGAAGGCGGCCGCGATCAAAATTACGAACAGCGCGAAACCGGCGATGACCTGAGAATTCCGGAGGCTTTGGGCGATTTCAATTGAGCGCTCCATGTGCAGATCATGCGGATAAATCAAAAGACCGAGGTAGACCCATAGGCTTTTGAAAAAAGTCAAAATGCGGACATAGACATGGCTGGTGAATAAATTTTGCTCGTTGTAAAGGTTAAAAGTGTTTTGGAAATTTAAAACCGTGGCGCGAAGGAGGATGTAGAATCCGGCAATGACAACGCTGGGCCACAGATTGTAAAAGAAATTACGTAACCTCGAATTAAATTCGGGATTGCGAAAAAACAGCTCAATTAACAGAATCAATCCTGGATAGACGATCGCGGTTTCCTTCGACATCAAAGCCAGCGGGAAAAAGGCGATTGACCACCAGAAAGAAGAGCGAACTTTATACTGTCGCCAAAACAAATAATTATTCAAGCCCAGCAACATGAATAAAACCGAGAGGGAATCACCCAAGCTGTTGACGTAAGTGACCGCCTCGGTTTGCAGCGGATGGATCAGAAATACCAGAGCAGTTAAAAAAGCCAGCGAATCTTTTTTGAATAATGCCCGCAGCAGATAGAACAGCAGAATGCTATCCGCGATATGAATAAATAAGTTAACGAGGTGATAACCATAGACCTGGCTGCCCCAGAGATGGTATTCGACAGAAAACACTATCAATAGAACCGGCCGCCAATAGTTACTGACGATATTGGCGCCGGCAACGACATTTTGTGAAAAATATTCCGGCAAATGCGACCAGTTGTGGACAAACTGGTTGTTTAGAATAAAATCATTGTCATCCCAAAACATCTGGTTGGGGATTGTGTTGGCGAACAGAATCAAGCCGAACAGGGTCAAAACTGCGGGAATGAACCAAGATTTTTGTTTCAGAGTGAGCCAAATGTTCCCCATGGACGTATTGTAGCATTTGATTGTTGTTGACAGACAATAGCTGGTGATTTAAGATGTTTTTAACCACATTGCGTTCCGAACGCGATGTGGCGGTAGTAGGCAGGATGCCGTAGAGCTGCAAAGAGATGGGGAGACAAGCTAAGTCCCCGTTTCTGTCAGGCGACAGCAGTTCGATCGGCATTAAAGGAGGTCACCGGGTGCAAATCTGTGTGTTCACCCTCGATTTCGTGAGCACCGTCACCAAGCGGAGTCAGGACGAGTGCACGACGAGGGAAAGGGCATCGATGGGTCGCGACCCGGACATCGACCGCGGCCAGCGAGGCCCGCCGTAGCGTAATCGGGCGCAATCCTGAACCAGAGGCGATAGAGCCGAGCTTCTGCTTCCAAAGCAAAGAAGCGACAACGTAACGGCTCAGAATGTGATCCCCGCTCTTCGGAGCGATGGAACGCATGTGTCTCTGACGACTCGCGACAGCCAATAGGCAACAATCGGGCGCTGACTGCAATGTTGGCGCCCGTCTTCTTTTGCCCGGATAATTATATTTTGCTATATTTTAAGCACAATTAACAAAAATTTATGGATACAAACTTTCAAACCAACAACAGACCCGTGTTAAAAGCAATCGTAATTTTAATCGCCGTATTTTTGGCCTTAGCGGTTGTGGAGAAAGCCATAACCCTGGCCAAGACCATTTCACCTTCCAAGCCGGACAATACGATCTCGATGACGGCCGAGGGCAAGGTCACGGGCAAACCTGACTTAGCTACGGTCAGTCTGGGCGTGCTGACACAGGCGGATACAGCCAAGGGCGCGTCGGATGAGAATAATAAAAGTATCAACAAAATCGCCGAGGCAGTGAAAAAATTGGGCATTGCCAACGAGGACATTGTGACGTCCAACCTTAACGTTTATCCGAATTACACTTATACCAACGGCAAAAATGAGATTAACGGATATCAGGCCAACCAAAATTTGACTATAAAAATTCACGGTGTGGACAAATCTACGGACACTCTGAACAAAGTTTTGGATGCGGCGGTATCATCGGGCAGTAACCAGATCCAGGGAGTGGGTTTGAGCTTTGATGACCCGGATAACTTAAAGCAGGAAGCCCGCAAGCAGGCAATTGATAAGGCTAAGCAAAAGGCCAAAGAACTGGCGGATCAGGCCGGCCTCCGGCTTGGCCGCATCGTCAGTATCTCAGAAAGCTCTGGTTATGATACACCCATTCCATATATGATGGACAGCAAAGCGGGCATGGGCGGCGGCGGCAGCGCTCCGGCTGTTGAAACTGGCAGCCAGGACATCACCGCGTCTATTACGGTGGTATTCGAGGTGAAATAAATTTATGAACAAGCATTACGTCTGTCCGGTGTGTGGCGGTGTTTCGTCCACGCCGAAAAATTGTGGCACCGAAGGCTGTCATGCTCATGGTCAGCCATTGGTCGAATGTCATTGCACCGATGGCCAACACGCCGGAGTAGTTAAATCGAATGGATAATATTGAAATTGAAGTTAAATTTCTAGAGATCGACAAACCTAAACTAATTGAAAAATTAGTCTCTTTGGGCGCAAAAGATTTAGGCGAAGAAAAGATTACAGAAAAAATTTTTCATGACCCAGAAGGCAAATGGTATGCGGAACGAAAATTCGGTCGTATTCGAACCACCAGTAAGGGCGTCACGTTTACTTATAAGCACGTGAAAGAGCGGACCGCTACGGGGACAACTGAAATTGAATTTAAAATTACTGAGCCGGACAAGGTCAAAGCTTTTTTGGAAGCGATGGGGCTGGTTATGGATCGCGAGCAAGAAAAGATCCGCCATAAATTTACGTTGGCTGATGTAATTGTCGATATCGACACTTGGCCTCGAGTGCCAACTTATGTGGAACTTGAAGGGCTGAGCGAGGAGGCAATTAAATCAGCTGCGGCTAACTTGGGCTTTGATTGGGGCAAAGCAGTATTTGGCACGGCAGATACGGTTATCCGGGAAGTTTATAAAATCGATTTAAAGGCAATTAGGCACTTCACGTTTGACTTTGGGAATAAATCATAAGAAAAAAACAGCGGCTGCAGATGCCGCTGTTTTTGTGCTAGAATTCAGATATGAAGCACGTCAATCTAAAAATTGTCGGATTTGTGCAAGGAGTGAATTTTCGCAACGAAGCCAAAATTATGGCGGATAGGCTGGGCGTGTGTGGTTTTGCCCAAAATGGCCCGGACGATTCAGTGCTGATTGAAGCGGAAGGGGACGAGGCCCGGTTGCAAGAGTTTATCAAATGGTGCGGGAACGGCCCGTTTGGCGGCGAAGTCGATGATGTGCAAATTGAAGAATCAGCGCCAAAAGGTTATCATAACTTTGAGATTAGATATCATTAATTTTTTACATTATGAAAATCAGCAGCCCGGCTTTTGAAAACAGCTCCATGACGCCGAAAAAATATACGTGCTCGGCCGAAAATGTAAACCCGCCGCTGCGATTCGCGGATATTCCGGCTGGCGCCAAAAGCCTGGCTTTGATTATGGATGATCCGGACGCGCCAGCCGGAACTTATACACATTGGGTGGTCTGGAATATTCCGCCGAAAACTGTGGCAATTGACGAAAATAGCATGCCGCCCGGAACAGTGGGCAAAAACAGCGCTGGTACCACAACCTATATCGGCCCGTGTCCGCCTAGCGGCACGCATCGATATTTTTTTAAATTATACGCGCTTGATCTGGTTTTGTCTGAGGACGGAATTGAAACTAGGGCTGATCTGGAACAAGCAATGCAGAATCATATTTTGGCTGAGGATCAATTAAGGGGGTTATTTAAAAAATCATGAAACTGGCGCAGAAACGTTGTATCCCGTGCGAAGGCGGCATTCCGCCGTTTGGTAAAAAGCAAATCGCCAAATATTTGCCGCAATTGCCCAAAGGCTGGTCGGTGATTGATGATAAAAAGCTCCGAAAGCGGTTTCAGTTCAAAAATTTCGTGGACACCATGGGTTTTGTAAATAAAATTGCCCTGATCGCCCAGGCGGAAGATCACCACCCAGATATGCAGATCTCTTACAGTAAAGTTGCGGTGGAACTTTGGACGCATGCCAACGATGGACTCACTGAGAATGATTTTATTTTGGCCGCGAAAATTGACCAACTGAACGTTTGATATGAAAATCACGAAATATGGCCATTGTTGTTTATTGATAGAAGAGAGCGGGGTTAGAATCTTGACCGATCCCGGAGCTTTTAGCATTGAGAGCGGCCAAAAGGATGTCAAAAATGTCGACATTGTCTTAATTACGCATGAACACCAGGATCACTTGCACATCGATTCGGTCAAGGCCCTGCTTACTAACAATCCGGGAGTTAAAATTTTTACCAATGAGTCTGTCGGCAAGCTGCTGGCGAAAGAATCATTACCCTATGAACTTCTCGCTCACGGCCAGTCCTATAATTTTAAGGGAGTGAATATTGAAGGGCATGGGGATAAGCATGCGGTGATCTATCAAGATTATGGCCAAGTGGAAAACACGGGTTTTTTGGTGGCCGATAAATTGTTCTATCCGGGAGACGCCTTTTATAATCCGCAAAAACCCGTGGAAATTTTGGCTCTGCCGATTGCCGGGCCTTGGCTTAAGGCTCAAGATGCGATTGATTATGCCAAAGCCGTCAAACCAAAAAAAGCATTTCCAGTCCACGATGCGATTGTCAATATCCCGATCAGCGGTTTTTTGTATAATTTATACGGCATGTTTTTAAAAGCGGACGGGATAGAGTTCATTGACACTACAAAAAATAATATTATTGAAATCTAATGAAAATATTTCTTAAAAATCTGGTCGTAGTGGCTGCGGGCGTCGCCATTTTATACGGCATTTATTTTTATCAGGTTAACTTGCGGGGTGAGGTTCCAGCTGCTCCGAAAACATCAGATAATGGCGGGAACATAAATAAGCCGGGCGAAAACCTGACCAAGATGCCTCTTAAGGTTCCGGATAATTTTAAAATCGAAATCTTTGCCGATAAATTGCCCGGCGCCCGGGTCATGGCTTTCGATGGATTTGGCAATTTATGGGTCTCTCGAACCTCGGCCGGGGTGGTTACCATGTTGGAAATAAAGAGTGGCAAAGTCGTTTCGCAAAACGACGTGCTGCGCAAACTGAATAATCCGCACGGTTTGGCGTTTGATCCTCAAAATTCCGGCGCGCTGTATTTCGCCCAGGAGGGAAAAATTACCCGAATTGCGACTTATTCCGATGACAAAGGCACGAAAATTGCCGACCTGCCCGCAGGTGGCGGGCATTTTACTAGAACGCTGAAGTTTGGCCCGGACGGGAGGCTGTATGTTTCCATTGGCTCTTCCTGCAACGTTTGTGAAGAGAAAGATGACCGCCGGGCCGCGATTTATTCCATGAAGCCCGATGGCAGTGATTTTAAGCAATTCGCCAGTGGCCTGCGCAACACCGTTTTCTTTGATTGGAGTTATGTCGATGGCCGGATGTGGGGCACGGATATGGGCCGGGACAATCTGGGGGATAACACCCCGCCCGACGAGATCAACATTCTGGAAGAAGGCAAAAATTACGGCTGGCCGATTTGTTATGCGCAAAATGTTCACGATACCGCTTTTGATAAAAAGGTTTATATCCAAGACCCGTGTAACGGCAAAACCCCGCCCGCAATTGAGTTGCAGGCTCACTCTGCCCCGCTGGGATTGGGATTTGTTCCGGAGGAAGGCTGGCCGGAGGAGTATTGGTATGATTTGATTGTGGCTTTCCACGGATCTTGGAACCGGAGCGAACCTACCGGTTACAAACTGATGAGGGTCAAGCTCGACGCCAAAGCTAATTTTGAAGGTCTGGAAGATTTTATTTCCGGTTGGTTTTCCCAAGGCACGGCCTTGGGCCGTCCTGTGGATGTTTTGATTCAGCCGGGCGGCGTCATGTATGTCTCCGATGACAAGGCTGGCGTGATTTATAAAATTAATTATCAAGGCCGTGGAAATTAAAAATAAGGTGTTCATTGTGACCGGGGCGGCAAGGATTGGCTTGGATGTGGCTCAGGGCCTTTTGAAGAATGAAGCGAAACTGGCAGTGACTTATATGACAAGCGAGCCGGATCTGGGGCAGGAAATTTTGTATATCAAGGCGGATTTAACTGCGGAAGCGGACGTTAAAAATGTCATTGCGGAAACCCTAAAAAAATACGGCCATGTTGACGGCCTGATTCATATGGCGGCCAATTATATAAGGACTACTTGGGCCGAACTCAACGATGAAACATGGAATAAGTCGATGCGGCCGATTGCCAGAAGCGCATTTTTGATGTCAAAGGCCGTCGGGGATCAACTCTTGAAAAATCCGGGAGATATAAAGGGCAAAATAATTTTATTCTCGGATTGGTCGGTACAATCGCAGCCCTACAAAGATTATTTGCCCTACAATGTGGCCAAAAGCGCTGTGGAGGGCTTGACTAAATCGCTGGCCAAGGAGCTGGCGCCCGGGGTCATGGTCAACTGCATCGCGCCCGGGCCAATATTAAAACCGGCGGATTTGCCGGATGTGGAAAATGCGGAAGCACTGCGCAATACTCCTCTTGGGCGCTGGGGCGGAGCCTATGAAATTACCAAAGCCGTATTGTTCTTGATTGATTCGGATTTTGTGACCGGCCAAGTGCTGGCGGTCGACGGCGGCCGTTCCCTGGCATGAGAATTACCTCTGTTTTGTGCGATCGTCAAAAATAGAGGTAAAATAAAATCAGAGAAACAGCTTGTTATTCAAGCTTTGCAGGCCGTTAAGGTAATCCTTACCGGTCATTTCGTTTTTGCCTTCCGGTTTGACTTTTTTGAGCAGTAACGAGTTATCGACGCATTTAACGGCCAACCCTTCGCCGGTGCCGTAAAGTTTGCCGGGCAGTTCGATTTTGTGATCGCTGATAATTTCAACTTCCAGGATTTTTACAAGTTTGCCGCCCAAGGTCGTCCAGGTTCCGGGCTCCGGGTTGTAGGCGCGGATCTTGCGGTCAATTTCTGCGGCGGATCGGGCCCAATCGATTTTCCCGTCGTCCCGAGTGAGCATTTTGGTGTAGCTGGCTTCTAGGTGATTTTGAGGTTGACGGGACAGCCGGCCGGCGACTAAATTAGTCAGCGCTTCGCTGACTAATTCGGCTGACAAGAGTGAGAGCGAATGATAAAGCTCCGGCAAGGTTTCTCGACCGGTCAGGGCCATAGTTCGGATAGCCAAAATATCGCCATGATCCATTTTTTCATCCATCTGGATCAGAGTTATCCCGGCGCTTTTGTCGCCATTGAGAATAGTCGCCTGGATCGGCGTCGCGCCCCGGTATTTGGGCAGCACGGAGCCGTGAATATTGATCGAGCCAAATTTGGGCAGATCAAGAATTGCCTGGGGGAGAATCTGACCGTAAGCCGCAACCAATAAAAGATCAGGACTTAAATTAGAAATTATAGATTTTAAATTATAAATTTTTTCAGGCTGCTCAACCGGTATGCCGTTCTTTAGGGCCCAAACTTTAATCGGCGGGGGAGTAAGTCTCCTGTCCCGGCCGGCGGGCTTGTCCGGCTGGGTAATGATTAAAACAATTTCAAAAGGAGTTTTTCCGCCGGAGGCGCCCGCCTGCCCGGCCGGCAGGGATCCGCCTTTGGCGGAGAGTTTTTCCAGGGTCGGGATGCCGAATTCAGTTGTGCCGGCGAATATGATTTTTAGCATGTTACATCTTCTCATCCGGTTTGCCGGACGTTTTTCTGATAATCTTGCTCGTAAATAAAATTCCGTCCAGATGATCGACTTCGTGCTGGATCACTCGGGAGAGCATGCCGTCGGCATCGAATTTATGTTTTTTACCGTCGAGATTTTGCGCCTCGACCGTGATCTCAACCGGGCGTTTCACAATTCCGAAGATTCCGGGGATCGACAGGCAGCCTTCCTCCAGCTCCACTTTTTTCCAGGATTTTGTGACAATTTTTGGGTTGACCAGGGCAAAGGGCGGCAGGCCGAGGTGTTCGAGGTTGATAATGCAAAATCGGATGGATTTGCCGATCTGCGGGGCGGCCAGGCCGATGCCGTTGACCACGCGGGAGGTTTTGATCATTTCATCGGCGAGTTTAACCAGCTCGTCATCGATCTTTTTAACGAGAGTGGTTTTCTTATTTAGGATCGGATTTGGGGCTTGGACTATTTTCAGCATCTTTGTTGAGACCCTGACTTTCGTCAGGATTGCGGTTCTTTTTTAATAAATATGCGAATAAAGCGCCTGGTTTCCTGGTCGTTTTACTCTCTAGCACCTCACCGGCAATGCGCCGCAGAAAACCGTGATCGTGCGTCAACGCCAGTTTCAGATAAAATCCGAAATGACGCTTGTCTGAAAATTTATTCGAAAGCTCGTCTGCCAAAGCGTGGGCAGGGGAGTGGATGTGTTGCTCCGCATGTTTTTTGAACTGACGCTTTATATCCATAGTAAATTTCTCAGAAAGCTATGCTATAATTCTACCATGAAAAGCAGTATTGCGGGAGTTCTGGTGGATAATATAACCAAGCACGAGGCGATTGAAGCAATCGATAATTTTGTAAAATCCGGACAACCGCACAGCGTTGTGACTCCATACTCAGAGCTGATTGTTTGGGCGCTAGATAATTCCAGCTATAGAAATATTCTTAATAATGCGGATTTGTCCCTGCCCGATGGCGTCGGCATACTTTGGGCGGCTAAATATCTGTCCTCTCCGAAAGTCGGCTTATGGCGCTCGCTCTTGTCCATTATTTTTGACCGGCCATATATCCGTTCGGTCATTCAGGAACAAATCAGCGGCAGCCGGTTTATTTATGACATCGCAGAATTGGCCGAAGAAAAAAACTACTCGCTAAGCCTGGTCGGCGGCTCTGGTAACGTGGCGGCGCAGTCAGCTTATGAACTCAAAAAACTTTTTTCTAACCTGAATATCAAACTGGCGCTGTCTGGTCGGCCGTTTGACGCCAAGATCGTCGAAGAGATTAGCCGGAGCAATTCTGATATACTGTTGATAGCTTACTCGCCGCCCAAGCAGGAAATCTGGCTGAGCCAAAACCTGCCCGATCTGAATGTTCGGGTAGCCATGGGAGTGGGTGGCAGCTTTGACTATATCGCCAAAAAACACCCAGTTGCACCTTCCTGGGCCAAATCCTGGGGCTTGGAATGGTTTTGGCGGCTGATCACTCAGCCCTGGCGCCTTAAGCGCATTTGGAACGCCGTCCCGATGTTTATTTGGAAAATTTATAAGTATAAAAAATATGCCCGAAGTTCGAACTAGATTTGCGCCGAGTCCGACAGGTTTTTTGCATATTGGTGGCATCCGCACCGCGCTTTACGAATTTCTTTGGGCGCGCAAAAATAATGGCAAGTATCTCCTGCGCATCGAGGACACAGATCGCCAGCGGCTCGTGCCCGGATCGCTGGAGAATATTGTGCAAAGTTTGGAGACTCTGAGAATCGTCAGCGATGAGGGGCCGTATTGGGACAAGGGCCTCAAATTTCGCGGTGAGTTCGGGCCCTACATCCAATCCGAGCGGCTGCCAATTTATCAAAAATATGCCCAAGAGTTGATTGAAAAAAAAGCGGCTTACTATTGTTTCTGCTCGAGCGAGCGGCTGGATAAACTGCGTGAAGAACAGCAGGCCCAGAAACTGCCGCCGAAATACGACAAACTCTGTCTGAAATTGTCATCAGAAGAGGTTAGCAGTAAGCTAGCCGCGAAGGAAGCGCATGTCATCCGCCTGAACGTGCCGAGTGATCGGATAATTAAATTTCATGATCATATACACGGCGATATTGAGATTCCGAGCAAGGATGTAGATGACCAGGTGCTACTCAAGTCGGACGGATTTCCCACGTATCACTTGGCGGTTGTCGTGGACGATTATTCGATGAAAATTTCCCACGTGATCCGAGCGGATGAGTGGATTGCTTCCACCCCCAAGCACATTCTCTTGTATGAAGCTTTTGGCTGGCCACTGCCAGTGTTTGTGCACTTGCCGGCGATCTTGTCCCAAGCGACCGGGAAGAAACTTTCGAAACGCGAGGGAGATGTCTCGGTTAAGGATTTTTTAGACAAAGGTTATCTGCCTGAAGCGTTGATAAATTTTTTGGCCCTGCTTGGCTGGAATCCGAAAACGGAGCAGGAGATTTTCAATATGCGTGAATTGGTCGCAGAATTTTCCCTTGATAAGCTCAATAAATCCGGTGCTGTGTTTGATTTGGACAAATTGGACTGGTTTAACAGCATGTATATCCGAGCTCTTAAAATTGAGGACTTGTTTGCCAGACTGGTTCCATATTTGGTCAAGGCCGGAATTCAAACCGAAAAATATCCGAAAGAGTTTCTAGAAAAGATTTTACTGCTCGAACAAAGCCGGCTTAAAAAACTCTCCGAGATAGGGGAGAGGGTCAAATACTTTTTCGAGGAGCCGCAATACGAGCCCGGACTTTTGTGCCCGCCTGCGCGCAAGGCTTCGGCGGGTCCGCCTCCGGCGGAGAAAAAATCAGAAAAAGAGACAATTCTCAAAAATTTGAATTCACTGCAGATTTTTCTGCAAACATTGTCCGCCGAGAAGTTTGCGCAAAAAGACATTGAAGCAGAGATCAAAAATTTTATTGAGAGCAACCAATTAAAAACCGGAGAAGTGCTCTGGCCGTTGCGCGTGGCTCTGTGTGGCCTGGAAGCCTCGCCTGGGCCGTTTGAAATCATTGACGCGTTCGCCAGTCTGCCCGATGGCAAAGAACAGGTGCTTAAGCGCATCAGCCGGGCGTCGGAAATGCTGTTTTAAATCTCTGTCTGCTGAGCCCTAGGCAGGTGGACAAAATCTCCAATCCGTGGTAAAATAATGGTAGATGTTATCCTCACGGAAACAAAAACCAAATAACAAACTATACCGCCTGTTTTCCGCCTTCCTGATTGCCGGCGTTTTCTTGGTTATGGGCGCCCGACCCTCCATTTTGGCTCAAACCGCCACTGATTTGCAGCAGCAAAAAGCCGCCAAGCAGGCGCAACTGAATGCCATTGAAGCCAAAATTGCCGATTACCAGCGACAAATCAAAGAAACCCAGGGTCAGCTGAACAATTTGGCCAACCAAATAAAAATTTTGAACCTGCAAATTGCCCAGACCGAAGCCCAGATCGAAGCCACCGAAGGCAAAATCGACGCCGCGAATTTGGAAATTGCGGATGTCACAAACAAAATCATCCAGACGGAAAAGAATATCAATAAGCAAAAGGCAATTCTGAAATCTTTGATTTTGGAAATTAACGATCTGGATCAGCGTAGCCCGCTCGAGATCGCGCTTGAGAACGATAATTTTTCCGAATTTTTGGACCAAGTCCAATATACTACCAGTATCCAAGAGCAAAGCCAGGAGGCTTTGACCAAAATCAAGGAATTGAAAGTTGATTTGGATGAGCGCCAGGCTGATCTGAAAGTTGAAAAAGCCAAATTGGATACGCTCCTGAGCCAGCTGGACCTAACCAAGGTTAGCTTGGGCGGCGAGCAGAAAGGCAAACAACAGCTCTTAGATCAAACCCGGGGTCAGGAACGGGTTTACCAGCGCCTGCTGACCGACTCAGAAGCACAGGAAAAAGCTTTAAACGATGAAATCAATAATCTTGATGCCCTGATTGCGGCGAAGTTGGGCAATAAAAAACTAAAGGCGATTCACGGTCTGCTTGGCTGGCCGATGGATGGAATCATGACCCAAGGGTATGGCAACACAGGCTTTACCGCGCTAGGCTATAGTTTTCATAACGGCATCGACGTGGCCGCGGCCGCCAACACGCCGATCTATGCGGCCGGCGATGGCACAGTGGCAGCCAGCGGCACGGGCGGCGGCGCTTATGGCAACTGGGTCGCCATTCGCCACGATACGGGGAAATTTCTCGCGCATCCGATTGTGACGCTCTACGGCCATATGTCGTCATTTGTCGTCCACAATGGCCAGGTGCTCAAGCAAGGCGATTTGGTCGGATTTGAAGGCAACACCGGCAATACAACCCGGCTGCTTTATGGCCCGCACCGGGGGTATCATATTCACTTTACTGTGTTTGATGCGGAAGGATTCGGCGTCGCCAACGGTGCATACCCAAATATTTATGGCCCATACAAGGTTCCATACGGCGCGCCATACAATCCTCTCGATTTCCTGTAAAAGAGGGGAGTAGCTTAATTTGTCAAACACCCCAGACCCGTCTGGGGTGTTTAAATTTGTTCAAAATCCCGCGCCATTTTGCTACATTTAAAAGTAATTGCTTAATTTGAAATGTCCGCAGCAATGGCGCGAATGTTATACGGCGTATTTAACCAGTGATAAATATTATACGTCGTAGAAGATACAATGTGCGACGTGCTGTTTGTTTCTGAATGGGGCTCCCCTGGGCTACTTCTCAACCACAATCATGGCCTTGGGCCGGCCTGTTTGGTCTTCGTGATACCCCGTCTTGTAATCGACAAGGGCATTAAAGAAAATATTGTAGCTATATCTGTAGCCTTTGCCATTGCGTGTGCCAGGATCATTGGTTATGACTTGTTTCTTCGCCTCATCGTATCCTATAACCACGAGCATATGCGTCAGTGGCCCGGCACCGGTGAAATTAGGGTTATTGAGCTTCTGGCCATTGGCCGGAGTAATGACTAACTTCCCTGCCGCCAGTTCTTTTTTGATGTCTTCTATAGTGATCCCTGACTTTACAGTATGGTTATCGTAGTGATAATAATCCGTCATGAGCTTGGCCGTATCGGCTGCGCCCAGGTCCAGGTAGTTACCATAAGTTTCTTTTTCAAACTCAGACATGGCAATAATGGTTTTTTCCGCTTCAGAAGCTGAGATGGAAGTTTTCCCTTGGGTCCAGGCGTAGGCCATGATCAACGAAGCCTCTTCGCAACCATCCTGTTGGCGCGGATCAGACCAGTTGGCCGTCGGCGCTTGGGCAGTAAAAGGCACGGTCAAGAGGACATAACCCGGCAAGGCGCTCGCCTGCCCGGCCGGAGTTGACGGGCTTTGGCTAGCGGGACTCGTTTCGTTCTTGGGTTGATCCTTGGGCTGATCATTTGGTTTGGGTTTGAATATCAAAACCGCTGCCAAAGCCAGAGCGACCATGATCAAAATTGTTAAATTGATTTTTTTCATCCCGTTATGATTAGTTAAATTTAATTAACATTTTATGGCGCTGCATTGATTATAATTTATTAGTATATTGCCCGCTATGTCAAATGTCTAACGGGATTCATCTGCGCAACTGCTTAATTATTTTAGTTAATATATTCACGGCGGATTTAATTTCCGACGGCTTGGTATTCTGCCCGAGCGTCAATCTGATTGTGGCGGCATCGGCTTGGCCGATTTTGCCCAGCGCCTCGATGACATGGGACGGCACGGATGAGCCGGAGACGCAGGCCGAACCGGTAGAGGCGGCAATGCCAGCTAGATCCAAAGCGGTCATCAGGGCATCCTGGTCGACTCCATAAACAGTCAGGCTGGCATTGTTGGCGGCCCGCTCCTCCCCTGTCGGGCCATTTAATTCAACGTTTTTGATTCTTAGAGCGTTATCAATCAGCAAATCGCGCAGCGTGGAAATTTTTCGCGCTTGATCCTGCCGATTTTCCAATGGGCCCAACAGCTCGATGGCTTTGGCAAAGCCCATAATTCCAGCGGTATTTTGGGTCCCGGGGCGTTTGCCGTATTCCTGTGAGCCGCCAAACGTCAGATTTGCCAGTTTAAGGCCGGATTTGATGTAGAGGGCTCCTATTCCCTTCGGGCCATAAATTTTGTGCGCGGACAGTGTTAAAAGGTCGCAGCCGAGTTTTTCCACGTTGCAATTGTAAAACTGGGCGGCCTGGACCGCGTCGACGTGGAAGATAGGTTTGAGGCCCTTGATTGATTGGCCGATTTCTCGGATCGGCAAAATGGTACCGATTTCGTTGGAAACAAAAATCACGCTCACAAGCTCGGTATTTTTTTTCACGGCTTTTAAAATTTGATCCGGCCTAATTTTGCCGTTTTTGTCCGGCTTGACGAAGGTGGCCTCAATCACTCCCCTCTTTTCGAGTTCCTTAACCGTATTGTAAACGGATTGGTGTTCAAGTTGCGTGGTCACGACGTGCGGTTTGGATTTATTTTTTTGAACCGCATAATTGATAACGCCTTGAGTGGCCAGGTTGTTGGCTTCGGTTGCCCCGGAGGTGAAAACAATTTCCTGCGGTTTGGCGTTTAGAAATTTGCCAACTGCAGCGCGCGCAAAGTCAATTTTAGCTCGCGCATTCTGACCTTCCCGGTGGGAGGAACTCGGATTGCCAAAGTGCTGCAATTCAAAATCCCGCATGTGTTGGGCAACGTGCGGGTTGACCGGGGTTGTGGCAGCATGGTCCAAATAGATTCGTCTCATCAGAGGTATTTTAGCATTGACCGTGAATAAAGAAAATGCTATGATTTTTTGTTCCCCAAACGGAGGAACAAGGCGCCAGGGAGAGCGCCACACAATGCTGAGAATAATGGTAATCCGTCCGGTGCATCAGCCGATTACGGCGGACGCGGTCCCCTGTGGCTGCGGTGGGAGCCGGAGCCACGGCTACGTCCGGATGCGGCAGGAAGATCGGAAATTCGGACCCTTCTACTCCGTCGAGGCCGGATCGGACCTGGTGGAAGCGCTGGCCGAGGGAGCGGTGATCAACGCGGAAACCGACGCCTACATTCGCCGGCAGCTGGAGGTGTTCCACATGCCGGATCTGCGGATCGACAGCGACGAGCGGGCCAAGAAACAGGTAGCGCTCCAGGTGCAGATAGCCGAGGGGCTTGCCCTGATGCGGAGGATCGCGGCCGGGTTCGATCGCAGTGGCAGTTGGTCTGGCTCGGGACGCTTCTAGCGCTCTCGTAGACGTGAACACAGGATGGGTCCGCTGGGCTCATCCTGTTCATTATTTATATTATCTTAAAGCTTTTCTGAAACCCGCAGCCTGGGCGGCGGACTCGGTTGCAAAGCAGGTCAGTGCGTTAAGCTTATCATATCCGGATTGTCCGGGCACATGGTAAATTCGCGAGCTCGGCGTGCCTTTGATTTTGCATTCCGCGCTGTTGGTTTCTGATTGTAAACCTGACACGGTTGGAGTATAATTACTCTCAGCAGATACGTTTTGCTCCAGCCTGATTTCCGGGCCTTTTTCTTGAACGGTTGCCAGCTGACCGAGAGCAAAGCCAATCGAGGCAACCAGGAGATAGCCGATCGCGAGGACAATTGCCTGCTGACGGGTTTTGATAAACAGTTTTATTTTTTCCATATGCAATATGCGTTTATCCTAGGGAGGGTTTATACTTTGTCCTTGGCCGAAATTCTCAAGGTCTTGCAGGCTTTGGGCGTGGGGCACAAAATTCTGGCTTGCTCCCCCGAGGTCGTGGTCATCGAAACCGACAAAGCCTTAAAACCCGAAGAACTGCAGCCGCGCCTGGGCGGTGTTATCAAAATTATACGACTTTTTGACACTTTTCAAAAGAAGGGCAAGGAATTCCCTTCCCAGGTTCTGGGCAGTTACTTCACCTTTAAGCGCATCAAGGAATATTTTCACGAATATTCCGGCAAGAAGCAGTTCGGCGTTTCAATTTACAGTTTGGATCCGACAGTTCGATTTCGCGAAGAAGCCCAGCGCGTGGCTTTCCTGATCAAAAAAGTTTTACAGGACGAAACCCAAAGCGTTCGGGCCGTCCTGCCGCAGTTTCCCTCCCAGGCGCTGACCTCGGTGCAGGTCAACGAAAATCATATTTTGGAAAAAGGCGCTGAGGTAGTAGTCATTAGTGGCAACCAAAGATTATTTATCGGCAAGACCATCACTGTGCAAAATTATGAGGACTACGGGCGCCGGGATTATCAGCGGCCAGCTCGTGATGAAAAAGTCGGTATGATTCCACCCAAGGTCGCGCAGACCATGATTAATTTCGCCCAGCCGCTCAAGCCTCTCGATTATATCCTTGATCCGTTCTGCGGCTGCGGCACGGTGTTGCAGGAAGCTATCTATATGGGCTATCGCGCTATCGGCGCGGATCTGGAGCAGAAAATGGTGGAAAATAGCGAGAAGAACCTTGAGTGGTTCCGAAACCGCTACCACGTTTCGCCGGGCCGCTACAAGTTGTTTAAATCAAATGCGGCGGAAATTTCGATTATCCTCCCCAATTATCAGGTTGCGGCCGTGGTCACCGAAGGCACCCTGGGCCCGATCTATAGCAAGTTACCAAAAAAGCCGGAGATGACGGAAAATTTTAAAACCTTAAGCAAGCTCTATGATCAGGTTTTCAAGGAATTTAAAAAATTCCTGACCGAGGGGGCGCGGGTTGTGATCTGCCTGCCGGCCTATAAAGTCAGCGCTACAGACTACGCCTTTCTGCCCGATCTTGACTTTGCGACCCAAAACGGGTATACTGTCTTGGATCCCCTGCCCGATTTTTTGGTCAAAAAATACCGCTTCCTCAAAGTCACGGAACGCAAATCCTGCGTCTATGACCGGCGAGATCAGATCGTGGCGCGCGAGATTGTTATATTTCAATATGGAACTAACGATTCGAATCAAGTATTAACCGAAGATCGTAATAGCAACCCCGCGGGTGAAGACGAGAATTCGGAACTAACCGAAAACAATGGCGCATAAGAAAGCCGGCGGCTCCACAGCTTTAGGCCGCGACTCACAATCCAAGCGATTAGGCATCAAGAAATTTGGCGGCCAGACCGCCGAGATTGGCAATATCATAGTCCGCCAGCGCGGGACCAAGTGGCACCCGGGCAAGAATGTCCGCATCGGCGGCGATGATTCCATCTATGCCGTGGCAGTCGGAATCGTTAAATTCACTTCCAAGAAAGTCCGCGGGTTTGATGGTAATCTGCATTTACGTAGGTTCGTCCACGTCCTGCCCGCAGAAGCCAAGAAATAATTATATAGTTCGAAGACAACCCCGCCTCTGGCGGGGTTTTGAGTTGCTTAAATTTTATCCCGGTGCTTTAATAACCTTAGGTATTAATTTAGAGCAAGTTATATGAAAAAATTTAAAGTATTCGGTCTTGCAGCGGTCGTGTTGGCATTGGCCGCTTCTCCGGTTCTGGCCGCGGAGTTTATTGCGCCGGAAAGCAAAACAGATGCCAATATCTCGACTCTGCAGCAGGACGTGCATAAAAATCTTTATATTGCGGGCGCCGCGGTGACGATCAACGGCAAAATCCAGGGCGACCTGGCTGCGGCTGGCGGCGTCGTGACTGTGAACGGTGATGTCGAAAAAGGCCTATTGCTCGCCGGCGGCAATCTGAATCTCAACGCTGCTGTGGGTGAAAATGCCCGCATCGCCGGCGGCAATGTTTCCATCAATGCTCCGGTCGGCGGCGATTTGCTGGTCGGCGGCGGGAACATTACAATTGCCCAAAAAGCCAAAGTGGGTGGCGATCTTGTTATCGGCGGGGGCAATGTCTTGCTGGACGCGGATGTGGCCGGCAATGTGAAAATCGGCGGGGGCAATGTTACAATCAATGGCAAAGTCAGCGGCAACGTCGAGGTTATGGCCAATCAAAATCTAACGTTCGGCCCGGCCAGTCAGGTTCTGGGGAAAGTTAGCTTCAAGGGTCCGCAGGAAGCGGTAGTCAAACCAGGCGCGAAGGTGGGCGTGATTACTTACACTCATATCAACAAGCGAGTGGCCCACCGGAGCGGCATAATCGGATTGTTGATCATTGGCAGCTTGTTTAAACTGATTATGCTGCTGGTTGCGGCCGTAGTTTTGGCCTGGCTCTTGCCCAGTAAGATTTCAGCCGTTGTCGCCGAAGCCAAAGCCAAGCCCTGGCACAGCCTAGGATTCGGGGTCTTGGTGGTAATTCTCTCCCCCATCTTGGGAGTGATTCTGATGGCAACGGTTCTGGGGATTTATCTGGGAATGATTGTGTTTATGATCTTTGGCCTGCTTATGATTATTTCGGCCATTCTCTCTCTGTTCTATGTCGGTAACCAGGTTTGGAGCTGGTATCACCGCGATGCAATCGCCAATCGCTGGCGCGATCTAGGGCTTGGCGCGCTGATCACGCTGATTCTCGGGTTTATCCCGATCGTGGGCTGGGTAATCCTCCTGGTCATCTGGCTCATTACGCTGGGGGCGCTTAAAAGATACACTTATCAGGAAGCCTTCGGTAAATAAGGCAAAAACTAAACACCCCGTCTCTCGCGAGAGGCGGGGTGTTTAAATTTGATCTATTTTTTAATGCTGGCTTTTATAAATTCACAGAATAATGGGCCAGGGTTTAAGGGCCTTGATTTAAATTCCGGGTGGAATTGCACGCCCAGGAAGAACGGATGATCGGCCAACTCGACGATTTCCACCAGGTGGCCATCGGGTGTGGTGCCGGAAAAGATCATGCCGGCGGCTTCAAACTGCTTGCGGTATTTGTTATTAAATTCATAGCGATGGCGGTGGCGCTCGGAAATCTTGCGCGCGCCATAGGCTTTTTCTGCGATTGAACCGGGCTTGAGGACACAGTCCCAGGCACCGAGGCGCATGGTGCCGCCGTATTCTTTTTTCAAAAGCTTCTTTTCCTGATCCGGCATGATATGAATCACCGGATGAGGAGTTTCGTCATCAACCTCCACGGTGTGGGCGTTTTTGAGCTTCAGCACATTGCGCGCGAACTCGATGGTCGCCATCTGCATGCCATAGCACAGTCCCAGATAAGGAATCTTGTTCTCACGGGCGTAAGTGATGGCCTGAATCATGCCTTCCACTCCTCGCTTGCCGAAGCCGGGCGTAATCACAATCCCATGCATATCGTCGAGGTGCTTTTCGGCGCCGTCCTTCTCGATTTTTTCGGAGTCGATCCAGTGCAGCACCGGTTTGGCCTTGTTATGCCAGCTGCCGTGCTTGAGAGCTTCAATAATCGAAACATAAACATCGGCGAGGTTGTAATTGCCGGTGCCGAAGTATTTGCCAACCACGCCGATATGAACTTCTTTTTTGACCGTTTTCATGGTCCGGACCAGATTTTTCCATGGCTGCAGGTCTTTGCGGCCGGGCGGCAGCTTGAGTTTTTCCAGGATTTTCTCGCCAAAGCTCTGGTTCTGCAATCCCAGGGGCACTTCGTAAATTGAGGGTAGATCCGGGTTGGAAATCACGTCTTCTTTGCGGACGTTGCAAAACAGAGCGATGCGCTCCTTGCGCTTGTCGTCTACGGCGTGTTCGGCGCGTGCCACCACAAAATCCGGCTCAATCCCCAGCGAGTTGAGCAGCCGCACCGACTGCTGCACGGGTTTGGATTTCATTTCCCCGAGATTGCTAGGGATCGGCAGATAGGCGACGTGAACCTGGATGACATCGCCGGGCGCACGAAGTTTCATGAGCCGGGAAGCTTCGAAGAAAATGCCGTTTTGATATTCGCCCACGGTGCCACCCAGTTCAATGATAACCACGTCGGCATCCTTGCCCGCGAGTTTAAACCGCCGGATAATTTCATCGGTAATGTGCGGAATGGCTTCTACGTCCTCGCCGTTATATTCAAAAGCCCGTTCCTTGCGTAAAACTTCGGAATAAACCTGGCCGGTGGTAATATAGTTTACCCGGCTCAGATCCCGGCCCAGAAACCGCTCGTAGTGGCCGAGGTCTTGGTCGGTTTCGACCCCATCATTGGTCACGAAAACCTCACCGTGCTCCTGGGGCCGGATAGTGCCAGCGTCCAAGTTGAGATACATATCCACCTTGACCGGCGAAACTTTATAGCCTTTGCTTTTTAAAATGGCGGCAATTGATGCCGCTGTAATGCCCTTGCCGAGACCCGAAATGACTCCCCCGGAAACAAAGATATATTTGGTGCTGCGTTTGAGTTTGGCGCTCATAGTGCTGTTATCTTCAACCTAATTTTAAAATTAATTGTTTCGTTCAATTTTATTAAAACTTCGTGCAATCCCAGATGCTTGATCGGTTTTTCGATCACAATCTTATTCGCGTCCAGGCTGTCCGGGAATTTTTGATTTATCGCGCTGGCGATTTCATCTTCGTGGACGGCCGCAAATAAACTGTTGCTGGAGGCCCGCGCCTTAATTTCAAATTCCTGATGGCTGAGTTTGTTTTTGAGCTGTTGCTGGAATTCCTGGATCCGGGTAACTTTGGCTTGTTTTTCTTTCTCTTCCTTCTGGACTTTGGTCAAGACTTCTGTCGTGGCCGGCAGGGCCAGATGCCGAGGAATGAGGAAGTTTCTCGCATGGCCATCGGAGACATCCTTGACGTCGCCCGTTCGGCCCAGCCCTTTGACATCCTTAGTCAGAAGTATTTTCATACTACAATCATTATACCTTCAAGTAGCGGCGCATGGCAATACTGGAAGCAATGGCCGAAAGGACAATGCTGGCGGCGAGATTCACCAGCAGGATGCGCCAGAACAGAGCGCTGATCAGGCTGGAGCCCAGAACCTGAATTGAAAGGAATTGCTCAATCCGGCCGGACAGCAGAATCAGCAGAATCAGGATAATGAGCGAAGTTAGAACCGTGGCGATCAGGGAATAAAGAATGCCCTCGATCATAAACGGCCAGCGGATATACCAGTTGGTGGCGCCGACGAGGCGCATGATCTCCACTTCCTCCCGGCGGTTGTAGATCGTGAGGCGGATGGTATTGAAAGTTACCATAACAGTTACGACCATAAAGATGGCGGCCAGGAGGATGCCGAACCTGGTAATGAACTGGATGATCCGATAAAGCTTGTTGATGACCGTCTGGTTGTCGCGGACATTTTGAAAGTAAGGCGCGTAGCGCTGGCCCTTGAGGGTGTCGTAAATTCGGGAATAATCGGTCAGATCGTAAGCCTTCACCGCAATGGAACCGGTTAAGGGGTTTTCAGCGTCGGTAAATTCATTTAAGCTCTCAATCCAGTTGGGTTCGTTTTGGTGGATCAGCTTAAACTGCGCGATCGCTTCTTCTTTGGTCGTGTAATTGACTTCCCTCACGCCCTCTAGGCCTTTTATTTCCGTAATGACGTTCTGGACTTCCTTATCCGTGGTTTGCTGGTTGAAATACGCGGTCACCACGCCAATCTTATCTGTGGAATTTTGGATGGCGACCGAGGTTAAAGCATAAAGGACAATTATTATGGAAATAATAAACAAGGTAATGGCGACCATGGAAGTGGCCGCGATTGAAATCCAAATGTTCCGCAGAAAATTTGTTAAACCCGATTTAATCAAGCGTTTCGTCTCCAAGGTTGTCATATCCCGTTAGAAAATTGATAATAATATGATATTTTTTTCGATGCTTATATTATAAATTTAATGCTGTTAATTTAACTTTGAGCTATTTCTAACGGGATCATAGGACGTATTTGCCTTTCTCCTGGTCGTAAATGATTTCACCTTTTTCAATGGTGATCACGCGTTTTTTGACGCTGTTGACCAGCTCCTTGGCGTGCGTAGCCAGAATGACCGTGGTTCCCGTTTTATTGATCTTCATCAGCAGCTGTAAAATTTCCCAGGCATTAATCGAATCCAAGTTTCCCGTCGGCTCGTCAGCCAAAAGCAGCACCGGCTTGTGCACCATGGCGCGCGCAATTGCTACGCGTTGTTTTTCGCCGCCGGACATTTGGTGTGGGAAAGCATGAGCCTTTTCCTGCAAGCCGACCAGTTCCAGAACCCGCGGCACTTCTTTTTTGATCATGGCCGCCGGTTCCCCGGAAACTTCCAGGGCAAAAGCGACGTTTTCGAGAGCAGTACGGTTGGGTAGAAGCTTGATGTCTTGGAACACCACGCCGATTTTGCGGCGCAGATATGGAATGTCCCGGGCTTTGATTTGGGCCACGTCAATGTCATCGATCAGGATCCGGCCGCTGTCCGGCTTTTCTTCCCCGATAATCAGGGAGATGAGCGTGGACTTGCCGGCGCCGGATTGCCCGATCAACGATAAAAAATCCCCTTTGTGGATGTCGATGCTGATATTTTTCAGCGCAATGATTTGGGGATATGTTTTTGTTACTTTATCGAAACGAATCATATAAATTATTATAGCAAAGATTTTACGTTTACCCTAGCAATTGTTTGACTAAGGCGATCATTTCATCGCGTTCTTGTTTTAAAACCTCGGGCCGGGTCTCCAACAGGCCGTTTGATTCCCCAGCCGGTGGCATTATTTCGTAAACTCGGTCGGAAAACAGGGCCGGCGCCAGATACTGGCTGTTATTATTGTAAATTACCAGGATATCAGTGGCTTTCGTCTTTAGAATTTGATCCAATTGCCATTGATAATCAGCGACACTCCACATTAGCGGATCTTTGTATTGACTGTGGCCAAGTTTCGTGCTGCCTGGGTGCAGAAACGGCGCGGAAATCGCGGCTTTCATTAAATTAAAAAAATTCTGCGAGCCGACCTTGTGAACCTCCAGATATTCAATCTTGTTTTCCCCAAGGTTTTTAACGATAACAAATAATTTGGTTTTGCTCGCCAGGACTTTGTCCACCGGCAAAGGCTTCTTGTTTTTGAAAACATCTATCAAGTAATCAATATCCATTAAATTCCACGGATGGGAGGCGTTAATAAATTTTCGGCCGGCCAGCTCTTCATAATAAATTGACGGGCCCTTGTCCGGATCGTCGGCCAGAAAATAGCAGGCATTGGGAAATCCTGCGGACATTGAGTAGATTTCATCGAATGCATGCGTCAGGCCCAGCTGCTGCAATCCGATCAAGGCTCCGGAGCCGCGCATTCCGCTCATCACGCCGCCGAATACGAGTAGGACGATCCGCCGGCCGTCTTTAAGCGGCACTTTTTTGTTTCTTCTGGCATTAATATGTTCAAGCGCAGGGTGCATTTATTTATTTTTTTCCAGATATTTTTTAATGAATTCTTCGAGGTTGCCTTCCAGAACATGTTCGGCATCCGAAGTTTCGTAACCCGTCCGATGGTCTTTGACCAATTTGTAAGGATGCAGGACATAGGATCGGATTTGATTTCCCCATTCGGCGCTGTGAAACTCGCCGCGGATTTGCAGGCGTTCCTGCTCCTTTTTTTGTTCGTCCAGCGCGGCCAGTTTGGCGGATAAAATTTTTAAGGCCTGTTCTTTGTTCTGCGACTGGCTGCGCTCATTTTGAATCGTGACGGTGATTCCGCTCGGCCGATGCACGGCGCGGATAGCTGAATAGGTCGTATTTACCGATTGACCGCCATGGCCGCGTGAGGTTTTGGCTTCAAGTTCGATTTCGCCCATATCCAGTTTATATTCCGATTGCTCGGTCACGGGTAAAACTTCGACCAGGGCAAACGAAGTTTCGCGGGTATGCGCCGGATTATACGCCGACAATCTGACCAGGCGATGCACGCCGGCCTCGGATTTGAAATAGCCGTAAGCATGGGGGCCGGAAATTTCAAGCACCACGCTTTTGATGCCGGCTTCCCCACCGCGGCTTTCATCGATCATCGTCACTTTGAATTTTTTGGCTTCGGCAAAGCGGGAATACATCCGCAGCAGCATCTGCGCCCAATCTTGGGCATCCACCCCACCCGCCCCGGCGTGGATGGACAAAATCGCGTCGTGATCATCGTATTTGCCCGAAAGGAAGGTGTTGAGGCCAAACTGGCCGTATTGGGCCGTTAAAAGCTCAAATTTGACCTTTAGCTCGGCTTCCAGGGCCTTGTCGCTGTCTTTGGTCGCCAGGGCGGTTAGCTCCTCCAATTCATGCAAATCAGCTTCAAATTTAAACCAGCTTTCAATCTCACTTTTTAGGTGGGCATGCGTCTTGGATTTTTCACGCGCCGAATTTTGGTCAGACCAAAATTCGGGCTGGGCCATGGCGTCTTCGAACTCTAGCAGTTTTTGTTTCTTTTGGGGCAGGTCAAAGATGCTCCTTCAGATCTTTGGCCTGATCTTTTAGCGTTTTAATTTTTCGCAGCAGTTCGTCCATGATCTTGAATGATATTTTTTAATTTTTTGAGGTGATGAATCAAGTGATCGGGTTTTGTCGCCTTGAGCCGCCGGGTGCTGGAATTGCCACCCGACAGAGCTACGGTGACGTATCCGAATTTTTTTCCGATCTCAATTTCTTCGGTAGTGTCGCCGACGACCAGGACCTCGTTTGGCTTCAGTCTATTTTTTATCACGTATTCCTCGAGCTGGCTTTCTTTGCCTCGCTTGTGCATCAACGAAGTGTCCTCCACGGTGGTAAAGCCCAAAATATCTTTAAAGGAATCAATTTCCAGGCGCTTTAGTTGCTTTCGGATATGAGATTCCATATGGTTGCTAAAAATAACCTTGTTGATTTTTTGAGTTTCCAGCCAATCCAAAATTTCGCGGGATCCGGCCCTGGTTCGACATAAACCTTCCCGGGGTTCGTAATAAGTGAAATATGTTTTACGGATTGTTAGAACATTTCGCTCGAAGTCTTTTAGTTTCATCCCCATCGCCAGCCAATACAATTTAAATGGAACAACCATCTTGTGCTGCAGCTCTTTTAGATTTGTCGGCTTTAAACGAAACTTGACCAAGGTATGCGACATGGCTCTTACCACCAGATTAGTATCGGCAAAGATAGTGCCGTTCCAATCAAAAGCCACTAGCTTAATTTTATCCTTTGTCATATTTTTTATCCAGTTCCGCCTCCTTGACCCGCTGTTTGGCTTCGCTGTCAGCGCGGGACCAGTAATAGTTTTCGTAATCGACGAATTTCATCATGTCCGCTCGCCATTGGCTGCGCTTGGCAATCAGTTTATGCATTTCCTGGGCCGCCAGCCGGTATTGCGGATGCCCTTGCGGCGTCGAGCGCAGCTCCAGCATATGCATAGCTTCCCGGTCGTTAAAGGCAATCGACCAGCGGATGTAATGGCCATGCAGCGTTGCATATTGGGCGGCCAGTGGCGCCGTCTTGAGCATGGCATCGAACAGCTTATCGGATTTTTCAATGCAGATTTTGATTTTGTCTTCCACTCCGGCCTGGATAATTTCCTGCGGCATCTGAAAGCCGATTTTCGTGGTAAACATCTGGCGCTGCTGCGTGTTCATGCGATGCCGCTGCAAATCCTTATAAGTGCCAAAGTTAATTACTGTATCAAAGCTATGCGGATAACCTGTTTCAAGGCCCCGGCCGGGCCGCTGGCGGCGATTTTCGCGCTCTCCGACGTAGACCCGGACAATTTCCTTGCGGTCATTCTCGCTCATGTTTTCAATTTTGCGGCGTATTTTTCGCAGGGGCATATTGGAATAAGGAAAAACCATGGCGGCGAGCTGGTCAACGTCCGCAGTTTCTTGTAACAGGGCGGTGATTGCCGCGGCATTGACCGCCTTGTTCTTGAGCTTTATGGCCAGGTATTCTTCTCCGCGATCCTGCAGGTCATAATGCGGCAGAGTTGGCGGCACTTCAGGTGTGTCTAACCAAAAATGCTTTTTAGCCAGACTCGCTATTTCTTTTTCGGTTTCATGCCAGTATTTGTCTGCTTTGGCCCGGCGCACGTATTGCGGAATAGTTTGCGCCAAGGCTTTGGCGGTCTGGTTCGCAATGCTGTTGAATTCCGGCAGCTTATGCGTCAGCAAATTCGAGATCAAGGTTTGATAGAAGCGGCCATTGCCAAACATGCCGACATTCGTCAGAGTGCCGATCGGCAGCAGGCAGCGTAGGGTATCACAAGCTTTGGACCGCAAATCAAAGTTGTAGGTGGTTTTAAAAGCCTTCTGTTGCTTCTCATCAGTTATGTCGGCAAATTTTTCTTTGGCGCCGTCACCGTTGATATCGTATTCGGCTTCGCCGATCGGCTTGAGTTTTTCGTAGTAAGCCTTGAGCGGCTCGACCAGGTCGGCATATGTCTGGAAGATAAAATCCATCGTTTTCGCATATTGCGGTCCGAACGGTGCGCCTAAAACATCCTCGCCGCGATAATACAGCCAGTTGCCTTTGTCGTCCTTCTGGTCATAAAACACGTAGCGCGTGGATTGCTCGATTGGTGAACCGCCAATGCGGTGATCCTCGATTTCCTTGGCCGCGATCATCGTCACCTTTTCAAACGAAACATGACCCCCCTCCAATTCCCCCACGCTGTCGTCGCCATAAGCGACCAATACCCGGGCAATCAATTCATCCGCATGTTTCGGGTCAATCTGACCTTCTTTGATAAATTCTTTGAGCAAAGTTTCGCGAAATCCGCCCTTGGCGCGCGAGTAGCGGGCATAAGCGGCGCCGACGATGCCGCTTAAGTTTCTGATGGCAAAGACATTGTCCTCGGTCGAGGTGACATAGGGTTCCAGGAGTTTTTTTTCGTCGTCAGTGAACATATAAATGCGTATTAGAACCTTAACTTTTTCCAAATTAACTCATGCACTTGCTCCGGCGTGAATAAAATTCCTTTTTGGAAGCACTCCACCAAGGGATAGCCGAATTTTTTTGAAATTTCCAGGTAAGTGCGCTCCGCCGCCAGCAAGTGTTTCAAATCCTTTTCGTGCAGATCGCGCTTTTTGCTGCCAATATAGAACCGTGGTCCCTTTTTATCCACCAGCTTTTGGGCAATTTTTGCCGGCATATGCAAGATGACATTTAAATCAGGTTTGGGGATGCCAAAAAATTTATATTCGAGCTCAAACAGCCATTTGAAATACTCGCTGCGTTTGGCTTTGCCGGCGATCTTTCCGCCCTGGTGCGCCATGTTCGCGGTAACGTAGCGATTGGAGATAATGATATGGCCTCTATTCAGGTGGTCTTTGATTCGCGTGGCCGCGGCAAACCGGTCGACAGCAAAAAATATCGATGGAATTTTTGGGCCAAGCTCCTGAGCCGTGCCATACAAGCCGTTCAGATAATCCTCGATCGGCCCGGCCGACTTCTTGCCGTATTGCGGGAAATCTTCCACATGGACCTTTTTGCCCATTTTTTCCAATCGCTGAAACAGCATCCTAGTTTGAGTGGCTTTGCCCGAACCGTCCGTGCCATCGATGACAATAAATTTGCCGCGCCTCTTAGCCATTGAGCCCTCCGGTTGAGCCGAAGCCGCCGCGCGACTGCTCTCTGATCTGATCGACCTCTTCCCATTCAATGTGATCTACGGCCAGGAACATGCCTTGGGCCAAGCGCTCACCTTTTTTGATCATCACCGGCTGCTCGGTAAAGTTAAACAGCTGTAGTCGGACTTCATCCGTCGGACCGGAAAAATCACGATCCACAATTCCAATCGCTTGTGGCACAGACAAGCCTTTTTTCACCGGGGTGCTGGAGCGCGAGGCAATGAGCAAAAAATGCCCATGGGGGGCCTCGATAATCAACCCGGTTTTAATCAGTTTGATTTCCTTGGGGCTAATTGTTGCGTCCTCATTGGCCGCAATGTCAAAAGCCGCGGATTCCGCGGTTTGGTATTGGGGCAGTTCCACTGAGGGGTCGAGGCGTTTGATCTTTACTTTCATGTCGATACTAATTGATAATTAAGATTTAAGACCTACGATTAATCCGCGATCAAACTCGAGTTGCAGACAAGCCGCTTTAAAGCCCGATTCGCGCAGCCAAGCCAGCTGATCCTCTACTAAGTCGGGAAAATCTTCCTTAATGCTCATTCGCTTCTTATATTCAGCAAACGGCTCCTTCCAATCCGTCCAAGTTGCCGATTTAGTTTGCGATCTCCACTGGCTTTCATAAGCTGAAGCCAAACTATCCGATTCTATTTTAAAGCGATCCACCAACACATACATCCCCCCGGAAACTAAATTTTTATATATAAATTTGAATATCTCCTGCTTGTGGATTGACGGGATTTCATGGAGAGCGAAGGAAGTTATTGCGAACTGATATTGGCCTTGAGGTAATTTTAAATTCTTGATTTCATTTAGATCATGCTGAATTGTAATCATATTGCGCCCCTTTAGTCTGTCTTCCGCCTTCGCAATCATGGCCTCGGATGAATCGACGCCCACAATCTGAGCTGCAGGGATTTTGTTGAAAATCATTTCCTCAACCAGTCCAGTGCCGAAACCTAAATCTAGAATCATCCCATCGTTGCTATAAGAGTCTGTAATAATAGTTAGAAGCAAATCCAGTAACCTAGCTCTCGAAGGGTTGTTAACGGCGGCATCCGCATCCCATCCCATCGCAAATTTTGGATCGTGCCAATTATCCTTCATTGTTTAAATTTAATCCAGCCGTTGTTCTTCAGGAAATTTTTATAATACTGCGAGGCCTGGGGCTTGGTGGCGCCGAAATATTTGCTGCCGAGTTTTTTGTTGCCATAGGCCGAGTCAGCTGGGCTGGAAAGGGGTGTAAAAGAAATTTGAGCGATGGGCATTTTGTAGTAGAGTTTAATCGGCAAAATAGAAATGTTGTGCAGCTCCAAAGTCATTTTGAGTTTGTTGCCGGGATCCAGATAACCGGCGGTAGCATGGATAATCAGGCCGATCCGTCCCAGCGAACTCTTCCCTTCCAGCCGCCCGACCATATCATCGGAGACTCCCACGGTTTCATATGTCATACCGAGGGCAAATTCACCCGGGTGCAGGATAAATTGGCGCTTCTCGCTGATTGAAACCCGTTCCATCATATCATCGAGCGGCAGTTTGGGATCGATGCAAGTATGGTTATCGGTGCGAAAAAACATAAAATCCTTGCCAAGGTGCAAGTCTATTGAGGCGGGCTGAATGGAGTTTGGAAACAATGGATCGACACTGATCCGGCCCGTTTTAAGATATTTTTTGATGTCTTTGTCGGATAAAATCATATAAAGTAAAACAAAAGACCTGCTCGTATTATAGCAGATCTTTTTACTTTTGACTTTTAAATTTTGACCTTGATACCGGGGCCCATGGTCGCATTGACTGAAATGGACTGGATATATTCTCTTTTTAGGCCCGCCGGTTTGGCAGTTTCCACCGCATCCATAAAAGTCTTAAAGTTGGCCAGGATTTGATCATCCGGAAAACTGGACTTGCCGAGAATCATATGGATGTTACCGGATTCATCATTTTTGAATTCAGCCTTGCCAGTCGCAAATTCCTTGACGGTCTTGCCGATATCGGCCGAAACGGTGCCAGATTTGGGATTCGGCATCAAGCCCTTGGGTCCCAAAATTTTGGCCACAGATGCCAGTTTGGCCATCATGGACGGTTCGGCAATGGCGATGTCGAAATCCAGCTTTTCGGTTTCCTTGATTTTTTTTATCAAGTCCTCGCCGCCAACCACCACCGCACCCGCATCCAGAGCTTCTTTTTCTTTGCCACTTGATACAAAAGCGGCAATGCGCTTGGTTTTACCCGTGCCATGGGGCAGGGTGACGGTCGCGCGCAGGGCCTGATCGCTTTTTTTTGGATCGATGCCGAGGCGGATGTGAACTTCAATGTTGCCTACGAATTTAGTGGTCGCGGTTTTTTTGGCCAAAGCAATCGCTTCGGCAGCCGGATAAGTCTTATTCTGGTCGACTTCTTTCAGTGCGGCGTTAAATCTTTTACCCATGTTTCTCCTTTGTGGTACAAACGCCTTTCGGGCTCCCACGAGTTAATTTATAATCTCTAATTTATAATTTTTCTAAACCTGGTTTTCTTTTCGTATAACCACCCAATGATAGAGGTAGAGAGGCAAACCAACAATGATTTGAGCCAAGGCGGTTGAAGCCTGGCGCTGCTTATCCGAGGTTCGCTGTTCTTGACACCGCTTCTGCTGATCTTCGCTAGAGAGTGTCACGCCGCTCTTGTCCACCGACATAGGTTGAATGTCATAGTAGCAGGGATAATCCGATTTGGTAAACACATAGGTCTTCAAACCCAGATCGATTAAACTGACCGCACCCATAATGAGCAGGACCAGGCCGATAATCGCAAACAGATAGAGATAAACTTTTCGAAGTGTTAGATTGAGTGCCATATGATATAGTGTTGAGCGTGGAGCGTTCAGCGTGTAGAGCTACACGCTCTACGCTGTCCACTATACGCTATTTAATTTCCACGCCCATGGACCGGGCCGTGCCGGCGACTATTTTTTCAGCGGCTTCAATGTTGTTGGCATTTAGGTCCGGCATTTTCTTTTCTGCGATTTCGCGCAGTTGGGCTTTGCTGATTTTGCCGACTTTGTTCATGAGCGGATTGCCGCTGCCTTTCTCAATACCGGCCGCTTTCTGGATCAAAACCGCCGCGGGCGGGGTTTTGAGAATAAAAGTATAAGTGCGGTCCTCAAACACCGTAATTTCCGCCGGAATGGTCAGGTCGCCCATCTGGGAGGTGCGCTCGTTAAACTCCTTGATAAACTGGCCGATGTTGATCCCGTGGGGCCCAAGGGCCGTCCCTGTTTGCTGAGATGGCGCGGCTTTCCCGGCCGGGAGCTGAATTTTTAAAACAATTTTTACCTTTTTAGCCATAAATTTGGATTAATTATTTCTTTTCGCTTGCCAAAAAATTCTTGATGTCCTGGACGGTGCTCATGAATTGAGCGGGGAAAATAATAGTGGAATTTTTTTCCATCGCGATTTCCGCCATGGTCTGCAGGTTTCGCAACTGCAAGGCAATCGGATGTGCGGCCATGACATCGGCTGTTTGGGCCAGTTTTTCCGAGGCTGCCAATTCCCCTTCCGCGGCAATGATTTTGGCGCGCTTTTCACGTTCCGCTTCGGCCTGTTTGGCCATGGCGCGCTGCATGTTCTCCGGCAGCTCAATGTCTTTGATTTCAACTACGCTGACGACAACGCCCCAGGGCTCGGTATGAGCGTCCAGAACTGTCCGGATCTGATTATTGATCGTTTCCCGCTCCGATAGAATTTCATCAAGCTGGAATTGGCCCACGATATTGCGGACCGTAGTCTGAGCAATCTGATTGATCGCGCTCATGACGTCTTCAATGGAGACAATGCTTTTAATCGGATCTGCGATCCGGTAGTAAGCGACCACCGAGACATCCACCGAAACGTTGTCCTTGGTGATGATTTTTTGCGGTTGCACCGGCAGCGTCACAGTGCGCAGGTCAATCTTGCGGACAATGTCAATATAAGGGATGACCCAATTCAGGCCCGGCTGCTTGGTGCCGATGATCCGGCCCAGGCGGAAAACCACGCCGATCTGATACTGCTGGACAATCCGGAAACCCGGAAGGATCAGAAAGACAATTATAAACGCAAGGACGTAAAATAACATAAAATTTAAATTTTCTTAATTTGTAAAAAGTCGAGCTCAATCGGCGTTTCCCGGCCAAAGATCGACACCAGGACCTTAATTTTGCCTTTTTCGTCATCGACTTCCGAGATTTTGCCTTCGTAATCTTTAAACGGACCGTCCATGATCCGGACCAGATCGCCGACCCGGACGTCGATTTTGTATTTGGGCTCTTCCATGCCCGTGCGCTTCTGTAGAATGGAAATTTCTGCATCGCCGATCGGCGTTGGGATGGTCCCCGATCCCACAAATCCGGTAACGTTGGGCGTATTTCTGACCACATACCAGGAATCATCCGTCACAATCATTTCGACTAAGACGTAGCCAGGGAAGATTTTTTCTTCCACAGTCGTGCGCTTACCGTCGCGAATTTTGATCTTCTTTTCCTTGGGCACGAGGACGTTAAAAATCTTGTCCTCCATACCCATGGATTCGATACGCTGCTTCAAATTGAACGCGACGCTGTCCTCATAACCGGAATAGGTGTGAAGGACATACCAATGTTTTTCACCCGTGACTTGTTGACGTGCCATATTATCTTAAATTACGAACAAATAAGAGCCAACCAATTAATGAACCAACGCCATCGTTAAAGAGATCACCGATCGTATCCCGTAATGTGAACCCCGTGGAAGGAAAAATGTGTCCCCGGACCAACAAAAATTCCAATGCTTCCCAGCTGGATCCGATAAACATTACAAACCCGGCGGTAAAAATTAAATTGAACCATACGGGATTACGTTCAGTTTTAGCCTTGCCAATCATCCAAGCGGCAAACATTGCCCAACCAATTCCGCCAGCAATGTGAAATGGTATATCCAGCCATTCAGGTTGCGGTGCCAGGAATCCAACTATCTCGGCTATAACTAAAACCATTATTATGCTGAAAACCGCGGTTCGCAGTTTCATTACCGGCTCAGGAAATACTCGACCAGTTTGGTCAGGCCGTAGTCGACCGCGCCCAAGAAAGCTGCCACCGCCAGACAAAGGGCAATTACACCGAGTGTAATTCGGATTGCTTCGCGGCGGGTAGGCCAAACAACCTTGGTTAGTTCAGCCTTCGCTTCTTTCAAAAATTGGATCGGATTTGACATAGTGATTGAAAGTGACTTTAGGCTTTTTTAAAAGGCCTTTCGGGCCCTTATTGATAATATTATACATAAGACGGGTCAGCGGGTCAAGAGATAATATAAACCAGAACAAAGAGTTATGAGTCTTTGCGAGCGAGCGAAGAAATCTCTATAACCAGATTGCTTCGTCGTCCCGATAAGTCGGGACTCCTCGCAAAGACTTTAGATGTCCAGATTTTTGACTGACTTGGCGTGAGTCTGAATAAAGTTCTTGCGCGGCGCAACCTCGTCGCCCATGAGCATTTCAAAGATCTTGGAGGCTTTCTCCGCGTCCGGAACCATGACCCGGAGCATGACCCGGTTGGCCGGATCCATGGTCGTTTCCCACAGCTGCTGGGGATTCATTTCGCCCAAACCTTTGTATCGTTGTACTCCGATGCCGCGAATATTGACGGCACTCTCTGATTCTTGATTCTCAATTCCCACCGTTCTGATCTCTTGTTTGGCGGTTTTTTTGTCCTTGGTTTCTTTAAGGTATTTTTCGATTATCGAATCGCGTTGCTTTTCGGAAAAAGCGTATTCTGCGCTCTTACCGTGCTGGACCCGAAATAGGGGCGGCTGCGCAATATATAAAAAACCGCGGTTAATGACATCCGGAAAATGCCGGTAGAAAAAAGTCAGCAGCAGAGTGCGGATATGCGCGCCGTCAACATCCGCATCCGTCATGATGATGATGCGCTGGTAGCGCAGATTGTCGATGTTGAACTGCTCCCCGATGCCGGCGCCCATGGCTATCACCAAATTTTTAATTTGCTCATTGCCCAGCATCTTGTCGAGGCGAGCGCGTTCGACGTTCAGAATTTTACCGCGCAAAGGCAGGATTGCCTGGAAGCGGCGGTCGCGGCCTTGTTTGGCGCTGCCGCCGGCCGAATCGCCCTCGACGATGTAAAGTTCAGACAGCGCGGGGTCGGATTCGGAACAATCAGCCAGTTTGCCCGGGAGAGCCAGGCCATCGAGCACACCTTTGCGAATCACGGCATCGCGCGCGGCTCTGGCGGCCAGCCTGGCTTTGGCGGCCAGGAGCACTTTTTCCATGATTTTGCCCGCATCGGCAGGGTGCTCCTCCAGCCAAAATTCCAGCCCGCCGCCCACGACGTCTTCCACAATACCCCGAACTTCGGCGTTGCCGAGTTTGGCTTTGGTTTGTCCTTCAAATTGAGGATTGGCCAGTTTGACGGAAACGATGGCTGTCAGGCCCTCGCGCATATCCTCGCCGGTAATTTTGTCGGAATCCTTGATATAGCCGTTCTTAATTCCATAATTGTTCAATGATCGGGTCAGCGCTGCGCGAAAGCCGGTTAAGTGGCTGCCGCCTTCCGGCGTATGGATGTTATTGGCAAAAGTCATGACCGTTTCGGAAAATTCGTCCGTGTATTGGACTGCCGTTTCGACCATGACGTTTTCCATGGTCTTGGAAACATACATCGGCTGCGTTTTAACCACCTTGTTACGGTTGATGTGCTGGATATATGAAACCAACCCGCCTTCGAAATAGTATTGATAAGAAAATCTGGTGCGCTCGTCTTTGATAATCAAATGCACGCCGCGGGTCAGATAGGCCTGCTGCCGGTAATGATCCAATATGTAGCTGATATCAAATTCCATGACTGTAAAAATTTCGGTATCCGGCTTGTAGGAAATTTTGGTGCCGCGCTGCCAGGCGTCCTTCGGCGGAACCTTGCCGACCAGTTTAACCTTGCCGGTGGGTTTGCCGCGTTTGTATTCTTGAGTGTAAATTTTGCCGTCGCGGCGCACTTCGGCCCGGACCCATTCCGAAAGAGCATTTACAACCGCGGCGCCCACGCCATGCAAGCCGCCGGAAACTTTGTAGCCGGAGGCATAGCCGCCGAATTTGCCGCCGGCGTGCAGCACGGTCAATACCGTTTCCAGAGCGGATTTTTTGGTCTGTTTATGAATATCAACCGGGATACCGCGGCCATCATCAACGACTGAGGCGGAATTATCTTTATGGATCGTGATGTCGATTTTTTTGGCGTGCCCAGCCATGGCTTCGTCGATTGAGTTGTCGACGACCTCTTTCAATAAGTGATGAAAGCCCTCGCTGGCCGTGTTACCGATATACATGCCGGGGCGCTTGCGGACAGGTTCAAGACCCTCGAGCACGGTAATTTGCTCGGCGGTATATCCTTTTTCCTGGGGATTGGTCGGTTTCTTTTGTAGATCTTTTTTAGTCATAAAAATAACCCAATTAAGGTACCTTAATTATACCAGTTTTTTGACTCAAAATAAAGACTCAAAAATGGATATTTATTATCTAATTTCAGCTTGAAATTGATGTTCTGTTTCGTCAATAAGCCTATTCTGTAGTGGTTGAATTTCATTATCCGTTAAAGTTCGATCATTGCTCCTATAAACTACTCGATATGTATAACTTACGTTATCAGCGCCGATTCTGTCAGGATTCTCATATTTATCGAGTAGCGCGACTTCTTCAACAAGATCGCCTCCGATGTCGCGTATAAGATCAAAGTAATTATTTGGAACAAAATTCGTATTCTTTTTGACAATGAAAGAAATGTCTCGAGTGATCGGCGGGAACTTGCTGACCTCGACAAATTTTTGGCCAAGTTTGAGTTGTTTGGTCACGCGCGGATCAGTAGACCACAAAAGCCGGATATCTGGCAAACGCATGTTGCCAATCGCCAGACGCTCCAAACCAAAACCAAAAGCCCAACCGTGATAGCCTGTTAACCCGAAATTCTGTAGAACACTTTTTCGAACCATACCTGAACCTACCAGTTCAACCCATTTGCCATTCATTTCCATTTCCATTTCGAAACTGGGATCAGTGTAGGGAAAATTATGGTCATAAAACCGATGGTTAATTCCCAAACTTTCAGCGACCTCCGAAAGTGTTCTTTTCAAGTCGTCCGGAATAATATTTTTGCCTTCATCAGGTCCTATATACCATGCCCCGAACTGGTGGAATACATTCATGTGTGTACGATCGATCTCATCTTTACGGTAAACCTTACCGTAACAAATCGCGCCCAAGGTTTCTTTATTGACAATCCTTTTTTTGATTTCAGGGTCGTTTAAATAATAATACCAAAAAACCGTGTCATGAGATCTTAAAATATGTCCATCGTCTACATAATAAGTATCTGACCTACTACGAGCTGGATGGCCGGGTGGCATATTGAATAGATCGAAGAAAATATCTATGGGTATAATTTCCGGAATTTCTATGACATCAAAGCCGACCAAGCTTTTGACTTTGCTGGCCCTATCGACGATTTCCTTCAGCGGACTGCCAACGGTTCGCGACAAATCGGGCATATTTAAAAGCCTCAATATCCGTGCCGCGTCAGCGCCACCGCGTTGTTGTAATTGTTGTTTTAGTTTATTTTCTTGAGATTTATCAATAATAATCTCGCTCATATCAGTTCATGCTGGAATTAAAAGTTTGGCCGAGCAATTCTTCGCTATTTTTCAGAACAATGATCCCGCTGCCGGCGTCTGAGAGGCCGAGCTCCTTGCCCGAGCAGATCATGCCTTGCGATTCGACGCCCCGGATTTTGGCTTTGCCGAGCACAAACGGTTGACCCGCCGGGTCATGATTGTCATGCGGGATAGTGGCACCGGGCAGAGCCAGCGGCACGACCGCACCCTCTTCGAAATTCCACGCTCCACAAACAACTGGTTCAATCGTGCGTTGCCCGTCTGACAAAGAGATCACCCGTAGCCGGTCCGCGTTGGGATGTTTTTCCACTTTTAAAACTTTTGATACGACAATGCCCGAAAAAACTGCCAGCGGCGCTGGAGTTTTTTTTGACGCGAACAGATTCCAAAGTTTACTTAACAATGACAGTTCCTTTGATAGTTGGGTTCAGATGGTCGTGATATCCGAATGTCCCGGTTTTGGTAAATGTAAAGCTGTAAGTTTGATTGCCCGACAGATCCGGTGACTCGAAGCCGGCCAAACCAGTATGGGTTGGGTGCGGATCCGATGCGACATGGTGATTCTTGCCGTCTTTGTTGAGCCAAACAACTGAATCACCTGCGCTCATCGTAACGGTCGCCGGGTTAAATTTATCGTTTTCAATTGTCACGGTCACGGATTTCTTGGTTGACTGGCCGCCGGTGGGATTGGTGGGCGCGGGAGGGGTAACGGTTTTAAGCGACGTGATGGATGGTTCATGCAGCGGATTGGCAGCGGTATCGGCTTTGATTTGCTGGGTGCGGGAGTCGGTAAACTTTTTGCCCGGGGTCAGAGGGTCATAGCCATTTCGTATTTGATACGAATCGGTCCAGTCGTTCTGCTGGACAATCTCGCGCCGGTCCGTATATTTGAGAGTCGGTTCGGTCTTATAAACATGCAATTCATCCCCGTCTGCCAGGCCGTCCTTGTCCGAATCGGAATCTATCGGCGAGGTGCCGGTTTTGAATTCATCATAATTGCTCAGACCGTCGTTGTCGGGATCGGCATTGTCGCCGCAAATACTCTGATCGTCGCAGGCTTCTTTGTTAAAATATTGGGTCAGCCAAACCTTAGGCAGCCGGGTTGCAACCGCTTGCGGCTGATCACCGGGTTTATTGTCAGTTTTTTTCGCCCCCAAGAAATAATACAAACCAAAGCCAATTAAGCCTATGACTATGATTATTCCGCCAATCAGCAAAATATTGCGGTGCGAGTTCGGATCTGATTCGGGAAGGGGCGGCATGGAGTTCAGGCCCATATCGCCAATCGGGGCCTTAGGCGGCATACCGGATGGAGACCGTGGCGGAGGCGGCGGCATCGGTGACGAGAAGTTTGTATTTTTTTCCGGGTGGTTTAAATCCTGCGGCATGACTTGAAAGGTCAGGTCCGGCGAGGTTGCGGGGGCGTTGGGCGCATGGGGCTCCATAAAATTTAACCGTTCTTAGTTATAAGATAAGATTCCAAAAATACGAAAACGAGAATCAGAAACGAGGTATTGATCCAGGAAAACAGGCCGTGACTGGACAAAAGCAGGGAAAAAATTACGATCAGGCTGAGCCACAGGCTTTGGCGCAAGGCGGTGGCGAAATACAAATGCTGGAATTCGCGCTGGCCCAGCAGGCGTCGGATGTAAAAATTAACCAGCGTCAGAGTGCTGAGGCAAAAACAGGCCAGAACCAGGTAAAACAGCAGAATCGTCCAGGCCCCGGGCACACGAAGGAGCATCAAAGTCATCAGGCTCGCCAGAGAAATCAGCGCGATGACCAGGAGCGCTCGCTGAGTTGGGTTGAATTTATTATACCACATATTGGCGGTATCGACACTCTTTGGCGTGCTGAGTCCGGCGGTCGGCTTCCAGGAAATTTCCAGTCTGCGTAGTTTCAATAATTTCCGCAATTGTTTTGAGCAGCCGGGTTTTAATTTCGCCGATTTCCGTGGCCGTGCCCAAAAATTCACCGGAATCATCCAGACTTTCCAGGAACCAGTAACTGAGGCTTTGGATTTTTTCTTTGAACTCCTCTTGTGCCGCCCACTGATAAATTAGCAATTGCTGCTTGTCGACCGACGAAAGTTTACCGCGCGCAGCGCCGGTTTTATAGTCAATAATGCTGATAGAGCCGTCCGGATTCAGATCGCCCCGGTCGATTTTGCCGACAAACTTAAATTTATCGAGCCGGAGCTTGAAGGGCTTTTCCAAAAACTTCGGCAACTTCGGGTCATCGGAAAATTTCCTGAAAAAGTTATCCAAATATCTGATTCCGCGCTTGCGATATTCTTCCTTATTGATCTTGTCAGGAAACCAGTCATCGACCCAAGATTCGGCGTAATATTTTTCCAGCAATTCTTTTTTAGGTAATTCAACCTGGCCGGTTTTTTTTGACCCAAACAGATCCGGTTGCACTAGTGTGTTAATCTGAACCAGGTGTTTGAGATATTTTTCCAAGGTTTTGTGAATCGTAATGCCGAAAGACAATTGCGCTTCGCCCGGCAGTGGCAGATGATAAACGTATTTGAATTGATACTCGAGCGGGCAGTGGAGAAAACACGAAATCTGGGAGAAAGAAAACGTGTCGGGAATGATCAGTTTGGTTTTGAGGCCCAGGAGCGGCGGTTGCTTGGTAAAAAACACTTCACCGGCGGGCGGCGCCTTCTTGATTTTTTCCTCGAGGCCCAGCTCGACCAGAAATCGGGACGGTTTTTTGTTGGTCGTGCCGCCGTAATCATCAGCCCAAGTCAGAAACAAAAACCGCTTGGCGCGCGTAGCCGCCACATAAAACAGACGGCGTTCCTCCATCAAATGCGCATCCCCTTCCGGCAAAATTTCCTTGACCAACGGCGGCGGAATCTCGATTTGTTCGGATCGGGCGCGCGACGGGAACCGCTGATCCACCATATTGACCACAAAGACGCAGCCAAACTCCAATCCCTTGGAAGAGTGCACGGTCATGATCCGGACCGCTTCCGGCCCGGCATCCGGGTTAAATGCCAGCTCGCCCTGGTCGCCCGCTTCCATTTCCAGACGGATCTGGGCCATAAACCCTTTGAGCGATCGGTCGGTATTCTCTTCCTCATATTTTTGCGCTTTGCGGTAAAATTGCTCCAAGAGCGAGCGGTTCTCTACGTTCGCGGCAGAGTCGGCGATTAAATTTTTAGTCCATTCCAGATCATGGAGGACATTCACCAGCAGTTCAGCCACAGGCAGGTCGCGGCTCGCAGCCGCATGCTTGGCCAGGAGCCGAAGCAGATCCTGCGCCTTGAGGTTGTGGCTGTCCTTGACCGCTTCATACAAGGAAACCGCCTTGCGCCTGGCAGTTTGCGATAAGAAAATCAGTTCCTCGTCCGGAATTTTAAATTTTGGCAAATTGAACACGCGAAACAGATTTTCACTTTCATGATAATTATCCAGGAGCCGCAGGTAAGCCAGAATGTCTAAAATCAGGGGTTTTTTGTAAAGGCCACGGTTGGCTACAAACATATATGGCAGGCCCCGCCGCGACAATTCGGCAATAAAGGCCTCGGCCGAATCATTGGCCCGCACCAGAATGGCAAAATCATTAAAATTTAATTGCTCACTTTGGGCCAACTCAATGATTTTATCCGCGACCTGGCGGGCTTCCTCGTAAACACTGCCGGCATGCAGAACCTCGATCTTGCCGGACAGGCTGGTGCCGGCAGTCAGTTTTTTGGAAATTTTAAGCTTAGCTTCCAGACGCTCGGGATTGTTCTGTTGGATAAAACCGTAAGCCAAATCCAAAATCTTTTGGGTTGAGCGGTAATTCTCGGTCAGCGTCACTTCCTTGGTCCTAGGGAAATCTTCCTGGAATTTTAAAATATTGGAAATGGAAGCTCCGCGGAATTTATAAATCGACTGGTCATCGTCACCGACCACGGTAATGTTGTTTTCCGGCAAAGCCAGTATTTTGACCAGATGATATTGGGCCAGGTCCGTGTCCTGAAATTCATCGACCAAAATATATTTAAATTTTTTCTGATAGAGTTCGAGGATCTTGGGCCTGGTGCGAAAAAGCTTCAGGGCATAGTTAATCAGATCCCCAAAATCCAGATGGCCCTCATCCAGCAGGAGTTTTTGATATTTATGATAAGCATTCGCCACTTCCAAAATCCTGGCCACTTCAGCTGCGTCAATCTGCAATCCTGAACTTGCTTCAGGATCTGTCTTTTTCTTCCGGGCTTTCTTTTTAATTTCAGCGCTATCTGAATTTAACCGCAGCCCTTCCGCGTATTTTAAATAATCATCCGGCCTGATTTCCTCACCCTTGGCCTTGTTAAAGTGCCGGAGCAGGGCGTGAATGAATTTATTGGGATTGCCCACGGGCTTATAATAATCCAAATCAAAATCATACAGGTGTTTTTTGATCAGCATCCAAGCTTGGGTGTCGGTGATTACCTTGAAATCGCCCGGCAGCCCGATATCGAGGGCGTGTTGGGACAAAATTTTCTGGGCAAAGGCGTGAAAAGTGGAAATTTGAATATCGGAATAGCCAAGTGGCATCAGCATGTCGACCCGCTCTTCCATTTCGTTGGCTGCTTTTTCGGTAAAGGTTAGGGCCAAAATTTCTTCGGGCTTGGCCAAGCCCTGCTCGATCAGCCAGACAATGCGCCTAGTTAGAACCGTAGTTTTGCCCGTGCCGGCCCCGGCTATGATCAAAAGCGGACCTTGGCCAAACGTCACGGCTTTACTTTGGTCTTTATTTAAGCCATTTAAAGTTTTGGAATCAGTTTGTGTTTTAGTTGCGGCCTTCATGTGTTTATTATAACATTTTTGGTAAATAAAAAGAGGCCCCAGAATGGCCTAAAAACGACGACGGGGAAGGATGAGTTAGCTTCTTCCTTCCCCGAGACAAAGACGAGTTCTCCTCCCAATAAATTTGGTGGCTGGGTTATGGCACAGGTCCAGCCGATCGTTCGTTAAGTATGCGAGGACCGTGCGTCGCCGCCCACTCAACTTCCAATCACCCCTGCTTTTTCGGCAGACACACCCTCAAGTAGGAAAGAAGGTTTGGGCCACAGTCGCCAGACTGTGACGGTCGTCATACCATCGCCTCAACTCCGGCCCAGGAAGATTGGCCGGCAAGACGCGGAATAGGACTCCGCGCGGCATGGTTTGCTTCTTCAGTCGATCCTATGTCTGCGGAATTACCGCGGGATGCTAACCTCCGAGTGGAGGAAGCTCACTGGGCCTTACCGCCACCGCTGAAGGATTGTCAGATTATCGACCTGTCTAGTTCAGGCTCTGACATATTTGGCGCTATCGCACCACACGCCTCTTTTCGGCCCTCAACTCCAGGAATCGATATCCGGAAGCGAATAGGCTCTGGATCAAGAAGTAACCTTGCGCAGGTAACTATTATAATTTCTTACGGTTGTGTCGTCAAATAAAAAGGCTAGGGATTCCAGTGGAACCCCTAGCCCGAATAGAGTCTGACCGCAATGTCGCGAGTCAGTGCTTGCAGAACATCCGGAACATCTCGTCCGGACCCATGACCACGTTGACGCGGCGCTTCCGGCCCCGGCACAGCGTGCGGAAGGCCTTGTCGTTGAGCGAACCCGACGTAGCGAAGATCGCGCCCACACCGGCCCTGATGAGCTTTCTGGGTCCATCGTTGAACGGGAAGAAGCTGTCGCTGACTGCGACGGAGCCCCTGATGTTGTGTCCGCAGCGGCGCGCACCATTCACCGCATGCTCGCAGGCCACGACCCGGGAGTTCTGGCACAAGCCCAGTCCCAGCATCATGCCGTTCTTGGTGATCACGATTGTGTTGCTATTGGCCGCGCCGCAGATGGCGAGGCCAAGCAGCATGTCCATGCGCTGCCGCTTGGTCAGCCGGCCAAGCTTCGTCAGATGTGGGTCGTTCAGGTTGAAAACCTGATCGCCCGGCCCTTGCCGAAGGAATTCGTCCGCCTCCAACTGCCGGAAGCGCTTGGCCACGCTCAGCTCGGTTGTGCCATAGCTGAAGCTGGAACTCACCATCATCCGGCACCGGTTGTTGACCCGGCGGAGCTGTGCGACCGCACAATCGGTGACTGTCGGCGCCCACACCGCGTCAATCGGTCGCTTCTGCTTGCCCGTGAGGTAGGTGCGCAGCAGCGCGGCGGCCTCGTCATCGATGACGAAGTTGGTCATGACCGTGCCGCCGAACAAGGCGCCCGGATTGCCGGCGACCATGTTCCGAATGGCGCGAAGCATGCCCGCGCCAGTATCGAAGTCAGCGATGCCCACACCGCACGGATTGCCGTGTTTGAGTCCGACGGCAATCGCGGGAATCGACAGCCCGTTCTTGCGGTAGAAGTTCTCGATGCGGGCAATCAGTCGACGACCGCCGTCAGCGTCCGTATAGTTGATGTATCCGGGTTCGCTTCCTTCCTTGCGCCGGAACGTGGACAGTGCTCCCTTGGCTGCGCGATCCTTGGAACCGAACCGGCGCATCAAGTCAGCGCCGCCCATCCAGCGATTCTCCGCGTAGCCCAACTTCTGGGCGCGCTCGAGGACAAGCACCGAATAGTCGCCGCCGCTTAAACGTTCGACCAGCGGGGCATAGTAGGCCAGGTTGTTGGCCAGGGCTTTGGCGATGCTGCGAGTAACAAACTCTTCTTCATTCGGGCGGCCAGCACGGAGCCAGTTAATGGTTTCCTGCCGGTCCTCCGGGGTGGAAACCACGATGCGTCCGCCCTTGCTGGCGGCCGTAGCCTGTGTCGGCCCGCCGACATCTATCGCTTCGATGATCGAGGCGATAGTGGCGTCAGGCCGTTCGAGCTCGGCATGCAGGGCGTAGTAATCAACGCACACGAGAGAGATTCTCACCATCCCCAGCGCTTCCAGCTGGTCAGCCATTGCCGTGGTGGCAAGAAGGACGCCGTGGATCTCAGCATGCTGGCCGGCAATCTGGCTGGCCCAATGGATGTTCTGTTCGGGAATGCGCTCCTGTTCGGGCTTCGCATTGTTGGCTGCCGTCAGCCGGCGAATCAGCGACGTCTGACGGAACTCCTCGACGCTGGTGACTGCGATGTCATGCTCCTTGAGGTAGCGGTAGGTCCCGCCGGATGAGATGATGCTAAAACCCAGTTCGACGAGGTTTCTGGCAAACTGATCAATCCCGTCTTTCACGCTGACGGAAATCAACGCATACAGCAAACTTGAAGTCATGTCTGTCACTCCCCCTTGAAAATCTAAAAGCTAAGCCTACTTAGCTTAGCCCCTATTAGCAACATACTAGGCGATTATCGATATATTGGCAAATAAAAACGAGGGTAACTCTAGGCAAGCGTCTGCGTGAAGCAGAACTTATCTAAAGTTACCCAAGCGGGCGGCGCCGCTAGTCGAGGTCGATGAATCCGAGCGGTTCGGCTGGCGTCGTGAGCGCCGACGGCTCGCCGTGAATGGCGACTTCGCTCGAGATGTCCGCGGCTGTGAGCGCTTGGGAACGAGCCCCGAATTCACCCACGTCGGCGCCGATTGTGGTCGATCCCCAGCCCTCCACCCGACGATCGTCCGTCGGATAGCTTATTGTGGTTGAGTCAAAACCAAATGGCCTCAATGTGTCCCCCTTAGTGAAATGTTTGCCCGAGCTTATTTTGTATATCCTGCCACGGAGACGACTCTCTGTCAACCCCGCCGCTCGCGAGAGGCAGGGTCAATATTCCAGTTTGACTGCCCGGTGGGCCGCCTTGTAGATTTGATCCAGGTAGTAATCCTGGTCAACAGGGTGATTTACCGGCCGGCCTTTGCGGTCAGTGGTGGCGTCGCGCAGCCAGATGACAGTTTGGCCGCCAATGACGATAAACTCCAGGGATTCTCCCAGGTCCCGGATGCTGACAGTAATCGTCTCGGTGAGCGAGCGGCCCTGAGCCACCCGCCGGTAGCGCAGAATCGAGACGTCGTTGGTAAACACCGAGTCCGTGGATTCTGTTGCCCGCTGCGGCTCCAGGGCGCTGCCCCAGCAAATCGCTGTCAGCGCGCGCTCGCGCGTACAGCCCCGGTAAAACAACGAACGCAACAAGCGAACCAAAGAAAGCATAAGCCTCTCCAAAATATAGCACCCAACACTAAAACCGAATGAATCGGTTTTAAGGTTCGGTGCTTATTTTGATAGGAATTATGGTGCGCCTGGTGCGAATCGAACGCACGGCCTTTCCCTTCGGAGGGGAACGCTCTATCCACTGAGCTACAAGCGCCTATATTAAAAATAAAACCAAGGAACCAAGGATAAAAATTGTTCCACTCCACATCCGCACAGTTATTTGTTCTTTATATTTTATACGGCTTAAGAAATACGCAGCTGGGATCGTCAATGTCCCCAGCATGGCGAACGTGGTCACGGGTAGCTGGTATATTAACCAGGAGAGTAAAAGTGCGGAAGTCGCCATACCAATCACCATGGCGAGCCCGGTGTAGGTGCGGAAGCAACGGAATAGCTCTACGACCGGGTTTCGGTGTAAGGGCCAGATACTAATAATTATCCATATTAAGCTCCATCCGATCAAGTCCCCAATCAACCGGCCGGAAAGAAAAGTAAAATAATTAGGCGTATGAAAAGTAGCGAGCTTGTAGAACACAGTGGCTAAACCTGAAAAGATTATCGAAGCGATCATAAATAATACTCCCCGGTCCCAAACTAAGTCTACGCGCGATAGTTTCTGCGGCCATACAAAGAACCCCACCCCTACAATAGCCAGTCCGAGTGCAGCCATTTGCATCGGCAGCAAGCGCTCACCGATCACGAAGATAGCTCCCAGACTGCTAGTCACAAACCCAAGCTTGCCGAGGATTTGAGCGGCAAAAAACTTACTTTCCACCAGACCCCAAATATTCAGCGTCAGTGCGGCTGCCGCCATAACTACCATGGCAAACCAGAATACATAAAAATACGGATCAGGGGGCGGTACAAAGAGTCCAGCGGCCAGTAAAACCGCAATTACGATCGGATGACCCGCGAGCGTAGGCGCATGGATAATCGTCAGTGAAGAAATTCCATCTTGGAAAAGTTTTTTTTTCAGCGTATCCCAATATGGCAGCATTAAATTGTAAATGATCGTAAGAAGAATCAACATTGAATTAGCGTCGAGAATTCCCTTTCCGGATCGGCATCATGTATTTCCGGGGATCAGTGTCTAGGTCAAGGTAAGAATCAACCAGTTCGCGCATTTTAGAAGATGTTGATTTGCCAAAAGAAACTAATTCTACTCGGACACCTAAAACTTGTAAGTATTCTAGAAGAGGGATATAGTCGCCGTCCCCAGAGGCTAAAACTACCACATCGAGTTTCGGGATGAGCTAAACAATATCCATAACGATTCCGACATCCCAGTCCCCTTTTTAGCACCCCCGTAAAACGTCTGGAGTTCCTTGAGCTTTACTTCAAAGCCCGCTTTGCGCAAGGCGTCGAAGAAAGTTCCTTCTTCGGGCATATCGGCTTTGATGCCGTAAGCTATCGCTCGCACCATAGGGCGGTCGCCCACGGCGTCCTTCAAGACATTGTTAAAATTTACGCGGGAATTGTAAACATTTCTCGCCGTATAATAAAGATTCTGCACATCTACGAATAACCCAACTCTCTGCTCTGCTTTCATGTGTTTTCCTTTGTCATTCCGGACGCGATCCGGAATCTAAACAATAATTAATATTTAAAGATAAACTGGATCCTGAAACAAGTTCAGGATGACAGCCTAAAGAAGTTTATCCAGCGGCGGCTCAGGTAACTTCTCAGCTTCGACATCCAATTGCAAATTCGAGGCGTTCACGATCTGGCCGCGCAATTTAACGTAACCGTCAATCACTGTCGCCATACTGTTATTCGTATTCTTGACGTGATTGGCCATGGTATCTAAACCCTTGCCGAACTTATCACTCTCTTGCTTGATGCCATTAATCATAGCCAGAACTTGCTGGGCCGCTTTGTTGATCTGTTGGCCGCGGAGAGAAACCAAAAACGTTTGCAGGGTCAGATATAAAGTATTCGGCCCAACCATGACAACTTTTTTATCTCGCGCATAGCTGCAGGTCGGTAAATCTTCCGCGACTTCCAGATATATTCCTTCGCTTGGGATAAACATCAAGGCAAAATCATAAGTGCCTTCCTGCGGCAAGATATATTTCTTATGGATTTCATCCACGCGCTTTTTGACGTCTTTTAGAAAAAGTTTTTTTTGCTCTTCAATTGATTCGTCAGTTTTCGCTTCCTTATATAGTCGGTAATTCTCCATGCTGAATTTGCTGTCGATCGGTAGGAGTAATTCCCCGACTTTGACAGCGGCATCGACCACTTCGCCGTTTTTGAACCGATACTGAAATTTGGTAAACTCCTTGGGAAAAACCTGATTGAGCATATTCTCCAGCACTTCCTCGCCAAAGTTCCCGCGCATTTTGGGTGACGCCAAGGTTTCTGACAGTCTCCGGATGTCCGGCCCGATCTGCGCCATGCCGCCCAGTTCTTTGGAAAGTCCTGCAATCACCCGCCCGGCATTATCGAGCCGCTCGTTGATGGCTTTGTTGAGATCTTTGATATTTTGGTCTGTTGTCTGTTTACTGTTATCTGTTGCCTGTCTCATCTCCTTCATCCATTCCATCATGACCTTGAGCGCTTCATCATCCTTCTTCGGTTCTTCTTTTTTACGGAATTGTAAAAATCCGAGGAGAACAAATCCTGCGATTATAACTGCCAGGTTTAAATAAGTTGAGTTCATAACTTTAGTGTATGTTTAGGTACGGGCTTTTTCAATTTTCTCTTTTTTTGTTTCGATATTCAATTCTTTAAATTTAGTTTTATATGCAGAAAAAGAGTCTTGAATTAGATCTAAAATCACTCTTGTATGCTTTTCCATGTCATGACGTGTTCTCGTGTTTCTAGTTCTATAACCTTTAGTCTTGGAAGGATTTTCGGACGAATTAATGTCCATTTCATGAATTATCTTATTCCTTACCGAAAATGCTTCATCTAGAGCTTTTTCCTTTAAAATCTTTTTCGTCTGTAGGCCTGATGCATTACATACTATGTACAGTTGCTGATAAGACTGTAAGCTATTACCGGTCATATTTTCGATATATTGTTTTATGAAAGTTTCTCTCGGATTTATGTCGGTTAAAGCCAGAGCAACTGTGTTCAAAAGTTCCTCGGGTTTTTTCAGACGGTTTGCTATCCAGTTTTTAAAAACTTCTTGAGAGGCAGTATCGGAATGATTGATTAGTTTAGAAAGTTTAGTTTGTATGAGTTTTTTAAAAAAAACATCTAACCCAGCACACGCAAAAATTAACATAGCCCTATACAAATCTTGTTGGGAATGGGATGCCGGACCTTTTTCTCCAGCTCTCGTAGTTTCATATAACAAACTTAAATTGTTAACAGATTCAACGGTTTTGAGAAAAATATTATATTCGGAATTAAAACTTTCGTCTTTACTTTCAGGGAGCAAAGAAGGGGTATAAAAAACTTTTAATGGTTTAGTATGAGTTTTTGGGGCCATTTTTGTACTGCAAAACTGATATTTAAATTAAACGAAGTCTTCTTTGGACGCTAGGGCCGTAGCGTCTGCATTCGAAAATAATGAGTCACAATGGGCCAGCATAGATTCCAAAAAACGACCATGATAAATAGCATAAACTTCCGAACTAACTGTTTTATTCTTGGGACTAATAATATTAAAGATTAGACCGTCTTTGGTTTCTCTTGGCCTCAACCAGGCAAGAAATTGCCATTGATCATCTGTATGTGTAAAATCATCGTCCTCATCGTACGACCATTTAACAACACGACCATCATCAATAGCTTTTTTAAAAGCTGATAAAAGCTTGGACGGGTCCGAGGTTTTAAATCTCAATGCCATATCTATGACATTATACCATTTTTGTGAACAAAAAAACACCTAAGTAAGAAGGTGCCGCCAAAGTATATATTAAAATACATATTTAAACCGGAAGCGGGATGCCAGTTTTGTCGGAAACTTTTTCGCCCAAGCCTCGAGAGTCTGGAGCCTCTTATGTTTACTTTGATTGAATAATAAGTTTCTGGCCTTGCTTGCTTAACATCTTTTTACCGCAATTTAGGCAAAATTCCTCAGTATCCCAATCACGTCCGATTGCAATTCTGTCTTTTGAATCTTTTATAACTTTCTTGCACAAATTGCATTTTCTTATCAACATAGGAATTTAATTTTAAACCCTCGAAAAAACCTTGTCAACCTAAACGACTTTGTAATTGTCACCTTCCACTATCACTGCCTGATCATCGTTAATCGCGATCATTTTAAATTGGTCCTTATAGTCTCTCAAAGCTTTTTCGTTGCGCTCGCGGTATTTCTCCGTATCAAAATGCGGCAAGACGATAATATTCACGATGTTTAAACCGACCAGCGATTTTAGCTCCGGCGCGGCTGATATTTTATCGAGGTTTTTTATGGGTTCCAAACTGGGCCCCACCAGTAGAGACCCCGCGCTGGAACCGATGTAAACCTTGCCTTCGTTAATCAGCCTGATTACCGCCTTGTCAAAACCGCTCTGCCGAGCATGGTAAAGCAAATAAAAAGTGTTGCCGCCGCAAACAAAAATCACGTCAAACTTTTTCAAATCATTGTATATTTGTTCCTCGGTTTTACCCTTGATGTCATACATCGCGGTTTCAAATCCGATTTCCTGCAGTTTGTGAAAATCAATATCCGCCCACGGAGATTTCTCGTAAGGATCCCGCGCCGTCGGAATAAACGCGGCTTTCATGCCTTTTGGATTCGGCACAAGGGGCGCTAGCTTGTCCGCAACCTGGGCAAAAATGGATGTCAGAAATAACTTTTTCATATTATGCTTATTTTAACAAAGAACACTAGCTTTTGCTAGCGTTCTTTGTGGCGGGTCCGACCGGATTCGAACCGGCGATCTTCTCCGTGACAGGGAGACGTGTTAACCGGGCTACACCACGGACCCATATTGGTGGCTGGGGTGGGTTTCGAACCCACTACCTCGGGCTTATGAGTCCCACGCTCTACCAATTGAGCTACCCAGCCACGTCGCAGTTGGCAGACACTGCGCGTCCTGTTCGTGTAAATAACAATGTTTTCTTGGTTGCGGGGGTGGGACTCGAACCCACAATCTCAAGGTTATGAGCCTTGCGAGATGCCATTTCTCTACCCCGCGTCAAAGCATTTAAAAAACAGGTATCCGGATTTCTTAATGTCACCTCAGAAATCGAAATCCTGTAGCTGAATCACTATACCACACCAAACTTAAAGGGTCAACCAACGGTTGACCCTTTAATGGGACGTAAGTCACCTATCTTCGCTTTTTCTTTTTTGATCCGCCCTTTTTCTTTCCTTTTTTGG
>MFEY01000006.1:0-31095 GCA_001780035.1 Candidatus Doudnabacteria bacterium RIFCSPHIGHO2_12_FULL_48_16
TGTGATCTTCGAGAGTGCTACACAGGTACTGCACGGTTGTCGTCAGCTCGTGTCGTGAGATGTTCCCTTAAGTGGGAGAACGAGCGCAACCCCCGTGATATGTTGATTTTCATATCAGACTGCCGGCGTTTAAGCTGGAGGAAGGTGGGGATGACGTCAAATCAGCGTGGTCTTTACGCCCTGGGCGACACACGTGCTACAATGCATAGGAACAAAGGGACGCAACATCGCAAGATAGAGCAAATCCTCTCAAAAACTATGCTCAGTTCGGATTGGGGGCTGCAACTCGCCCCCATGAAGCTGGAATCGCTAGTAACCGTGAATCAGCCTCGTCACGGTGAATACGTTCTCGGGTTTTGTACACACCGCCCGTCACACCATGGAAGTGGTTAATACCCAATATCTGCGCAAGCGGACTAAGGTAAGAATCATGACTGGGGTGAAGTCGTAACAAGGCATCGGTAGCGGAAGCTGTCGATGGATCACCTCCTTTCTAAGGAGAATTCTGGTAAAGCAACAAGATTTCGATCAAGTTGTGGTCCAGCATTAGGTCGATTCTGTCCGCCAGTTGGCGGATCAGGATTACATCAACGATAGACAAACGAAGCTTATTCTCAATAAATTGTTTACAAATGTAGATAATGGAAAGCCTGGTAGCCTTACGGTTACAGGCTTTTTAAATTGGTTTTGATATTAATTTGATGCATTGACGCGTGGGCCTATTTTATATACTATGACTTGACACCAAGAAGGGGGAGGTGAGTATGTTTGAAGCGATCATGTTCCCGTCTGCGGCTGTGCTTTATGCATGGGCCATCATCGGTGAACACGTCCAGAAAGAACTGCGGCGCTGGTCGCTCCGGATGTTTTGCTGTGCGGTCGCGATCGACGCGTCCGCGACCCTGCTTGTTTGCATCGTCCGCACAGGAGTTTCTGTCTGGCCCGCGACCCTCCATGGCCAGCTCGGCTATGCGGCGCTGGCGATCATGATGATTCACGCGATCTGGGCCTATCGGGCCTATGCGCGTTCCGGCGACGCACTCGCTCGGTTCCATCGCTGGTCGCCGTGGGCCGGGATGCTCTGGCTCGCCGCGTTCGTCAGCGGCATTCCGCGCTAGGCAGGAGGAGCCATGGAAGACATTGAAGACGACTGCGCTGATACCTACCGAGATATCGTGTGCGATCCTCTGCGCCACGGCGCTGCTGGCTACAATCTGGCGCCGCTCTGTCGCCCGAAGAGTCCACCAAGGGTTGGTCGAGTTGTTGACTCGGCCAACCGCTTTTTATTTCCGCCGGGAGGCGGTCTTTTTGTTATACTTATAGATATGAAGTATTTGAAGCCCTTATTTTATAGATTATCTACTAATTTCCTAGCTATTTTTTCCGGGATGAATTTGCTTTGGCACGCTCTGGCGATTGGGCTAACTTATGTGATTGTCACCTCGAATTTGGATTGGAAATATTACAACTATTTTCATGACAGCTTGATCTTTAAATTGATGTTTCCGGCCGCGGTTCTGGGATTTTTACTGCCCATAGTCGTGCCCATGGTTTTATTTCTCAAAGGCCGGACCAAACCGCAGGATCGCAACGCCGGCTATGCCGTGATCCAAGCCGCGTTTTTGGGCTGGTTGATTAGCTCGATCTACAAAGCCTTTACCGGTCGCGCGCATCCAGAACTGTTAGCCAAAAACGTCCTGGATGTTGGGACAGTTTTTCTAAACGGAACGCAAGACATTACCCACCAATTTCAGTTTGGTTTTTTACGCGGCGGGATATTCTGGGGCTGGCCCTCGTCTCACACAGCGGTGGCATTCGCCATAGCGTTATGTTTGCTGATCTTGTTTCGTGAACCGCGCAAAACCAAAATTTTGGTATTGTTGGCCGCGGTTTACATCGGCCTGGGCGTGTCGATCAGCATTCATTGGTTTTCGGATTTCGTCGCCGGCGCCATCGTGGGGAGCGTTGTCGGTATGACTGTCGGTAAAAGTTTTTTGACCCGGTTTAAACAGCAATTATGAAATTAATTTATAGCTGGTTTGTTGCGTATGCGACTCCGGCTTTGCTTGCTGGAGCAGCGGTCAAAATATTGCCTCAGACCAAACAGCGGTTAAGCCTGCGCAATGGGCTGATTATCCATGGGGCGCTTTTGGCCTCCATTGTGATCAGTCAGTATTTTATTCATCAAGCCAATCTGGATTTTCCTTGGCAGCCGCACGGTTATTCGATAGTGATTTTACTACTGAGCATTGCAATTGCTTATAAATTTATTGGATTCTATACCCTGGGTTACGTCGTATCATGTTTGATCCAAGAAGCCACTATGCAATCAATTGCGTTTTTGCTGTTGCCGAGCTTCCCGTTATTTATCGTATTGTTATTGGTTGTCCCGTTGTATGTCTGGTGTCATCCGCTTCTTAGACCCAAGCATTCATTGATACGCATCCTGATATTTTTTGGCTGGGGAATCATCGCGATCAGTTTATTTTCAATACTCAAGGACTTATATGTCATTGCCGGATTACATTTGCTGCTTGGCTCGTGGCTGATATCCAGATCGTTATTGCATCCCGATATTATTTAACCGCCGCGAGCCTGCCTGCTCGCCTCGCTTTCGCGAGAGCGAAGCGGGCCGGTAGACAGGGCGGTTTTTTGTTTGATCTTGACGCAGAGATCAAATCTCTGTTATATTGTTATGTCCGAATTTTATCTCGGGCAAGGAGTTCACATTGAGCGCATGGGGAGGAATACTTCGCACGCATATGGTCGCGAGGCGCGTGGGCAAACCGCCATACTTCTTCAGCCGGTTCAACTTCGAACGGATGAAGGAGAAGGGTAACACGCACTTTTGTTTCCACTGCATGGGCAGTTTCAAACTGGGTCCGAACGGCGAACCGACCGACACGGTCGAGCGCGGCACGGACTGGTTGAAACAGCACGACGCGACGCACGCCGACGGCGTGGTCGGTAACGCGGATCGCTACAAGGACGTCTGGTCCTGGCTCGAAGGCGAGATCAAGCACGAATTTCCATTTCTCGTCAGCGTCCCGTCGGTCTAGGCGTGGAGCTGGTCCGGATTCTCTGTTTTGCGTAAGCAGACAAGAGTCCGGACCTGGGTCTTTTCCGCCCCAGGGCGGTTTTTGTTTTTTTGGATAATCAAAACACCCTGGGTGGCAGGGTGTTTTGGCGAAGATTTATTGTTCGACGGTAAGTTTGGCTGAGCCCCCGCCGTCACAGGTGAGGTTAAATTGGCCGACTTTGGTCGCCGACACAATTGCAAAGTCCTGTCCGCCGATGCGGTAGCTTTGGGTGCCAAAGGCAAAGACATGCGCGTCCGGATCGCGGTTGTCGAGCATGAATGGCGATCCTTTTTTTACGACCAGGGAGCCCAGCGAGGTTCGGTTCACCGTGCCATGGCAATCATCGAACTGGATGCGGGTCGAGGCGTATTTGGCCACGGCCTGAGTGTAAGTGAGCCCGGCGTGCAGGCCCAGAGCAGGAGTGCTTGTGGGGGCCAGTTGGTCACTGCCGGTTGCGGCCGGCTGATCGGTGGCGGCTTGCGGCAAGGACTTGTCGCGGTTGACATAGGCGATGAGCCCACCGATGATTGCGAGAACCACAACCCCGGTTACGATAGACTTGTTGGTAGCAGTCATGTGTTTTTGATTAATTATTGGTTTGTATATTACTATATCGAGCAAGCGTGAGCAATGTTACAAGTGGTGTTGACTATTCTGCCCGGTTGAGCTAGGATATGAGGTCTTTTATGGAGGATCTCATGGACGATGTTCGGGCGATTCGGGAAATCTCAGCGTGGATTTTCTGGCCGTTGGTCGCGCTCACACTGGCGGCCATGTTTGCGCTAGTCCGAATGTTCTCCAAATATTCGGCTTCCAAACAGGCAGTCTGCCGGGAGGGCCGATTTTTGGCCAAACGCATGAGTGAAGCGGCCCGCTATTTCCTCAAAAAAGTGCAGGCCGCGCCGCTGGGAGTGAAACTGAAGCTGGTGACGGCGGATGAGAACAGAAAAGGGGCGATACTCCTGATCCTCCGCAGCCATCCGGACTATCAACTGGCGGGCCAGTTGCACAAACTCGAACTGATCGGGCTTGAGTTCCAGGATTTGCCTCTCCCCGGCGTAAATCCCGAGGAGATCTGCGCCTATTTACGCCTGCTTGTCTAGCAGGCGTAACAACCAGAGCGTTGGCGAACTACCCAGTTCGTCAACGCTGTCTTTTTTGCACTTATATTGCAATATTGAGTTTGCTTCGTTGGGATTTTTAAGATATATTTAATTTATGATAGATTATCCCTTGAGTCCGTTCCAAAAAGTTGGCGATTTGGTTTTTGTTTCCGGCCAGATTGCCATGAAAGACGGTGAGCTGGTGGTCGGCGGCATCCGCGAACAAACCGCGCAAACGATTCACAACATCAAAGCTGTTTTGGCCCAAAATGGTTTGAGCTTAAAAGATATTGTAGACGTTGCCGTGTTTTTGGTCGAGCAGGCCGACTATAATGATTTTAACGATGAATATGCCAAATTTTTTCAAGAGCCATATCCGGCCCGAACAACAGTGACGGTCAAATCCCTGCCCCGCGAAGCGAAAGTGGAAATTAAAGTTATCGTCAAATCCCATGAAACCAGGTAATTCAGAACAGACCCCGGCGGATGTGAGAAATCCCCAGCCGGTCAACATAGTGCAATTAAGCCCTGACCAGTGGACAATCTTGCGCGACATGAAATTGAGATCTCTCGAACAAGAGCCAATTGCCTTTGAGGATCCCGTCGAAGCGCGGAAAAAATATTTAACCCGACCCGAAGCAGTCTGGCGGGAGATTCTGTCCGGTAAGATACATGGCGGCCGGAAAGGGGCTTCGATCTACGTTTTCGCCCAGGATCCGTCGGCCCCCGAAAAATATGCGGGTATGGTTTCGGCGATTATCCCGGAAACCCGACAAGCCAGAAAACTGGCCACGGTCCAGAGCATGTATGTGGACGCGGAAGGCTATCGCGGGCAAGGAATCGGCAAAAAGTTGCTCGCGGATCTGCTGGAGAAGCTCAAAGCGCGCGGGGACGTGGGCAAGGTGGAATTGCAGGTGGTCGTGACGCAAGGGCCAGCCATCGCCCTGTATAAAAGTTTAGGATTTGAGATCACCCAAACGTTATACAAAGCGGCCAAGAGAGGAGACGAAGAGTATGACGAATATCAGATGGAAAAGGAATTAGAATAATCAGAGTTAAAAATCGCACCAAGAATTCGCCGCTATCATATTAAAAAAGAGCCCCGCACCAGACAATTGATGTCAGTGCGGGGGCAAGCAAGTGGAATCGTCGGCTATTCGAATTCGGTGGTGGCCGGCGGTTTTTTCATCTCGTCATACCAGACGCGCACGATGCCGGTGTGTTGGCAGACCACGGCTTCGATCTCGTCTTTGATCAGAGCGGGGAAGCGGATGCCGTCCGCCGTCATGAAGTCCGCGGTTTTCACCCCCCGGACGATGATCGACGGGCCATAGACCCGTCCGTCGCCTTTGACCCCGACCGTTGGCACGCCGTTGAGCCCCACGACGAGCTGCGAGCAGTGGTCATGCCACGACTCTTCTTCGTCACGCCGGTGGCGCTTGAGGATTTCCGCCACCCGCGCATCGGCCCAGCTCACTAGGTCGAGCCGGGCTTTCGTGATGGCAACGCCGATGATTCGCAGGAACAGACCGGGCCCGGGGAAGGGCTGGCGGTTGTAGACCGATGCCGGCAGGCCCAGTTCTTTGGCGAGCGCCCGCACCTCGTATTTGAAGAGGTGATCGATCGGGTGCAACTGGATCAGCTGGCCGAAATCTAGGCCGACGTTGTGGTGCGATTTGATCATCGCCCCGCCCGTGGCGCCGGATTCGATGCGATCGGGTGCGAGCGTGCCCTGGATGACGATGGTGGCGCCGACTTCGGCCGCCACTCGCATCAGGACCCGCAAATACACCCGCTTGAAGGCCGACCGTTTCCGCTCGGCGTCGACGAGGGCGAACAGCCATTCGGCGAAGGAGGGCGACACGAGCGCGCAGAGCCTGCAGAGTGCCCGCCGCCACCGGGTGTTAAGACCCGCCATGGCTTGCAGGAACTCGGCTTTGGCATCGACGATGATGTGCCGCCGGATACCGGCCGCTTGGGCGTGCCGCTTGATTTCTGCCAGTTCGTTTTCGCGCAGTTGCCCGCCGTCGATGGTGACCGCGATCGCATCGGGCAGAATTGCGCCCACGGTGGTCGAATCGACGCCACCGCTGAAACCGAAGATCGCCGTGCGTCCCTCGAGTTCCTTGCTGATGCGCTGGCGGATCTGGTTGATCATGCCGGCCGGCTGCCAGTCGGGCTCACAGCGGCAGAGGCGCAGAAAGTTCGCCAAGATCTGCTTGCCGAACTGCGTGTGTGTGACCTCGGGGTGAAACTGCAGTCCCCAGATCGTGCCGAGTTCGTTGACCATGCCGGCGATGACGCCGGTTAAGGTGTGGGCGGTCGGTTTGAATCCGGGCGGCAGGGCCACGACCGAATCGCCATGGCTTTCCCAGACCGACTGCTCGAAATCGGTTTCTTCGAACAGTTCGTGCCGACCAATAAGACGAATGCGCGCTTTGCCGTAGCCGCGGTGGCTCTGGGCGTTTTTGACTTCGCCGCCGAGCCGGTTGACCAGCCACTGCATGCCGTAGCAGATGCCGAGGATCGGCACCGGTTCACCTTCGGGGGTGAGGACCGAGAAGATTTCTTCCGGCGGCTGCGGCGCGGTTTGTTCGTAGACCCCGGCCGGGCCGCCGGAGAGGACGATTGCTCGGACCGGGTGGGTCTGAAGCCACTGGGCCGCGCGCTTGGGATCGAGTACTACCGAACGCACGCCAAGCTCCCGGAATGTCCGTTCGATAACCAGGGTAAACTGGGAGCCCAGATCGACTATGGCCAGAATCGGCAGTGATTCCACGTAAGCCTCCTTCAGGATGGAGGCAGTATAGCGGGATCAATAAAAAAATCAATGGTTTGGGCCCCATATTGACGTCATTTGGATTATTTGCTATACTATTAAGGTAAAATATCTTTTAGAAAAGTCGTCGAATTTCACAAATTATATTTTCCGCGCAAGCGGATCCGCCAAAGCCTCGTGCGAAGGCGGACAACTCATAAACTAATCAGATCATAAAACCATGCAAGGTGTTATCAAGAAAAAGACTGACAAGGGATTCGGATTCATTTCCGCTTCCGGAATGGACAAAGATTTGTTCTTCCACAGCAAGTCCCTGGTCGGCGTGACTTTTGAAGAACTCAACGAAGGTGACTCTGTCACCTTTGAGATTGAAGATTCTCCAAAGGGCAAAAACGCGGTGAACGTTCAACGCGCTTAATCTTTCAATCAAAACCTCCCCGATTTTCGGGGAGGTTTTTTGTTGCCAAAAATTTTGTAACAATTGGTGGCGTTATTTCGTTAAATTTTTAATTAAACGAAAGGGTAAATATATGGCCGAAAAAGAAAAGGTTTGCAGCACGTGCAACCACGTGCACAAAAACGCCGACGGTTCATGTAGCTGCGGCTGCGCTGTAGCGGTCCTCCCCGAATAACTTTGCCGACAAAATAAAATCCCGCTTCTTGTAAGAGGCGGGATTTTATTTTGAAACTATTTCGCAGCTTCCGGGGTAGTCGGCGTCGGAGTGGTCGGAGTCGCTGGTTGGTTCGGGGTTTCAACTGGTTGATTTTGAGTATCCATTATCGTAATTCCTTTCTGTAAAAATTATTATGCACCGACCTAGCAAGTTAGTATAACATTACTGGAATAAAAAAGCGAGGATGATTTTTGACACCGAGACCCGATTGATCTTTTAAAGCCGAGGTTGTATACTGAAAATAATTAATTGAAAAATTATGGAACCAGTTCCAACCCCCAGCAGTTTTAATCACGTCCCGACCCCCAGCCTTAAGATCGCCAGTTCTTCTAAGCGTTTGGCCAATCTGATCCTGGATGGAATTTTTTTCCGGGTTATCGTTTTTATCATCATGAGTTTCCTGAGCGCAGTCGGTAATCTCGATGATAATTTTTTTGTGATCCAGACCGTCTGGACCTCTCTGGCCAGCTATTTTGCCTACTATGTGATTATGGAAGTGTCCTGCGGCCGAACCCTGGCCAAATTTATAACCCGCACCAAAGTGGTCATGGCCGATGGCAGCAGCCCTGACCTTATGCACCTGTTGGGCCGGACCGCTGTGCGGTTTATCCCGTTCGAAGCCTTCTCGTTTTTTGGCAGCCGACCGGTCGGTTGGCACGACCGATTCTCCGGGACGCGCGTGATTGAAAGTTAACAGTGACTCTCTTGTATTTTGTTTTGATATTGCTTTGCCTCGTGGCCCTTTATTCTTTGGCCAACGGGGCAATTTACGTTCCAACCGATAAGCGATCGGTGGAGATAATCGTCCAGAGTTTAAATGTCCGGCCCGGCATGAGAGTGGCGGACTTAGGCTCAGGTGACGGCCGAATTGTAATTGCGCTGGCAATGGCCGGAGCCAATGCCGTTGGGTTTGAAAACAATCCTGTGTTATTTGTTTGGTCTTGGATTAAAATCCGGCGCTTGGGCTTGAATCAAAGAGCCAAAATTTATTGGCGGAGTTTTTGGCGGCAGGATTTGTCGCCGTTTGATGCAGTGGTTGTATTTGGTATGAGCCACATTATGCTCCGACTCCAGCGGAAGTTGAACAAAGAACTGCGGCCCGATGCGTTGATTATTTCTAACGTATTTAAGTTCCCCAACTGGCAGCCAGTCGGGGAAGTGGGGATGATTAAAATTTATCGCATCGGCGGTTAAAGGGCATTATTCGGATAACCTGGTCGTTTGTGCCAGAATAGTGAAGTAACAAAAAATCCCCACGTTTGTCGGGATTTTTTGGTGGGCGACGATGGACTCGATACCCGCGACCTCGCATTATCAGCGGCCCCGCATAAATTCTGTTATCTACTGCTGGTGGGCGACGATGGACTCGAACCATCGACCTCGTCATTATCAGTGACGCGCTCTAACCACCTGAGCTAGTCGCCCATCAGCAAGAGACAAAATAAATTTATTTATGCGGGGCCGAGAACGAATGATTAGACTGCTCTGACCATCCTTTGCTAGTCGCCCATAAAATAGCCTCAATACTTTAGCAAATTCCGGCTTTGATGTAAATACGCTATAATTAAGCTATGCATATATTTAGCGGATTTATTGGGGTGGTCGTCGGTTTTCTTATTATCAAGTATTCGGTTTCGATTACCGAAACCCTGGGCCGGGTGGAATGGGCCGAACAGCATTTGCGCGGCGGCTTGGCCGGCACCTATTCTTTTTATCGAATCATAGGCGTTGTGATTATTGTTTTATCCCTGCTTTATATGTTCGGCGGGATCGGCTTTATTGTTGCGCCCTTGGCTGGCGTCTTTGGCGGCGCAAGCCAATGATTGACCGGGCCGGTAAAGAATAGTAGACTTTACTGGTGTTTTTACGGGCCGTTAGCATAGTGGTAGTGCAGTCGGTTTGCACCCCGCACTAAATTTTTGATCTTTTGTCTGGGCGGGCCTGTAGCATAGTGGTAGTGCAGTCGGTTTGCATCCGACAGGCGCGAGTCCGATTCTCGCCAGGTCCACCAAGACAAGTGATTATCAAAAATTAGTGCGGGGCAGGTCCGACAGGCGGGAGTCCGATTCCCTGCCTGCCGGCAGGCAGGTCCCACGGTCCACCAGACTTCGCCTCGGATGAAGCTTTGTATAGCTTCGTCTGGTTTCACCACCTGATGAGTCATCGGGGGCGAAGTCTGTCCGCCGACTTGTCTGCCGTAGCTTTAGCGAAGGCAGAAGTGGAACACTGGTAGAATTAACCAGAGCAGTGTAGATCTGGCTAACTAGAGCCATCCACCTTCGCTGAAGCTTCGGTGGACAAGAAGCAGTTTTCCCCCGCCTACACTTGAAGGCACTATATTTAACCAGCTTAAAAGCCTTTAATTGTTATATTATGAAACTCAAACCTTTCAAACTAGAACGCTATTTTGATAAATACGAATTTTCGGTTAAGCATTTATTATCCAGTTCTGACAGTCAACCTCTGACTCAAGAAGAAGTTTTACAAATGGCTGGCCCCGATGAATTAAATTTATGGAATAATCTGGGCCTTGGCTATACTGAATCTAAGGGTTTGCCTGTATTAAGAGAGGAAATTGCTAAGCTATATAAAAATACATCGGCCAGCCAAGTACTCGTAGTTACACCGGAAGAAGGCATTTTTATTACTATGAGTTGTCTTTTAAAAAAGGATGACCATATAATTTCAACTTTTCCAGGTTACCAATCTCTCTATGAAGTTGCTGATGGCATCGGTTGTGAAATTACTAAATGGCACCCAGAAGAAAAAAATGGCTGGAGGTTTAGTCCCGAATTTTTAAATGAAAATATAAAGCCCAGCACTAAAGCTATCATTTTCAATTTTCCTCATAACCCAACAGGATATTTACCTTCTCAAAAAGAGTTTAGCCAAATTATAGATATAGCCAGACAACATAATTTGTGGGTATTCTCAGATGAGATGTACCGTTTTCTAGAATTCAATGCAGAAGATAGACTGCCCTCAGCTTGTGAAGTTTACGAAAAAGCAATTACGCTCTGTGGTATGTCAAAGAGTTTTGGTATGCCAGGTATCCGCATAGGCTGGTTAATTACTCAAGACGGCGAGTTTTGTCAGGAATTGGTTAGTTTTAAAGACTACACAACTATTTGCAGTAGTGCACCCAGTGAAGTTCTGGCTTTAATTGGCCTTAAGTCAAAAGAAAAAATATTGCTGAGACAGTTTGCCATAGTCAATAATAATTTAAAAATAGCAGAGGAGTTTTTCCGTAAATATCCTAATTTATTTTCTTGGATAAAACCAAAGGCCGGCACAATAAGTTTCCCAAAATTGTTATTTACCGATGACGCTTTTGAATTTTGTGAGACTTTGGTCCAAAAAATCGGTATTATGCTTTTGCCTTCCACGGTTTATGATTATGGCAATAATCATGTACGTTTTGCCTTTGGTAGGAAAAGTATGCAGGAAGCCTTGAAATTATTTGAAGGATATTTAAAGGAAAATGTTATAAATAAGGTTTGAAAATTTGGAATTAAGTGGCTCCAACGGTTAGTTTTTGAGAATTCAAGATAGTCTCGTAAATCTCTCTAACCAAAGCCAAATAAGTTTTCCCCGCCTGCGCCGAGGCTTCGTCGGGCAGGCACCCCACCTTCGCATAAAGCTTCGTCGGGCGAGCTGATCAGTTCCGCTTCACTAAAAAAGACTTCTTAAATTTTCGAGAGGTCTTTTTTGTTTACTATGAAATACATATTTTAATACTTATTTAAATAAGTATTAAAATCGGTTAATATCATCTTGAAGATTTTTTGGTCATCGGTTTTTCGGATTAACATTTCCGGATGGAACTGCAGCCTGAAGATCGGCCGGCTTTTATGCCGGAAAAAAACACGAGGTCGGATTCTGCGCTGTTTCGGGGGAGAGCCCGTTCAGAGAATGATTTTGTCCGGTTTTAGCAGCTTTTTAAGAGAGGATAAGTAGGGCTGCCATTGTCAATCAGAACTATTTTTATGTAGTAATTATAACAAAAGTCTGGAATGTATAGCCATTGATAGAAATTTGACTTAAAAAGTAAAATTCGTTATAATTGTGGAGAACATTGGTCATAAATTCTTCAAAATTCGAAACAAATTCAAATAAATGCTATTCGGCAAACCGAAAAGTCAATTGGGCGTCGATATCGGCACTTCGAACATCAAAATCGTCCAATTACACCCGCAAGACAATCAGTTCGTTTTGGAAACATACGGGTTAGTTAATATTTCCTTCCAAATCGGCAGCAAAGACAACGGTTCAGCCATTACGCAAACCGCCCAGATCCTCAAAACTCTGATGGCGAAAGCGGGCGTGACCACGAATAAAGTGGTGGCCTCATTGCCCAACAGTTCGGTATTCACTTCGGTTATCGATATGCCGAAGATTCCACAAGAAGAACTCAAAATTGCCATCGAATCCGAAGCCAAAAAATATGTTCCTCTGCCTTTGGAAGAAGTGGCTTTATCCTGGAGCGTGATTGAACAGAAAAAAACCAAGATCACCAAAGACACCAATCTGGGCAGCTTGGCTAAGCCAGGGATGGACAACCGGATCAAAGTTTTGTTGACCGCTGTGCCAACGATTGTCATTGACAATTATGTCAAGGTTTTCCAGCAAGCGGGCCTTGAACCGCAGGCCTTGGAAATCGAAGCCCTGTCTCTGATCCGGTCGTTGGTCGGAGCTGATACCAACCTCAACATGTTGATTGACATCGGCGCCAAAAGTTCCACAATCAATCTGGTGGACGAAGGATACTTGCGAGTTTCCAAAAATTTAAATGTCGGCGGCGATACGGTGACCACCAGCATCGCCCAAAGTTTGTCTGTTAATTTTGCCCGGGCCGAACAATTCAAGAAAGATTTTGGCTTAACCGGCCAGGGTCAGCAAATCCCCCAAGTCATGCGCCCAATTTTGGATATCATCAAAAACGAAGCTCAAAAACTGATCAGCCTGGTCGAAAGCCGCGGCGAGCGAATCGATAAAATTATGCTTTCCGGCGGCGGCGTCAAGCTGCCTAATTTGAAAGAATATTTTTCTGTTTTTGGCAAACCGGTTGTGATGGCCAACCCTTGGTCAGCCGTGACCTATCCGGCCAGCCTCAAGCCTGTCATCGAACCGCTCGGCCTGAATTTGGCCGTCGCCATTGGCCTGGCTATGCGGCACATGGAATGATTTAAAAAAAAAGATCAAATGCCTGAAATAAATTTACTTCAAACCAGAATCAAGGATCGAACTTATGCTTGGCAAACCCAGGCCAAGGTTTTGCTGATCTCTCTGATCGCCATCTTGACCTTGTTGACTTTGGGCGGCGGCGGCTTGATGTTTTTGACCGGCCGGATCAATCAGCAGGTGGCTGCGGCCGTCAAAGACAACGCTCGAATCCAGGACACGCTCAACAAACAGCAGAAGAATATCGGGGACGCGCAAATTTTCCAGGCCCAGGTTGCCAATATCAAAACGCTCTTAAACAATCATGTTTATCTGACACCCCTGTTCAACGAAATCAGTAAAATGACTTACGTCAAAGCTCAGTATCTGAACATTGACGCGTCGGATACCGGCAAGATTCATCTGGAAGGCCAAGTTGACGATTACTCCGGTTTGGCCAAACTGATTTTGGGCCTGTCCACTTCCAAACAGTTTCAAGACGTTAAATTGCTCTCGGTTGCCCCGGCCACGGGCGAAAGTCACGGCTACATATTTTCGATCGATCTGACGGCCAAGTCAGAATTGTTTCAGAATACCAAATGACAAATTCCTCGTTCCAATCCAAAATAGTATTGGGCCTGATCGTGATTCTGGGATGTTTTGGCGTCGCTTATTTCTATACTACGCCTCAATGGACCAAATATTCCCAAGCCAAGGACAATCTGGTCCGCAAGCAGGCCGAAGGCGCCCAGTTGACGCAGGCATTAAATGCCATGCAGGTTTTTGTCGGCCAATACGAAACCCGCCAAACAGATTTGGCCAAGGTGAATCTGGCCCTGCCAAGCAAAAACTCGGACTTGCCGAATTTGTTGGCTAGCCTGAGCAGCCTGGCTCAGGCTTCCGGCATCGTCCTGTCGAACTTTACGATTTTGGACGGCAATACCAACGACAAACCGGCGCCGGTTCACAGCATCCAAACTTCGAGAATTACTTTTTCCGCTTCCGGCAGCTTTGAGTCGTTTAAAGATTTTATGATGCGGCTGGAAACAGATTTGCGCCTGATCGACGCGGATCACGTCACCATTAAAGCGGACAGCGCCGAGATTCAATATGTCATTAATTTGCGGACTTATTATCAAAAGTAATTATGGATCCCGTTAGAAGTTTTAAAAATTTTACTAACGGGTAATTGTCATAATTTATGCAATTAATATTATTTATCTCAAGAAATTTAATTTAATTAACTTCTAAACGGGATGGATCCTAAACGCAAAAGACTATACATCATTATAATTACCCTCTGTGTTCTGGCCACGGTTGGAATTTTATTATGGGGCCGCTCTAGCACGCCAACCGTTCAATTTGAATCTCCGGACACAGGCAAACCTGCTCAAACCAGCACTTCCTCCCAACCAGCCAGGAGCATCAATCCGGAAGCGGTCTATCCGCCGCCGCCGGTGTTTCCCCAAAATCAGACGATTGATATTTCGGTTTTAACCTCCAGTAACTTTACCCGGTTGCAGGGTTTTCAAGCCGTGCAGCTGGATCAGAAAGAATTGGGCCGAGACAATCCATTTAAAAAATATTAAAAACGACTTAACCGTTTGTTCCCTGCCCTTGACCCCACCCCCTCGCCTCGTCTCCGACGAGTCGGCGCGGGCGGCCCCTCCCCTCGTCAGGGGAGGGGAGATCTAAACAGAAAATAACCATATGGCTGACAAAGTTATTGTCGCGCCCGCCAAGAGTTTGAGTTTTGACAGTTTTTTGGTCGAAAAAGGATTTGTGACCAAAGAAAATCTGATCAAAGCCCGAGCTGAATCGACCACCGCTCACCGTAATCTGTTTGATTACTTGGTTAATGAGCGCTATGTCTCGGAAGAAGATTTAACGCAGGCCCGCGGCCTTTTTTTTAACTTGCCCTATGTTGACCTGCGCAACAAAACCATCGCCAAGGAGATTTTAACCATCGCCTCGAAAGATACGATGTCCAACTATAAATTCGTGCCGTTTGAACTGGAAGGTAGTGTCCTTAAGGTGGCTTTAACCGATCCCACGGACCTGGCCGCGCTGGAAGCCTTGGAATTTTTGACTCAGAAGCACCGGTATCGGGCCGAAATTTATATCACATCAATCACTAGCTTCCGGGCGGTTTCGCGGAAATCCGGCAACATCACTTCGGAGGTGACGGAAGCGCTGGAAGAAGTGGCCCAAAAAGAAGAGGCTGATGTTGCCAAAAAACAGGTCAAACACGAAACCGTTGAAACGGAACAAAAATTGACAGACGAAGCGCCGATTTCAAAAATCGTGGACGTCATCATCCGGCATGCTATCGAGGCCCGCGCTTCCGATATCCACATTGAGCCGTCCGAAGAAGACTTGCGGGTGCGCTACCGGATTGACGGCGTGCTGCATAGCTCTTTGATCCTGCCGAAATCCGTGCACTCGGCCATCGTCTCCCGGATTAAAATTTTGTCCAACCTCAAAATCGATGAGCAGCGCTTGCCGCAGGATGGCCGATTCCACATCAACCTCGACGGCAAATCGATTGATTTCCGCGTCTCAACTTTCCCGACGGTGGTCGGGGAAAAAGTCGTGCTTCGGATTTTGGACAAATCAACCGGTGCGCCGACCCTGGAAGAACTCGGAGTCTCCGGCCGGCGCTTGGCCAGCATGAGCGAGGCCATTACCAAACCGCACGGTATGTTCTTGATGACCGGCCCGACCGGCAGCGGCAAGTCGACAACCCTCTATGCCATTTTAAGCTTCCTGAATAAACCCGGGGTCAACATTGTGACTTTGGAAGATCCGGTGGAATATTTTATCGACGGCGTCAACCAGGCTCAGATCAAACCGGAAATCGGATTGACGTTTGCCTCCGGTCTGCGCTCAATTTTGCGGCAAGATCCCAATATCATTATGGTCGGGGAAATTCGCGACCGGGAGACGGCGGAGTTGGCGGTCAACTCGGCGTTAACCGGCCATTTGGTGTTTTCCACCCTGCATACCAACAGCGCCGTCGGCGCGATTCCGCGCTTGATCGACATGGGCATCGAGCCGTTTTTGCTCACCGCCTCCCTGAATTTGGTGGCGGCTCAGCGTCTGGTCCGCAAGATTTGCGACAAATGCCGGGTGGAGAAAGAGCCGAGTGAAGAAATCGGACAATATATCCGGGGAAAACTCGAAACGGTGGCCCAAGAAGAATTGACGGGGATTGATCTGAAAAAACTGAAGGTTTACATGGGCCGCGGCTGTCCGGCCTGCGGCAACACCGGATTTAAGGGCCGCATCGGCATTTACGAAACCGTCATCGTCTCCAAAGGCCTGCAGAATTTGATCAATGATCGCCAGCCGGCCGTGAAAATCGAAGAGTATGCCGTAAAGGAAGAGAAAATGATCCTCATGGCTCAGGACGGGGTATTGAAGGCCCTGCGGGGAATTACGACCGTGGAAGAAGTGGTCCGGGCAACCAAGGAATAATATGCACAATATTCTATTTATCCATTCTGATCCCAAAATTGTTAAATTCTATGAGCCGCTCCTGTCCCGGCATTTCGAATTTGATTCCGCCATCGACGGCTTAAGCGGCCTGCGCAAGATCCGGCTCAAGCCGCCCGGCGCAGTTGTCAGCGATTATCATTTGGCCCATTTGTCCGGCCTGGCGCTGTTGAAGTTCATCCGCAGCCAGGGGCATTTGGCCGCCGTTCCCTTTATTTTTTTCGCTGACCACTCAAATTTGGAATCGGCCCTGAACTGGGGCGCCAACGACTGGATTGTGCCAAGCAGCTCCTCGCCGGAAATTTTACTCAATAAAATTTATCAACATTTAAAATATGGTATACACATCCATTGAACTAGAAATCAATAATCTGCTGATGCTGATGATGCAGCGGGGCGCCTCCGATTTGCATCTGATCGCCGGCAAACCCCCGACCTTGCGGATAGACAGCCGGCTCGAGGAGCTGGCTGATTATGAAGTGCTTTCGGGCAATACGATTTCCACCCTGGTTGACGTGTTGCTGGATAATGAGGAGCGCAAAAAAGAATTTCGGTCGGCCAAAGAGTTGGATTTTTCTTTTGCTTTTAAGGACAATGTTCGGTTCCGCATCAATGCTTACTATCAAAAAGGCTATCCGGCCGCTGCCCTACGCTTGATTTCCAATAAGATTAAAACGGTGGAAGAATTAAATCTGCCCCCGAGCCTTAAGGAATTGACCAACTATAAACAAGGATTGATTTTGCTGGTCGGCCCGACGGGCAGCGGCAAATCGACAACTCTGGCCGCCATGATCGATTTGATCAATCAAACTCGCGCCGAAAATATCGTCACAGTCGAGGATCCGATTGAATATGTTTACGTCCAGAGCAAATCTTTGATTAACCAGCGCGAAGTGGGGGAGGATACCAATTCTTTTACCAAAGCGCTGCGTTCGGTCCTGCGCGAGGATGCCAACGTCGTATTGGTCGGGGAAATGCGCGACTTGGAATCAATCTCAACGACCATTACCATTGCGGAAACCGGCCATTTGGTTTTTGCCACCCTCCATACCAACAACGCCGCCCAGACCATTGACCGGATTATTGATGTGTTTCCGGCTTATCAGCAAAACCAGATTCGCAACCAGCTGGCCAATATCCTGATGGCGGTTATTTCCCAGCGCTTGATGCCCAAAACCGGCGGCGGCCGGATTCCGGCGGTCGAAATTATGATGACCAATAATGCCGTGGCCAACGTCATTCGCGAAAATAAGACTTATGAACTGCCGAACATTATTCATACCGGATCCGGCAGCGGCATGGTCTCGATGGATGCGGATTTGGCCCGATTGGTGCGCGAGAACACGGTGAAATTGGAAGATGTGCTGCAACATGTCTCCGATCAGGATTTGTTTGAAAGTCTTCTTAGACGTTAGCTCAGTTTTATCCTCTCCCTTGACGGGAGAGGATGTCACTCAACTTCGTTGAGTGACAGGTGAGGGTGATTTAGGAGCCTACTAACCCTTAGATACCCCTCATCTGTCCCGCCTTTGGCGGGACATCTTCTCCCGCAAGGGGAGAAGAAAGAGAAGAAAGAATCAAATGGAATTTAGTTATCAAGCCAGAGATACTGATGGCCGGCTCAAAACCGGCACCGTGGAAGCGGCCACCGAAGCCAGCGCTTTTGAGGTGCTCCAGAATCACGGCTTGATCGTCATTAAAATCTTCCCGGTCAGCCAGATCAGTATTCTGGAACGGATTAAAATCTTTGACCGGGTTTCGATGAAGGAAATCGTGCTGTTTTCCCGCCAACTCTCAACCCTGATCAATGCCAAGGTCCCGATCGTCCAGGCCTTGAACATTTTAAAAATTCAGGTTTCATCGAGCAAGCTGCGGTCGGTGATCGGCGAAATCGCCCAGCACGTCGAGAGCGGCGAAAGCTTGTCCTCGGCCCTGGCGCGCTACCCGAGGATTTTTTCCAATCTTTATGTCAACTTGACGCGGGCCGGAGAATTGTCAGGCACGATGGATGACTCATTGGCTTACCTGGCCAACCAGCTGGAAAAAGATTACGATTTGCGCTCCAAGGTGATCGGCTCGCTGTCTTATCCAATTTTTATCATGGCCGCGTTGTTGATCGTCGGCGTCTTGATGTTTTTATATGTCCTGCCGCCGCTGGTGGGAGTGCTGCAGGAGTCGGCGGTCGAACTGCCGATCACAACCAGGATTTTGATTGTGACGACCCATATCATGCAAGATTACTGGTGGATCATGTTAGTCGTCCTGATCGGCCTTGGGGTCGGTTATCGGTTTTACAGCCAGACGGCCGGCGGCCGTTACGTCTTGGATCTGGTTAAAATTAAATTGCCCGTATTTGGGAATTTATTTAAAAAAATGTATATGGCCCGGTTTGCCCGCAATCTGTCGACCCTGGTGGCCGGCGGCATTCCGATCGTGAAAGCCCTGGAAGCCGTGGCAGACATTATCGGGAACAGCATTTATCGCGACATTGTCTTGGAAGCGGCTGATCAGGTCCGAAACGGTAAAAGCATTGCCTCGGCTTTGACCTCTCACTCGGAATTTCCGGCGATTGTCGCTCAAATGACCCAGATTGGAGAAACCACCGGCCGCCTGCAAGAGATTTTGGACAAGCTGGCCATATTTTACGAGAAAGAAGTTGACGGAGTACTCAAGATTTTAACCACATTGCTGGAGCCGATTATTATGATGTTGCTCGGCCTAGCGGTGGCGGTAATGGTTGCAGGAATTTTACTCCCGATATATAATTTAGCCAGTGCAGCTTAGGGCGCAATTACTTTCCATGAGACAAAAAATTAACAGGATTCGGGATTCCATGAGGGGGATTTAGGGAGCTGAAGCATCGGGTGATTGAGACACACGCTTCATTTTCCTTTTTGCCTCTGATAGAATCCGTTTCCATTGTCGGAAGGGGGTGAACTTAATGAAAAATCAAAATAACAAGGGATTCACTTTAATTGAATTGTTGGTGGTTATCGCCATCATCGGTATTTTGGCCGCCGTGGTCTTGGTTTCTTTGAACTCAGCCCGCGCCAAATCCCGCGACGCCCGCCGGTTGGCTGATGTCCGCCAAATCATGACCGCGTTGGAATTATCATACAATGATAACAATTCCTACCCGACGGCAACCACTAACGCGCCGACCAGCACGTTCGGAACACCGGCGTTCAGCACCCTGTTGGCTTCTTGGCCGACGGCTCCTTTGCCGGCGGACGGAACCTGCACGGACACCAACGGTTCACCGACCGGGAACCGATACACTTACGCTCAGGTTTCGAGCGGTTCGTCCTACACCCTAAACTTCTGTTTAGGCGCAGCGACCGGGGGATACGCACTCGGTTACCACACAGCCTCTCCTTCAGGCATCAACTAACCTTGAGGATGCTTTCTTCCAGTCCCGACTTATCGGGACTGGGCCAAGCGCCCTTAAGTCTCTCCAAATGGCTCGCTTAAAGATTGTAATTTTAATAAGTATTGTTTTGCTGACGTCGATTACCATGCTGCTGGCGTTCAATTCCGCGGCCAAAGCGTCGAGCAATCAGCAGCGCTTGGTTGATGTGCGGCAAATTCAACTGGCCCTGAAAGATTATTTTAGAGAGAACGGTTTATATCCTTATGGCAATGGCGTGCCGAACGGGATCGCGACGTACTTAGAGCATTGGCCGACTCCGCCCAAACCGAACGGAGTTTGTCCGGCCACTCCAAATGCCTATTCCTACAATCAGAAATATGCCGGCGACGATTATGTAGTCAGTTTTTGTCTCGGGATTAAAACCGCCGGCCTAAAAGCGGGAATGCACCTCTTAACTTCCAAAGGAGTCCAATAACCATGCAATTAAAAATCAAAAACAATAGATCAGGATTTACGTTGATCGAATTATTGGTGGTTATTGCGATCATCGGCTTGTTGGCGTCGGTTATTACCGTGGCGGCCGGCAGCGCCCGGCTCAAATCCCGCGACGCCAAACGCCTCTCGGATATGCAGCAGATTAAGTCCGGCTTGGATATTTACTACAATTTGGGATTCGGCTACCCGGCTACGGCCGGCTGGAATACCGCTCAGAGCAACTTCACCCAAGTTTCCTGTTCGGGCACGCCCGCGCTCAAGGTTCCGCAGGATCCGCTCAATGCCACGACGCCGACTTACACTTATACTTACACTCAAGGCGGCACGTCATCCGCGGGTTGCGGCGGCACAGTTTACAGTAACTATAAAGTGCAATTTAAAACCGAAGGCGCGACCAGTATCGGCGCGGCCGGCACTTATTATCTCAGCGCTTCGAACGGTATTACTTCCACCGCTCCATTTTAATGACAGTGGTTAGTATTATTCTTGGTTTGATCATAGGCAGTTTTCTCAATGTCGTGATCTATAGGCTTTATCACGGCGGTTCAATCCTGGTCTCGCGTTCGATCTGCCCTGCCTGCCGCCGGCATTTGACCCCCTGGGAGTTGGTGCCGGTCTTAAGTTTTGTATTTTTGCGGGGCCGTTGCCGGACTTGTCACAAAAAAATTTCCTGGCAATATCCGGTTGTTGAGCTCACCTGCGCGCTAACCTTTGGTCTGCTCGCTTTGAATTATCAATCCCCAGTATCCAATGTCCAATTTTGGATTCAGTTGGTTTTTGCAAGTTTCTTGATTGTCATTGCGATGTTTGATCTGAAGCACTATTTGATTCTGGATAAGGTAGTCTGGCCAGGAATTATTCTGGCAGCTATCAGCGGCATTTGGGGGGGCCACTTCGTCCCATCTCTTCTGGCTGGCGCGGGATTGGCTCTGTTTTTCCTGCTGCAGTATTTATTGTCCCAAGGGCGGTGGATCGGCTTGGGCGACGTCAAGCTGGGTTTGTTCTTGGGTTTGGTCTTTGGTTGGCCGCTGACTCTGACATGTATCGCCTTGGCTTATTTCAGCGGCGCAGCGGTTGGAGTCTTATTGATTGGCCTAAAGCGGAAGCAATTATCGTCGCAATTGCCGTTCGGAGCATTTTTGGGATTTTCTGGTATAATTGTATTGATATGGGGCCCTGCGATCACCGGTTGGTATGCTAAATTAATAGGCTTATGAAACAAAAATTTTCCGGATTTACAATCATTGAACTGCTGGTGGTGATGTTTATTGTCGCTATGATTGCAACGATCAGCATTGCTAATTTTAGGAAAGGTCAGAAGCAAAAGGAATTGGCGCAGGCTGCCGATACTGTTATCAGCGGAATTCGAAATGCCCAAAATTTTACTTTGACTTCCAAACAAATTGCCGCTTCTGCCTGCGGCCAAGGGAAGGCCGCCCAAAGTTACATAGTTATTTTTACAGCCAGCCAGACGATTGAACTGTACGGGATTGATAAATGTGGAGTTTCGAATTTTTTGGAGCGATACGGCTATACGCCTAATATCCGGGTCCAAGCCAACGGTTATAAAATTGACGGGATTTCGACCGCCAGTTTGCAATTAAAGTTTATTCCGCCGTTTGGCGCGGTCACGGCTTCCACGAGCAGCAGCGTTGGCAGCGGCCCATTTAGTAATTTTACCCGCTCAACGATTAGTATTGAAATTCTGGATGGCTCGGCTGCCAAAACGGTAACGGTTGACGGTGTGGCCGGCCGGATAGGAGAATAGCCTTGATGATGAAGAGAAACAATCAAATCGGGCAGAGCTTGATTGAAACAATCATCGCGATTTTCGTTTTGACGACAGCTCTGACAACCGGGTTGAGTTTGGCCATTTACGCTTTTTCCTCCTCGAGTTTGACCCAAAATGAAATTGTCGCGGCCAATCTTGCCCGCGAGGGGATTGAAGTGGTGCGCATGATGCGCGACTCCAATTGGCTGGCCGGTGATGTTAAAGGATCGAGTTGGGATTTGACCGCATGCAGCGATATCAGCGGCAAACTTTGCTTTCCCAAGGCCTACCAAAAAGTTCCGAGCCACAATAATTATGATTTAAATAGCGGCAATCAAAGATTGGTCTTTAATTCCAGCAATAATACCTGGGATTTGAATAACGGCAACAACTACTACCTTTATTTGCAGAGCGACGGAACCTACAGCGGCAGCGCCAACGGCACGTCGACCTTTGCTCGCATGATCAATTTATCTTTTAATTCCGCCTCCCCTTACACCAATCAGAATTCGAACCAGGAGTTGATCATAAAATCGGTCGTCGCTTGGCAGGGCAAGAATTGCACCGCATTTAATTCCAATCAAGATTTAATCAATCTCGTCACCCCTTGTAAAATTACAGTCGAAGAACACCTCACTAATTGGAAGGATTATAAATGAAATCCCAGAAAGGCTTCACTTTGATTGAGTCGGTAGTCGCGACGGCGGTATTTGCCTTTGTCGTCAGTTCGATTCTGGGCGTGTATGTCGCCACGACACAACTGGACCGCAAATCGCGGGCCTCGCGCGCGGTGACTCAGAATGCCCGGTTCATTCTGGAATACCTGGCCAAGGAAGTCCGCAACGGGAATATTGACTATGCCAGTTACCCCGGCGGCAACGCTGCCGGTACCGCTGATTTATACGTCGAGGATCAGGCCAATCTGATTGAACATTTTTATTTGAGCGGGACCAATTTGATTCTGGATAAAAACGGCGCGGTGACCAACTTGAATTCCGCCGCCGTTGAGGTGACCAAGCTTCAGTTTTTAGTCGCGCCTGTTGGCGATCCTTATACGATCGCGAAAACCCACAACGAACAGCCGCACGTGACCGTGGTTCTGGAATTGACTTCCAATTATGGCCAGCAGGAAGCCAGCACGATCAAGCTGAATTTGCAGGGGACATTTACTACCCGAGGTTATCTCTCGAGACAACCATGAGACATGATCATAAAAATCAAACCGGCGCCACCTTATTATTAGCGATTTTGATTTTGGCTGGATTGACTTTGACGATTCTGACCGTAGCCGCCTTAACAGTTCAGGAAATCCGGTCCTCCCGGGCCATTGCGGTCACCGAGCCGGCCATTTCCGCCGCGGAAACTGCGGGCGAACAGGGGGTTTGGTCGATCAAGCGCAACACTTCCCTGGTCAATTGTACGTCCGGGCAAACCACCCAAAATTTGGGGACTAATACGGTGGTTACGTCGTGCAAATCCTATGCCTCGGCCACCTTGACCTTAAAGGCCAATATCCCACTGGTTTTTTACCTTTACGACCCGAATAACGTCAATGGCGATATTGATTTGTCGGAATTTCCGTATACCTGGCTGTCTGCCACCCACCGGTCGGGTAATTTTCAGATTGGCGTCAGCATCAGCCGGATTAACAATGGTCCTTTTGTCGGTAGCGCCACGGTTAGCCCCGGTGCCAGCCAAACGATCAATATCAATGGTGTGCAGGAAGATACGGAGGGGCGCATGCAAGTGACCATCAGCTCGGCCGGCAATGCCACTGTCGATGTCAACACCAACCAGGGCATGCCGGATTTCCCGACGGTGGATGCCACGGGATGCAGTTCCAAATCGCCGGTTACCAGCTGCAGCAGCAACTTTGAGTCATATACTCGGAGAATCAACGTTACAGTGCCGCAGTAGGTCACGTAACACGTATCATAAAACAAGTAACAAAAAAACTCCGTGGTTTATTCCACGGGGTTTTGATACGTGATACGGGTTACGTGGTTAGGGTAGCTTGATGACTTGTCCTGCAGTTATCAGATCGGAATTCTGCCCCGACGTCGACCTTGTCGAGTCGGGGCTCCGACCGCTTGCGCGTCGGAGCAAATTGTTACGGAAGTTTTATGACTTGTCCTGCAGTTATCAGATCAGAATTCTGCAAATTGGGGTTGACGGCTACGATATCATTGACGGTAATGTTAAACTGCTTGGCAATCTGAATCAGGGACTCTCCGGATTTGACGGTATAAATTTTTCCCGGAACCTGACTGGTGGTGGCTTGGGGAATTTTTAGCTTCTGGCCGGCATGCAGGACGTAAGGCTCAGACAGGCTATTGATCTGGGCAATCAAATCCCAGCGGATATTATACTGCTGGCTGATATTGAAAAGGGTATCGCCCGACTTAACGGTGTATTCGGTCCATTCAGGAGCGGCCGGAGCCTGGGTTGATTCGCCCAGAACCTCCTTTGACTGGCCAAAACTGCCATCAGGGTCTGATTGTGCTAGTTGTAAATCTGCATTATTATTAGAGACAGAGGTGTCAGCTCCTTTTGGCCATAGATTGACGACCAGTAGCAGGCTCGCTACCAAAAAAAATGCCCCAGCGGCGGTCAGTTTCACATCCCGCCGGGAGGAGGGAGTGATCTGAGCGCGAAGCTCGGGTGATAAATGGGGCCGAATGTATTTCATCCCGTTAGAAATATGTTAAAATGTTAGTATTTGTATCGTTTACAACTAGTCGCTGTGGGATTGTCCCGTTAAAGTTTTAGTAGGGTAATTTCTAACGGGATTCATCTCTCGATTTGATTTGTTTTTCTTCTGATTATCCCTCTCCCTCGACGGGAGAGGGTGCCCCAAGGGGCGGGTGAGGGTGTTTTACCCCTCATCTGTCCCGCCTTTGGCGGGACATCTTCTCCCGCAAGGTGAGAAGAAAAATTTGAAAGATTTCTTATCCCAATTTTAAGATATTAAAAACCCTTTGTCAAAGCATGGATGTCAAACAGGCCAAAATCCGCATAGAGAAGCTGGTGGAACAGATAAATTCGTTTAGATTCCGCTATCATGTCCTGGATGACCCGGCTGTAACCGACGAAATTTACGACTCTTTAACCCGGGAACTGATCGAGCTGGAGACCAAATATCCACAGCTGAAACTCAAAAATTCGCCGACGAGCCGGGTCGGGGGTATAGCGCTCGATAAATTCGAAAAAGTCGAACATAAAAATCGAATGCTTTCGTTGACTGACGCCTTTGGCTTTGAAGAGCTGACCGCCTGGGAGGCCCGGATCAGGAAAATTATTCCCAACCAACCCCTGGATTATTACTGTGAGTTAAAATTTGACGGCTTGGCCGTCAGCCTGCGGTATGTCAAAGGAGAACTGGCTATCGCGGCGACCCGCGGCGATGGGTTTGTCGGGGAAAATGTCACAGCCAACATCCGGACCATTCACTCGATTCCGTTGGAACTGCCCGAACCCAACCACCTGGAGGTCAGGGGTGAAGTCATCATGACCAAGCAAGTCTGGGCGGAGTTAAATCGCCAGCAGGCCAAGGAGGGCAAGCCCCCATACGTCAATACCCGCAACGCCGCCGCCGGGTCGATTCGCCAGCTTGATCCAAAAATCACCGCCAGCCGCAAGCTGCAGTTTTATGCTTACGATGTTGTGACCGAGTTAGGTTTAAAAACCCACGAGCAGGTTCATAAGCAATTACGTGGCCTGGGCTTTAAAGTGAGCGAAACTCAGAAGCGGGCTCGGAATCTGACGGAAGTTTTGAAATTTTACGAACAAGTCTTAAAATTGCGCGCCGATCTGCCGTTTGGGATTGACGGAATCGTGGTCTCCGTCAATGACTTGGAGTTGCTTAGACGGCTCGGCGTCGTCGGCAAAGCGCCGCGCGGCATGATTGCCTTTAAGTTTCCGCCGGAAAAAGCAACCACCGTGGTGGATGATATTATCGTTCAGGTCGGCCGCACCGGGAAACTGACGCCAATCGCGGTTTTGCGACCGGTTTTCGTCTCGGGGACGACCGTCTCGCGGGCAACATTACATAACGAAGACGAGATCCGTCGTTTGGACGTACGCATTGGGGACACCGTGGTTTTGCAGCGCGCGGGCGATGTTATTCCGGATATTGTGGAAGTATTGCCCAAAATGCGCACCGGCAAGGAAACAATTTTTCATATGCCGAAAAAGTGTCCGATTTGCGGCTCGAGCGTGCTCCGAAAAGAGGGTATGGTGGACTGGGTCTGTTCCAATAAAAATTGTTTTGCCAAGCAGGCGCGCGGGATTCGACACTTGGTCAGCAAAGGAGCTTTTGATATGGCCGGCATCGGGCCTAAGATTTTGAATAAATTCATTGAAACCGGACTGATCAAGGACGGAGCGGATTTGTTTGGGCTGCAAAAAGAAGACATAGAGATATTGGAGCGGTTCGCCGAAAAGAGCGCTGAGAATATTATTGCTTCGATTCAGGGCGCGAAAAAAATCACGTTGCCCAAGTTTATTTACGCCTTGGGCATCCTACATGTCGGAGAAGAAACCGCATTTGATCTAGCTCAAAGGTTTGGTTCGATCGAGCGGTTGGGGGCCGCCTCGAAGGATGAGATCAATGCCATCCCGAATATCGGGGAAGTTGTTGCTGACTCGGTTTATGAGTGGTTCCAATCCAAACGCAACCAGGAATTGATCCGCAAGTTTCTAGCCGTTCGGGTTCAAATCGAGCGGGTTAAAGTCAAAACCACCCCGCTCACCGGCAAAAGCATTGTGGTCACCGGCAGTTTGGAATTCTTGTCCCGCGAAGAGGCAAAGCAGGCCGTGCGCGAAGCAGGGGGGAATTGGTCGTCATCCGTTTCGAAAAACACGGATTATGTGGTGGTCGGGGAGAATCCCGGATCCAAGGAAGAGAAAGCAAAAAAATTAGGGGTCAAAATTATCAATGAAAAACAGTTTAAAGCTTTACTAAATTCTTAAAATATGCTATAATATATATAATTAGTTGAAGTATAAAAAAGAAACAAAATACAAAAATATTTACATGAGATTTCAACAAACTCGTGGATTTCGGAACATGGTGGTTATAGTTTTATCTATCAGCTTTATTTTCGGTTTATCCATTCTTAGTCCTTTATCGGTTGCGTATGCTGCAGATGTTCCCGTGATCTCTAGTCTTTCTAAGACCACGGCAAGAGCAGGTGAGTCCCTGGTTATAACCGGTTCTGGTTTTACCGCTACTGACAATATCGTATACATAACTCCTAATGACAAAGTCGCAAGCCTCACGTCTAATGGTCAGACTATTTCCTTTACGCTGCCCTTATCTTTGTCTTCTAATGGTCATTACGTCTATGTCGTTAACGCAAACGGCACTTCAAATAAATTAGTGGTCGTAATAACAGGAGATCCTGACACCCAAGCACCCTCTACCCCAACTAACCTAAAAGTCGACTCGGTTGGGTCTTCGAACGTTGATTTATCTTGGACAGCCTCTACCGATAACGTAGGTTTAGCAGGATACAGAATTTATAGAGATGGCCTTTTGACTGATACTGCAGGTCCTACCTCTTGGGGAGAAGGTCTGCTTTCTCCTGAGCGTACGTATACTTACAAAGTCAGCGCTGTAGATGCTGCGGGGAATGAATCTGCTACTTCTAATGTTATCAACGTTATTACGAAATCAATCGGTACAACGAGTGCTCCGGTTATCGTCTCATTTTTTAGCAGCAACGCCACTGGTTCCAATGCGCCAATCAAGTCCGGAGAAACCGCGAGCTTGATAGCCAAAGTCACGGGCACGCCGACTCCTACGGTTTCCGTCAATAATGGAGTTGGCGTGGTTTCTGGCATTGGCTCAACTTTTTCTTTTAACGTTTCTCCTACGGTCACGACTACCTATATACTGACTGCTACTAATAGCGCAGGAATCGTAACTTCTTCTTTGACGGTAACGGTAATACCGGCTTCGGCCACCACGCCTGCGATTACCAGCCCACTTACGGCTAAAGCTAAAATGGGCGTACCATTCAGTTACCAAATTACTGCTAACAATAGTCCGACGAGTTTCGATGCATCCTTGCCTGATGTGAAAAATTCTTTGTTTTTACATGGTGGATTGTCTGTTGACCCCAAGTCAGGAATAATTTCGGGCACTCCTGACTTTTTCGGCAATTTTACAATTGATCTGACCGCCACATCAAGCAGTTCCACTGTTTCGAACAAACTGGCTTTGACCATTTTGCCTAATCCAAATATCCCTGTTATCACTAGTTCGCTTGAGGCCAGAGCTTTTGCCGGCGAGCCATTTTCTTATCAGATTACCGCGACCAATAATCCAACGAGTTTCGAAATTGAATTTTTCAGCAATGAAACTTTTAGAAATAACCTGCCGGTTAATTCTGCCGGCTTAATTTCCGCGATTCCATTTCAAAATGAAAACATTTCGGTCTTTGTCAAAGTATCCAACGCGAGTGGAACTGGCAGAGCAAGACTGGTATTCTGGATCAAGGACAGAGAACAGAGCATACCTGTAATGACAAGCCCAGCCTCAGCGGTGGGTTTTGTGGGGCAACCTTTTAGTTATCAATTTACAGGGATTGACACTCCAAAGGGAACACAGTCCCCGCTTTTTATAGATAATGTAACTAATTTGCCCTTAGGGTTGACGTTTGATTCAAGCACCAAGATAATTTCCGGGAGCTCAAAGACAGCGGGAGTAAATATTGTCGGAGTAGGTTCTTCCTTTTTAAAAATAATTATCTTCGATACAGAGACATCAAACTTATCGGATCCCGCTATGAGTCCTCTAAGGGACGGTGCTTTGATAAATGATCGCGGCACAATTTTTGTAATTGAGAATGGCTTGAAGCGAGGCTTTACCTCACTAGAAGTATTTAAAGAGTCCGGCCGCAAGCTTTCAAGCGTGGTTGAGGTAGATACAGCCAACATCCCGGCAGGGGAGGTAATCTCTGATGCTACCCAGCGGCATCCCCGCGGCACCTTGGTAATTTTCGAGGGCACCATCTATTTTTTGGGCAAGGATTTGCGCTATCCCTTCCCTTCGGAAGAAGTTTTTCTGTCTTGGGGTCATAGTTTTGCAAACGTTGTGCCAGCAAATTCGGCTGATATGAATTCGCCTGTAGGACCCATCGTGGAGCTTAAAAAGTAAATAATTTATTTATCTTAATCTAGGCTTAAACTTAGATTATTTTTTATATTGGTAAAAACACGGATCACGTGGTGGTCGGCGAAAGTCCGGGATCGAAAGCAGACAAGGCAGAAAAGTTGGGAATAAAAATTTTGACAGAACAGGAATTTTTGAAACTGCTGAAATAAAATGGTTGTAACGTGATCAATCGCCGTTCGATTAATTGGGCAGGAATTCTTAATTCTAAATTTATGACCGAACAATCAAAAAACTGGCTCATTGGGTTGATTATTTTAATCATCGTCGCAGTCGGCTTATGGGTTTATAAAGCCAATAAAAACGAGAGTTCACAAGTCCCGCTAAACCAAGAATCCGGCACCGGCCGGCTGGTGGTTGCGGTGACCGATGCAGCCGCCTCGCTTCAAAACATCAAGGCAGTCAACCTGACCGTTGATCAGATTGAAGTCCAAGGAACGAGTCAGGGTTGGGTTACCGTCACGGAAACTGACCAGACCGTTGATCTAATCAGCCTCAAAAACTCCAATTCCTGGGAACTGTTGGCGCAAGCCGAGATCGAAGCCGGAATCTATAACCAAATCCGTCTGGATGTCAGCAAAGTCGTTGTGGTTATGACTGACGGCACCCAAGTCACCGCCCAATTACCTTCTGGGGAACTCAAGCTGGTGGGGAAATTGGTGGTAGAATCTGGTCAGACTTCCACCATCGCCATTGATTTCTTACTCGACAAATCTTTGCACATAACCGGCAACGGCAAAGTTATCTTAACGCCGGTGGTCAAACTGGAAATCAAGAGCAACGCCAACGTCGAGGTTGATTCCGCGAATACGGTTACAATCAAATCCGGCAGAATTGAAGAGAGTTCGACCCAAGGTATGGATATCGACGGAACGGTCAAAAATAATTTTGAAGTCACTTCGGATTTGGATTTGATCGGCAATACCATTCATGCTTCGACCAAGAGCCAGAGCGAAGGCGGATTAAAAATCAGCGCGGCCAAAGCCACGGACTTAGCCAAGGCTTCGGCGCAAATCGATACCGTAATTTCGGTTCAACTGATCACGCAGAACAACAAGAAAGTCTGGCAAGTCGGCGGCCTGCTCAATCTCATCCCCAAGATTGTTTATGTCGATGCCACTTCCGGCGTGATCGTTAACAGTTCAGCCGGGCAATAATAAATTTTGATCTTTAATCCCGCCTTGCTAAAGGCGGGGTTTTTGGTTATGATAGGAGCGTTTTAGGCGGGCTTTCCGCCTACTGGGAAAAACAAAGGGTCAAGGAGGAAAACCCCAATCCCATGACGCTCTCCAATCGGTTGGCGCATCTGGTGACGCAAACCCAGACTATCAGGGTGCTGCATGAGTCGCAGGCATTGCGGACCGACCAGCACTTTGATTACGGCAACGGTTTTCACGGCACGGTCTGGATCGATCCGCACCAGATTTTTCGCCGGCCGCATTTGGTCATCCGCCTACTCAACGACATGATCGACCACGCCATTCCGGCCAGTGTGCTGGAGAAGACTCAGGTCGTGGCCGGACCGGAGCGGGGCGGGGCGAAAATCGGCCTGATGTTGGCGACGATGATCGACGGCCGCCAGAATGCCATTCACGAGCAGGTGCAGTTCGTGGAGATCCAGGAGGACCCGGACGAAAGGGGCAAACTCATCCTGCCACCGAGCTGCCAGAAAATCGTCGAGGGCAAGAGGGTGTTGCTCGCCGACGACGTCCGCAACACCGGCTGGACATTCTATCAAAGCAGCCTGGCGCTGCTCGAAGCCGGCGCCACGTTGCTCGGGACCGCCGAGTGGTATGACCGCATGAATCTGCAGGCGGCGTATGAACTCGTAAATCTGCCGAACTACGCGTTGGCTGAATACGATGACGGCATCGTGATAATGCCGGCCAACCAATGCAATCTGTGCCTGCTGGGCCACACCGTCACGAGGTTCTGAGATGTCTCGGTTCACAGCCGCCACGGCAAAAGCAGTTGGCCGTACAGGCGAGGCC
>MFEY01000006.1:31139-32335 GCA_001780035.1 Candidatus Doudnabacteria bacterium RIFCSPHIGHO2_12_FULL_48_16
AGCGACTTTCCACATTTTGTCCCCAATAGGGGGTTGACATGGTTACCTAAAAGAGTTATAATTGGTCTACAAGTTTAAAAAAGCCAGAATTAACCTCAAGAATGGGCTTAATCTATGGTAAATTCAGGACATTTAGTGATCAAAAAAGGCGGTTCCCCGAACTAGCACGCATTTTTGTGTGTTAAGTTAAGAGGCCCGCCGCAAGGCGGTTTTTTAATCGCCCAAGTTATTGATAGCATGTAGAGTTCACTGCTTCACCGCACAGCTTGATTTTAAGCAGGTTCTGAAAGCAAGCAGTGGATTGTGCATGTTATGCAGATTAAGGATTTAAGTTGAAAGATTAAAGTGGTCTGACCCTTGGGTCAGCAGCTTTAATCCTAAATCTTAAATCCAATAACTGTTCCGGCTTGAACTTTAACAACCAACCGGCATCTAAAGAGATATATTTTTAGTTCGATGCGTATGGAGATGATGAGTCTCCGGTAGGCGCATACGAAACGCAAGAAGTTAGTGGTCTTGCGAATATATCTGAATCCAAGTCCTCGTCATTGTAAACGGGGCAAATTAGCAGTCACTAATTGCTAGTCAAATAAAACCCCCGCACCAAAATTTTGGTGAGGGGGTAAATGAATTAAACACTTAAGAGTGTATGGTGGATGCCTTGGCAGTTTAAGCCTAAGAAGGACGTGAGAGCCGACGATATGCTTCGGTGAGGTGGCAACTAACCTTTGACCCGGAGATTTCCGAATGGGGCAACCTATGTGCTTGAAGAGCACATGCTATGTAGATGTGGTGTCTACAGTAGCGGGAACCGCGTGAAGTGAAACATCTCAGTAACGCGAGGAAAAGAAAAAAAGGGCATTATCTTTAGAATGTCTAATGACGAATTTCAAATGTCAAATTTGGCATTGGGAATTTGAAATTGGACATTCTAGGGTATTGTCTCATTCTCCTAGTAGTGGCGAGCGAACGGGGAAGAGTCTAAACTAACTTTGTGTTCTGAAGTTGAAGGGCAGTCGCAAGATTGTCTGAAACTTTAGTTAAAGCTTACAGGCCTTGCAAGGATTAGGGTTACAACAATCATTCATTGAATCACTGTAATGATTCTGAAGATTTCAATTGGAGCTGTTTAGCCGAATGGCCCTGGAAAGGCCAGCCAAAGAGCGTGATAGCCGCGTAGCGCGAAAAACCTCTTA
>MFEY01000007.1:0-102037 GCA_001780035.1 Candidatus Doudnabacteria bacterium RIFCSPHIGHO2_12_FULL_48_16
GCCAGCAACCGGCGGCACTTCGGCCAACTGGCCCTTAAATTTGCCTGTGGCATCAATTTCAATTTGTCGCTTGCCGTTAATCCCGCGCAGATACGCCTCATACTGGTATTCCAATCCGGTCTTGCCGATATTATCATTGAGCGCATAATTATCGAATTCATGCGCTTCCAATTCCGCTTGGGTAATTTTGCCAGTATAGCCGGTCAGATGAGTAAAAGCCAGCGGCTCTTTGTAATCCCGGATCGCGTTGTTTTCAACGACAAAACCCGGAAACTCCCCGGCCTTGGCAATTAAAATCAATGCCTGGTCTTTGACAATGTTTTGGGCCAGAACCTGTTCCTGATACGAATCCGGTATCATCTTCGATATTTGCTCGGCCAAGCTGCCCGCATCTTGCCCTAAAATCAAAGCAATTTCATCGAGTTTCTTGGCCAACTCCGCCGCTTTCGCCGGCAGGAACGCGGTTATAACGTCGAGCTCGAAGCTTGGCTGACTGGCCGCGATAATTTTACCGTAACGATCAATCAGGAGTCCGCGTGGAGCCAGCACCGCCTGAGTGCGGAGCTTGTTGCCTTCGGCCAGAGCCCGATAATAGGAACCGTCGATTCCCTGCAAGGCAAAAACTTTCACCCCCAATAAAATCAGGCAGATCCCGACCACTACGCCCAAGATGCGATAGTTGACGCTCTCGCGTTCGTCCTCAAGCACTTCCGGCTCGGTCTGCCGTAAATCCAAAAACGCCTCATCAAAGCCGAGGTTTTTACCCCGGGTTATTTTTTTACCGAAATTTTTAGTTTCAATGCCGAATGGATTTTGCATAGACAAATTGGGTCAACGAAAAATACTTTGCCACCGGATAAGCGAAAATTAAATTAAAAATTAAACTCAATGGAAACTGATTGGTCCAAAAAGATTTAGAGATTAGATCCAAACCAATTCCCAGTGAGCCAAAGAGCCAATTGGAAAGGGCGAATCCGACGGCGAACAACCCAGTTACCCCGGCCACGCAAACCGCCACTAGCATCCAATTGGGCTCGCGCGATATAAACAACTCAAACAACGTGAAACTGATGAGAGCTGTAAACAACAAGGCTAGGGTGACTTGTCCCAGGTTGGCGCCGGCCAAAAAATCCAGCATAATCCCGCCGCTTAGGCAGATAATTAAGGCCGTCTGAATACCGTCGAACAACAAAGCCATAATCATCAACACCAGAATCAGATTCGCCGGCATCAGATGCAGCGGGGCGAGGACCCCATTTTGCAGGACCAGCAGAGAAAATACGGCCAAAATCCAAATAAAAATTTTCATCCCATTAGAAATAATCGTTAAATAATAAATTTATATTTTTTTACAATCAAAGAACAATGAACAAAAATTTAAGATTTCGAAAGTCGGCGGCCGGAGTGACATAGGCTTTCTGAAACAGTTCCGTAACCTGTGATCGAATGGCGGAAATATTGCCAATCAGCAGGCCTCTCGGGAAATCACCGGATAGTCCGGAAGCGATGACGCTGTCCCCGGTTTTAATCAGCTCGTTTTGGGTCACCATGTCCAGCGCCAGAGTCAGGCCGTGCTCGCCGCGAATCAAGCCCTTGGCCCCAGAATCCACCACCTCCGCATTTATTACGGTGGCCGGATCCGTAATCAATTGCGCGGCAGCCGTAGTCGGAGAAACTTGCGCGATGCGCGCGACCAAAACTCCGGGCGCCGTAACGACCGCCTGGCCAATCTGCAGGCCGGCATTGGCTCCTTTGTCCAAAATGATCGTTTGGCTAAAGCCCGTGGGATCCTGCGTTAAAACCTCGACCGGCAATAAATTGAGTTTGGCCTGCTGTTTGTAGTTCAGCGCTTTCCGCAATGAAATGTTTTCGTTTTGCGCCGACTTTAGCTGCGCGTTGTCAAACGCCAACTGGTCGACCTGCTGCGATAGGGCCGCGTTTTCGTGAACCAAATCCTTGATGATAAACAAAGTGCTAAAAACACTTTTGCCGATATTGGTAACCTGGCTGACCCGGTTGGCGATTAGACCAAAACCCCTCAAAAACCCATCCTTGATATAACCCAAGTAGCCCTGGGCGTCAAAAATCGCCAAAAGGGCGACAATTAAAAAAATTGCAAAAAACCGAGCAAAAGTTTTGGTGTAAATAAATCTCATAAAGTAATCAGTAAGCAGTAATTAGTAATCAGAAAATTCTGCTTACTGTTTTCTGATTACTGTTTACTATCTTGGAATCTGCTCAAACTCTGTTAGAACCAAAACGTCTTTCAAGGTGTTTAAATCCTCCAGCACAATGCCGGTGCCGCGCACGACGCAGGTCAACGGATCATCAGCGACCATCACTGGCATGGCAGTTTCCTGGGCAATCAATTTATCCAAGCCGCGCAGCAGGGCGCCGCCGCCGGCCAGAGTGATACCCTTTTCCATAATATCCGCCACCAGTTCAGGCGGCGTTTCTTCCACAACCGACTTAATGTTGTTGACTATGGTCTTAACGGATCGGGAAATGGCATGGCGGATTTGTTCATCCGTCACCGTGACCTCTTTCGGCAGACCGGAAACCAAATCACGACCGCGAATTTGAGCTTTGAGTTTGTTGTCTTTCATACTGATAGCCGAGCCGATTTTGATTTTCACATCCTCCGCCGTGCGTTCGCCCACGAGCAAATTAAATTCCTCGCGTGCGAACTGGATGATATTTTCATTCATTTCGTCGCCAGCAATCCGGATTGAGCGCGAAGTGACTATGCCGCCCAGGGAAATCACCGCGATTTCCGCCGTGCCGCCCCCGATATCCACAATAAACGAGCCGGCCGGGTCCTGCACCGGCATGCGCGCGCCAATGGCCGCGGCCATTGGTTCTTCGATCAAAAACGCCATCCGCGCCCCGGCATTTAAGGTTGCATCCTGGACAGCTCGTTTTTCGACTTCGGTCACGCCGGATGGGATGCCGATGACTACGCGCGGCCGGGATAAAAATCCGACCGAAGACTGGTTGACCTTGCTAATAAAATATTTAAGCATGGCCTCGGTTACCTCGAAATCCGAAATTACGCCGTCCACCAGCGGCCGGTGCGCCACAATGTGGGCCGGGGTGCGGCCGACCATACGCTTAGCCTCGTCGCCGATCGCCAAAATCTGCTTGGTTTTTTGGTTAATCGCAACAACCGATGGCTCATTAATAACAATACCCCTGCCTTTAACATAGACAAGAGTATTGGCCGTGCCCAAATCAATTCCTATGTCTTTGGAGAATTTATCGTAAACGTAATCAAGGATCGCCATGAAAAGTCAGGAATTAAAGGCTTGCTGCTATTTGTTTTTGAGAAACTTTGAGAGCTCTTTGGTTTTTATTAATTGCGCTGAATCACTATTGCGTGGCTTGACTTCCACGGCATCTTCTTTAAGTGTTTTATCGGAGACCAAAATTCGGACCACGATCCCGATCAGGTCAGCGTCCGCGAATTTCTGGCCGGCGGAATCGTCTCGTTGGTCATATAATACTGAATAATTTTCCCGCTGTAAAGCAATGTAAAGCTCGTCCGCAACCCGGGAATCCCGGGCAATGTTGATCAGATGAAAATCAAACGGCGAGACGGATCGAGGCCAGAGGATACCCTTGTCATCGTGGAATTTTTCCACCAAAACGCCCATTAGCCGCGAAATGCCCAGGCCGTAACAGCCCATAATTGGAAATTGCTTCTTGCCTTCCTTGTCCTTAAAACCCAAATCAAAATCTTGCCCGTACTTCTGGCTGAGATCAAAGACATTGCCCACTTCCGAGGCTTTGGCCGCATTCAATTGGCCTTTGCCGCACTTGGGGCAGGTATCCCCGGCTTGCTGTTTGGCAATTTCAACGTTAACGCAGAACTCGCAGGCATCGCAATACAGAATATTATCCTCACCCGCGTCGGTGAGCACCATGAACTCATAGGAAATTTTCTGGCTAAAGCTGCCGCCCGAGGCTTCGGTCACTTTCGCCACCAGGCCCACGCGCTCAAAAATTTTCAAATACGCCTGTTTAACGATGGTGTAAAATTTATCAAAGTCCGTCTGGGTCTCATGAAAACTATACATGTCTTTCATGAAAAACTCGCGGCCGCGAAGGAGTCCCGATTTGCTCCGCAGCTCGTCGCGATATTTCCAGCCCACCTGATACACGGCTTTGGGCAGATCTTTATAGCTGTCCAGGTAACCCAAAACGAGCGGTGTGACGACTTCTTCTTCGCTCTGGCCCAGCGCGTAATCTTTCTCCGTGCGCGATTTGATCTTAAACAGTACGTCAATTTTGTCCCAACCGCCGGTTTTTTTCCAGATTTCCGCCGGATGCAGGGCCGGCATCAGAATTTCCTGGCCACCGATCGCATCCATTTCCTCGCGCACAATCTGGGCAATTTTATTCAGGGTGCGCAAACCTAATGGCAAATACGAATACACCCCGGCCATCAGCTTGTTGACGTAGCCGGCGCGGATCAAAAGCTGTGCGTTGAGAGTTTCTTCGTCTTTCGGCGCTTGTCTGAGGGTCTTAGTGAACAGTTCTGATTGCTTCATAAGCTGAATTATACCAGACCATGCTTTCCTAAGCGAGTATAGTTGCAAAATTAGCCTGCGCAGCGCGATGGCGCCAGCACGCAGGCTGCAAAATCAGCAGATTTTGACAGCCGGTAATTTTGCAATCTGTCCGAACGACTTCTTGACAAAACCGCCAAAAAAGCGTATAATTATATATTATTTGGCTATTGCGGAAAGAACGTCTGACGTTCAAACGCATTATTCCCGCCGGCCGCAAAACCGGTGTTAGAGGAGGATCACATTGACTGAGATCATTTTTTGGCTCGGCATTCCGGCCGCGGTCATCGTTTGGCGCGTCAGGAAGGCCTGGCGGCGGCGAGCCAGGAAGCACCACAGGAAAGAGCGGTTTGACGAACGAGGCACTGTTGCTGTCGTCGATCCTGACTTCGAAGGGCTCGGCGATCATCTGTCCGCAAAGGTCGGCCAAGCGAGGCGAGCTTGGCCTCCTGATGAGCCGCCTGCGGTTCTGAATCGAGATGAGCTGATGGGAATCATCGGCGACGCGGTGTTTGCCTTCGCCAGGAGAAACGACGTCGAGCTTCCGTTGCCAACCAATCTCACCATTACTGTGACTAACGCAGTAATGAACAGGCTGGTGCAAAAGCCCGAAACTCTGACCTCCGGGCCCTTCCGTCTCAAGTTGGACTTGCCTCGCCGGGGCGGAGAACCAGCAGAGAGCTTGAGGCTCGCCCGCACGGACAACCAGCCGACCATGGCCCCGCTCGAACCCAATGAGGGTGTTCGCGGCGCCAAGCCAACCACCGACGCCATCGACCTTCTGGGCGGCGGTCGCTAGGCCACAACAGCGAGGAGAGGAACGCCTGCCTGCGGCGCACAGTAAACGCCGCAAGGCTAACCGACGCGCGGGGGTTGCAAGGATTTCGATCCAAGCACCCTCGCCGCGCTCTTACAAAAATAACGCCCTAGGGCGTTATTTAAATGCTTTAAAATTATAACTCCCCGCTAACGCTTTTTCTTACGTGCCCCTCTTACATTAAGAGGGGCGAACTGCTATCTGACACCAAGGGTTAAACAGCAGCCCCTGGAAATTCGACCCTGTCCGAGCGACAAAGACCCGGTTAGATATGTCATTGTCGCGAGTCCGTCGAATTTCCGACTTCTTTCCGCCGCTTTCTTCTAGAAGAAAGCGGCAAGAATAGATTAAAACATTCTTTGGAACAAATGCTTAAATCCTTCGCTGTATCGCCCGACGTCTTTGATCGTGACCGCGACCATTAGCAAAATCAGCAAAATAAACCCGATGGTGTTGGCCAGCTGTTCGGCCCGGACATTCATTTTTTTGCGGCGCAATTTTTCGATGATCAAAAACAAAATCCGGCCGCCGTCGAGCGCCGGAAACGGCACGGCGTTGATAATCGCCAAATTCACCGAGAGTACGGCCGCGAACTGCAAAATGTAAATGAAACCCAGAACGGTAACGTCGCGGGTTAAAACCGCAATCCCGACCGGGCCGGCCAGCGCCGCTCCGACAGACTGGCCCTGCAGCAGCTGCCAGATGATGCCGACAAATGCGATGAGGGTAAAAGCGATCATATTGTAGACAGCAATCGCGCCCCGGATCGGCGCTTGATACCATGGATAAGACAAAAATCCGACGCTGCCCAAGGCCACGCCCAGCGAACCCTCACCTTCCTTTGGGTTGGCCCGCGGGATAATTGTTTTTTCAAAAATTTCCGAGCCGCGCCGAATCGTATAAACGGCAAGCTGGCCCGCTGCTTGTTTGGTCAGGGCCTGGATTTGTTCCACCGAAGTGATTGCCTGCCCGTTAATCTGGAGAATTGAATCCCCGGCCTTAAGGCCGGCCAGCGCCGCCGGACTGGCGGCTTGAATCTCCAAAATTCCCACTGAAACGTTGCGCAAATGCGCGCCAGCGGGCAAGGGGTCGGTTTCGGACACGATGGTGGGCAAACCGGCGGCCATGCCGACAGAGAGCAAAACCCAGGCCAGAATCACATTCATGCTCACTCCGGCAATCAAGACCCCAAACCGCTGCCAGAAGCTTTTGTTGTTGAACGATCGGGGGTCGGCAGTTTCTGAGCCGTCTTCGCCTAAAATTTTTACAAATCCCCCCAACGGTATCAGGTTTACTGAATAGGTTGTTTCGCCGCGGGTAAAACCGAAAATCCGCGGCGGGAAGCCAAAGCCGAATTCATCCACCCGCATGCCGGCGCGCTTGGCCATAATAAAATGCCCAAGTTCGTGGACGAACACGAGTAAGCCGAGAATGACTATAAAAACCAATATTGTAAGCAGTATCATTATATCGTCAAAACCTCTTTCTCTTTTGCCTCGGCAATTTTTTTGATTTCGTCATTAAATTTATCCACCATTTTCTGCAAATCTTCCTTGCCGGAAATTTTACCGTCTTCACCTATCTTGCCGTCCTTTTCCATGGTCTGAATTTCTTTCCAAATATCTTCGCGGATGTTGCGCACGCTGATGCGCGCCTTTTCCGCCATTTGAGACACGACCCTCACCAGCTCCTTGCGGCGGTCCTCGGTCATCTGCGGAATCGTTAAGCGAATGTATAATCCGTCGTTAACCGGGTTGATTCCCAAATTTGAAGCTTGGATGGCTTTTTCAATATCCTTCAGCGAATTTTTATCGAACGGCTGAATCGCAATCATGCGCGGCTCCGGGACGCTGATCTGAGCCATGTGCATGAGCGGCGTTGCGGTCCCATAAAAATCGACAACGATATTTTCAACCAGGCCGGTAGAAGCTCTTCCTGTGCGCAGGGTTGCCAGCTCGTTTTTTAAATGATCCACGGCCTTTTGGAATTCCGGCTGTTTCTTGCTGATAATTTCAGGTGTCATAAATTTGAATTATGGATTGCTGAGTCCTAAATATAGCTCATTACTTGTTTGCGGGTCAATGACGATCCGCTTAACTTCGGCTCGGGTCGGCAGGATTTTGGTTTCCCAGGTCACGCCGCCGTTGGAACTCTGAAAAATGGTGCTACCTACGGCAACAAACAGGTTGTTGGAATTGTTGGGATTGACCGCGGCGCTGCTGACCCGCAAGGAGGCGTTCTTAAGCGGCAAAGACAGAAACGACCAAGTCTTGGCGTCGTTAACCGAGCGGAATAGCCCTTGATCGGTCGCCAAATACAAAACCTGCGGCTGCTTGCGATCCAGAGCCAGGTCATCAAACTGGCTGACCGACGCCTGAACGCTGGTGCTGCTGCTTAAACTTTGGGCGGTCAGTGCCGGCGTGGCCTGAGTCCAGGCAATGCCGCCGTCCGAACTGACAAACAAACCTTTGTGCAAAGTCAGGGCGTAAACCCGGCTCGACGACCCGAATTCAATTTCCAAAATCCGGTCCGCTAAATCTTTGGTCGCTTGCCAAGTATGCCCGCCGTCGAGCGAGCGGATAATTTCACCGCTTGATAACCCGGCCAGCACCAGCGAGGAATTGCCTTTGGAAACATCAATGGCCAGAACCGGGTTGCTTTTGGACGGCTCGGTGTAAATATCCACCCAAGAAGTGCCGCCATCCAGGCTTTTAATGATCTTGCCATTGGTGCCGGACAACCCGGAGGCATAGACCACTTGCGGTTGGTAAGCATCCACCACAATCCCGGCCGCGGAAATGCCGGACAAGATATACCGCCACTGTTTGGCGGCATCGGTTGTTTTGTAAATACCATTGCTGGCGGCCAGATAAATCGTGGCTGAAGTGGAGGAATCAAACGCTATTGCGTTGACGTTGACTCCCGTAATGTCACCCTTAGGAAGGCTGCTGGCGAGGCGATAGCTCTCCCCCGCGTCTTCGGATTTAAACACTCCGCGAGCGCCGCCGCCGGTGCCCAAAAGCAGATCCACGGTATCACAGGATGCCGCCATCAAGCTTAAGCCTAAAATTAAAAAAATAATTTTCCGCATATTAAATTTTGATCATTAAATTGGCGAGCAATAATTTACTGTTGACGTTTTGATTAAGGAGGCGCTGCGCCTCGGCCACGGCAGAGATTTTTTTTGTAAGCGCCAACGAAGGCTCGCGCCTGAGCTCGAGTTGAAGGTCAGCCAACCAACGCTGCAACAAAACCTGCAGATCCGGACTTTCCCAGTCCGCCAAATCTTGGACCAAAATCAGCTTGTCCGCCAGATCCGCGGCTGTGACTTTTTTGTAATACTCCGTGGCTTCGGCCAGTTTCGCGCAAGCAGCGGGCTCGAGAGCGGGCAGCTGCCGAATTTCTGATTCGTCCAAAGCTCCAAAGTTAATCTTTTGAACTCGCGAAATAATGGTCTTCGGCAGGCTACTTGAGTTGCTCGTGATCAAAATGATAACCGTCTGGCTCTTGGGTTCTTCTAAGGATTTCAAAAGTGCGTTGGCCGCTTCGGAATTCATCTCGTGGGCCGAGTCAATCACCGCCACCTTATAAACGCCCGAGTAAGGTTTAAGGGACAGCTTGTAAACCAATTCGCGGATCTGAGCGATTTTGATTTCCCCTTCCTGGGCTATTTCAATGTAGTCGGGATGGAAAAAATCATCTCGATGTTCGAGTCCGGGAAGCAGAGCCTGGGCTAGCCTGCGGGCCACGGCTTTTTTGCCAATGCCGGCCGGGCCGGCAAACAGGTAAGCGTGGGCCAGCTTCGATAGAGCGATGCTTTGGGCCAGAAATTCCAGTTGTTTTTTGTGTCCTATAATTTGCCAATCCATAAGCAAATTTTACCACGTTTCCAAAGCATTGACAAAACCACGAAAAAACCGTATAATAGTATGTTCAACTCAAGCGGAGGAACATACATGCGAATCGATCACCGCGACAAGGACGGCGACGGGAAATTCCAGTCAGTTCGTCTGATCGGCTCGGCGACGACGGCAAGGTCGTCTTCGGCGTCGGAATCGCCCTGCCCGGTGAATATCCTTTCGGGGTCCACAAGAACCCGGAAACGATCCGGGTTCTCACGGGCGTAATGGAGATCAACGGCGCTATCTACCGGCCCGGCAGCAAACCGTTCCGGATCGAAGCCGGAGAAAGCGCCACAATCAAGGTCGAGGTTCCCTCGGCCTACCTGCGGACCTAAATCAAAGGAGGTGACGCATGAAGCGCAAATCTGATTGAGGGTGTAGTTTGGCGAACACCTTCAATGAGTTAACCTAGGATGTCATTCCTTGAAGGTGCCGGTTCTCCCGACATCCTTCAAGCGAGCTGACATCATGTCCAAGAAGACCATCGCCAGGTTCAGCACGGTCAGGTGGGTGCGGATGCAGGACGAACTCGTGGACAGCGACGAGCAGGCCTACGAGATCTACCTCGCCGAGGGCCGGCTGCTGGTATCCACACCCGAAGCGGCGGCCCTCCCCCTGCTCACATTCCTCGAGCGCGAGCAGGCCGGCCGGCGCATCCGCTACCTCTACCGCCGGCTCGGCCATAAGCGCCTAACAGCGCTTAACGGGGCTATCCTCGACTTCTACCCGAAGGGGTCGGAGCGGGACGGGTTGCCGAGCATCGGCATCGAGGGCGGCGAGCTGAACGGACGGCAATTCTAGGGACAACGGGGATCGTGCCTGCAAGGCGCGACCCCCGTCTTTTTTTGGAACAAAAAACAGTAAGTCCTTTTTGACCGCTGCCGACGTATGGGGTGCGACAACAGTTCGGGCTTACTGATTTTTCTAAACGTTTAGTTAGGCTTAACCTTAATCAGTTTACGGAAGTGAAATTTTCCCGTCAAAACAATTTAAAACCTCTAACTACATTGGGGTTTCCGCCGTTGCTGTGACAAATTTGTGCGAAACTTGTGGGTAAGGTGTAAATTAAAAACCCATTCCTTTCGAAATGGGCTTTAATTCGATGTCATTAGGACATTGTTGCCATTGACCCTTTGTTCATTGAAGCATAGAGTGCCCAAACGCCAACCGCCAAATGCAGGATGGTGTCGGCCGGATTTTCCAGGTTCGCACCCAGGAAACTCTGATTGAAAATACTGTAAAGACCGACCAAAATGCCGACAACCCCCAAAACCATAACCAGGACTTTTTGGGAAGCCGCCGGGAAGGTGAATGCGGCCAACAGGCCGACCACGCCAAGAACTAAGTGGGCCCAGTTCTCGCCGTTATCAAACCACCAGTTGGAGCCGAAGATGCTTTTGTCAGCCGTCGGCCCGATTACGCCGACAAAGCCCAAAACCCCCAGCAGGACCAAAATAAGGCCGCCAATAACTAAAAATTGCTTTGAATTCATAAACTCACCCCCTCTCTAGCCACATTATAATATAAACTTAAGCAAACGGCTATTTGGAAGACGGTTTTTCGATTATGACCGTGCCGACCATTTCATCCGCCAAATGATCATGAAAATTATATTGCCCAGGCCGATTAAGGACGAATTCAAAACTTTCGCCCTGGTGGAGTCCCCGTCCCGCGTCGAAGCCCGGATAAGAACTGTGTGTGGGATGCGGCCCGACAGCCGGCCAGCGCAAAACAGAATCGTCGTTGCGGAAAACCAAATGATCGCAGACTGCCGCGGCCAGCGATGCGGGATCAAATTTGCCATCGTTCATAACTACGGTCAGGGTTTGAGAATTTACCACTCCCAAACAATCATAGGCTTTTGCCGGCGGCAACTTGATAATTCCGGCATGCACGAGCGGATAACCGCCGACCATCAGAAACATAACCAAAAACAAAACTTTTTTCCAGAATGCAAGCTGCCTGAATTCCTCCACAAATTGTTTGAAGATGTTTAGCATAAGCAAATTATATCATAACTATAAAAAACCACCTGACGGTGATTTTTTATTAGACCGGTGTGCTGTCAACTCCACTAATCTTGCCCTTACGGACTCCACTAGCCTAGGAACTGGTTCAAGAGGTTGCCCTTACTTGTTCTAAACCCGGGTTGTTTCTTCCCCGAGCGCACCAATTCGGATTCAACAGTGCCTGATCCCCGAACGACCTTTTTAGAGCCGTCCATCTGGCAAAAGTTGCCTCTCACCAGAACGATCGTAGAGACATTATAGAAATCCCCACTCAGCCGGTCAAGAAAAATAAAAACCCTGCCAAATGCAGGGATTTTTATATGAATGTTTATAACCTGTGAGCAACTTTGGGATAAACTGTGCTCAAATTTTATTTCCAGTAGTTTTACGCGCTCTGCGCCGAGCGTCACTTACTGGCAAGAATGCTTTTTTTGTAACTTTCAAGGTTATCGAGAGCCACGCCGGTGCCTTTCACCACACACAGAATCGCGTCTTCGGCCACATAAGCCGGCACTCCGGTTGATTGGCCAATCAGCTTGTCCAGGTTCTTAAGTAAGGCGGTGCCGCCGGTCATAACCATACCCTTATCAATAATGTCCGCGGCCAATTCGGGGGGCGTTTCCTGCAAAACTGATCGGATAGCCTTAATAATCTCCCGCAACTCATCTTGAATCGCCTCCACCACTTCATTGGTTGAAATCTGAATCGTTTTCGGCAGGCCCTGGACCATATCCCGACCGCGGATTTCAATGGTGGTTTGTTTTTCGACCGGCAAAGCGGAACCAATTTTGATCTTGATTTCCTCCGCGGTCCTATCGCCCACCGCCAGGCCGTGGCGCTTCTTGATATAAGCCGCAATGGCCGCGTCCAGTTTATTGCCCGCCACCCGAACCGAAGTTTGGGTTACGATTCCGCCTAAAGATAAAATTGCCACGTCAGTGGTGCCGCCGCCGATATCGATAATCATGTTGCCGGAGGCAGCAGCGATATCAATCCCCGCTCCGATGGCGGCCGCCACGGTTTCCTTGATGACATAGGCGGCCTTGGCCCCGGCGGCGGTGGCCGCGTCAATCACAGCGCGGCGTTCGGTCGAGGTAATTCCGCCCGGCACGGAAATCATAACTTCCGGCCGAAAAAACCGGATGTTGCCCGCGGCCTTGTTTATAAAATAACGAAGCATTGCTTCGGTTACACGGTAATCGGCAATCACGCCATCTTTCATCGGCCGATGCGCGACAATCGTATCCGGCGTGCGGCCCAGCATTTCTTTGGCTTCGCCCCCGACAGCCATAATTTTATTATCCACGGTCGAAATGGCCACTACCGTGGGTTCGTTGATTATGATGCCTTTTTTCGGGACAAAAACCAGAGTGTTGGCTGTGCCGAGATCAATGCCTATTTTTTGTAAAAACATAGGGTTAGTGGGTAGTGCGTAGTGATTAGTTTGTAGAGTAGAGTTATTACCCACTACAAACCACCAACTACTAACCAATTCTTTTAATATCCGCCCCCAAAGCTTGTAATCTTTCCTCTAATCTTTCATAACCGCGATCAATATGCTCGACGCCGGCGATTTCCGACTGGCCATCCGCCACCAGGGCCGCGATTACCATGGTCATCCCCATGCGAATATCCAAGCTTTCTATTTTAGCACCCTTCAGGGCCACCGGGCCAATGATTTTTACGCGATGGGGATCCAAAATGTCCGCTTTGGCCCCCATTTTCTTGAGTTGATCGACATACCCCAGCCGGTTTTCATACAGCCATTCATAAATTAACGATTCGCCCGCGGCCTGGGTGGCCAGCACGGCCAGGGTCGGCATATCGTCCGAAGCCAGCTTGGGATAAAGGCCGCATTGAATTTTGGTTGCCTTGTAAGCCTCAGCTGGCGGCAAGACATGGACAAAATCATTGCCGATTTCAAACTTAACTTTCATTTGGGAAAGCTTCAGTAAAAAATCGTCAAGAAAATCCGGATTGAGGCCGCTAACAGTAATATCACTTTTGGTCGCGCTAGCCAGCGTGATCAAACTTGCCGCCTCATTCGAATCCGGAATTATCCGAACCTGCGCGCCATGGAGCTTGGCCACCCCCTCGATAATAACCGTCGGCGTGCCGATGCCGAAAATTTTTGCGCCCATGAGGTTCAAAAACTCACAGAGTTGCTGGACATGCGGCTCCATGGCCGCCAGTTTGATCGTAGTCAGTCCTTCGGCCCGGCATGCGGCCAAAACGATATTTTCTGTCGCGGTCACAGAGGATTCTTCCAAAACAATTTTGGTGCCAATAAGCGCCGTGGCTTCAATTTTGATGCCATCGGCAACCATAACACGGGCGCCAAGCTTTTGAAATGCAGATAAATGCGAATCGATCGGCCGTTTACCGATCAAGTCACCGCCCGGAAAAACCATACTGGCGGATTTTTCACGGCCCAGAAGCGCGCCAAGGAGGACAATCGAACCGCGAAGCTTGGCTGCCAAAACCGAATCCAGGCCGGTTTTTTTTAAATTTACGGCTTTGATCCAAACTTCGTCGCCGCTTACCGTTACTTCAGCGCCCAAATCTCGGATCAAATCAACAATTACTTCCCTGTCCTTGATCGCCGGCACGTTGGTGAACCGGCATTCTTCCTTAGTCAAAAGCGCGGCCGCAAACAGCGGAAACATCGCGTTTTTGGAGCCAGCCACCCGAATTTCCCCGGATAATTTTTTACCGCCTTGGATAATAAATTTAGACATAAATTTAAAATTTATGATTTATCATTTGGAATTTCAAAATATTTCGCCAGTTCTTGCTCGCTAAACCCGACCCATTCCGGCTCGGAAACCAATCGCATCCCCGTTTTGGCAAAGACTTCCTGCCTGACGAGCTTAAACAAACCGGCCACGTCCCGGGCTTTGGCGCTCCCCGTGTTTACTATAACCAAAGCCTGATTTTTCCACAACCGGGCGGCCCCGATGCTTTGGCCCTTGAGGCCGCAAATATCAACCAAAAAAGCCGCCGGAATTTTGATCCGTTTTTCTTCGGCAAACCGAAGCTTGAGTTCCTGCAACCTGGATACAATTTCCGGCGAAAAATTCCGGCCCAGCGTCTGTTCCAATCTCAAATAGTTTTGCGGGGTTAAAATTAAATTCTTAAAACACGATCCGGCGCAGCCGAACTCATTAAGATCCGGAAATTTTTTGCTCCGAATAGCGATCACCGCCTGGCGGATTTCGGGCAACCCCGGCGATGGATTGTTGGCGCCAGCGAAATAATTACTCAGGTCGATATAGCTTAAATTCGGCTTGGGTTGGCGCGCCAAGGTAAAAGTTACGCTGAGAATCGCATATTTATTTTTCCAAATCGTATTAAAATTGCTCTGCCGGTATTCAAATCCACACTGGTCATTGTTGAAAATTTGGATTTCCAACTCTTCGAGGTCCAAAACCTCAACCGAGCTGACTACCCGCGATGCTTCTTGTCCGTAAGCGCCAACGTTTTGAATCGGGATTGCCCCGCTTCGGCCGGGAATACCGGAAAGATTTTCGATGCCCCAAAGTTCCTTGAGTGCGCAAAGGGCGGCAATATCGTCCCAAACTTCCCCGCTACCAACCCGGATCTCCACCCGGTTGTCGTCGTCATGTAAAATTTCAATGCCTTTGATTGCGATGTTGATGACCATTCCGCGAAAGCCGGCATCGGCGAAGAGCAAATTGCTGCCGCCGGCCAAAATAAATACCGCCAAATCTTTGCCGCGGGCAAATTTTAGCGCCTCTTTCAGCTCTTCCAGTGTTTGCACCACGCAATAAAAATCGGCCGGGCCGCCGATACGGAAGGTGGTTACCTGGTCTAAATTAAACTTTTCTTTGATCTCCATAAGCCTGCTTATTTTAGCAGAAATAAGGGCGCTTGAAAATGCCATAATTAAAAGGTAAACTATAAATAATGAACCTCAAAGCTAGATTTTCTCTGATCGGCGCCGGCATTATAATTTTTCTGATTATTACCCCGCTGCTGGTATTATACGCCCGTGGTTTTAAATATGATTTTAGCACAGGCCAAGTGGTCAAAACTGGCACTTTGGTGGTCAAAACCGACCCGGCCAAGGCCGCCGTCTGGCTCAACGGTAACCAACAAAAAAACGACACGCCGCTGGTGGTGCGGTTTCTGTCCCCGAAAGATTATGAAATCAGCGTGACCAAAGACGGTTACCAGCCGTGGACCAAGCGCCTGAGCGTCAATGCGCAATATGTCACCTGGGCGGCCCAAAATCGCGATTACATCAATTTATTTTTCCAAACCCCGAAATTGGAGCAAACTCAACCGGTCGTCCTTGCCACTTTTTCAAAAAATCGCGATGAAATATTTTTTACCACTTCGGACAATTCAGCCCGAAGCTTAAATGTCAACAACGGCCAAACTGCACCGCTCGGTCCGGCCGTCACGTCCGATATCGCCAGTTTAACCGATCCCCGGCTTGTCTGGAGCGATGCGGCAAAAATCTATGAAATGATGCTGACCAAAGATAAACCAGGCCTGCCGGGCGCCCTGGCCGCTCAAATCGAATATGTGGAATCCAACGACGATCAGGTCTTGTTTATCGCCGGCCATAATCTTTATGTTTACAGTCCCGCCCAAATCAAATTGATTGAACGCAGCGTGGCGGCCGGAACGCTCACCTCTGATGGGACGATCTGGTATGTTCACGCCAATAATCTCTATCGGTGGCGGCCCAATTCGGAAAAACCGGACATTATTCAGTCCCGCCTGCCGGCTTCCCAGGCCGCGTCCTTGCTCGTTGCAGATAATCGGATTTTTTTAACCCTCGACCAGACGCTTTATACCATCAACGAAACTCTGGAGCCGGTTTATTCCCCGGTAACTTTTGCTCAGTGGAACGCCTCAGCCGGGCAGCTTGTTTATAGCAACGGCCACGAAGCTCAAATTTATAACCCGAACACCAAGAAATCCCAGCTGGTCCTGCGCAGCCTGGATGCTTTTACCGACCCGATCTTTAACAATGAAACCGGCTACCTCTTCTACCAACAAAACGGCCAAATCAGGGCAATTGAACTCGATGACCGGAACGGTCAAAACTCGTATACAATTATTACAAACGTCAGTGTTGGCGCGAAATTTGAAATTTCCCGCTCCGGCCAGAAAATCTATGTTTACGATCAAAGAATGATTAAAGAATATACTATCCGTTAAGCTTGTTGTTCGTCCAATGCTTCGTTGACCAACTGGTCAGCGATTTTATTTTGGGCACGGGGCACGTGATTAAATTCCACCTGCAAAAATTTTTGGGTCAAAGCCAGGACTTCCGCAGCCAGGGATTTAAGTCCTGGTTCTTTTATTTTATATTGGCCCGTGAGCTGTCTGACGACTAGCTCGGAATCTAACCGGCAAACCACGCGCTCAAACCCGAGTTTATTCGCTTCTATCAAGGCAGCGATTAAAGCGCGGTATTCAGCTTGATTGTTAGTCGCCACGCCCAAATAATGCTTAAAACGCTTTAATTCTTTGCCGCCGGCATCAAAAATAACGAAGCCAATCCCTCCTGGTCCCGGGTTACCCCTTGCTCCTCCGTCCGAATAGATAATTAATTTATCATTCATAATTTTTGATTTATAATTCGCATGTCGATAATTTTAAATTCCATATCCTTGCGGCCATTCCATTCATTGGCCGTGAGTTCAAACACCGCGTCGAATTTTGTTCCCAAAATCAACTGGTTCGCCAAGAATCCTTGATTAAATGCAATTGCGCCTAATCGATGGTCGCCGAACTTTGCTTTTAACTTCAAATGCTGATTAGCGTTACCAACTGTGCGGTATTCTAAAATTTCCAAATCGCGGCCAGAGAGTTTGGGTTTGGGGTTACCCATACCAAAGGGAGCTAGTTTTTCAATCAGTTCTAGAGTTGGCCACGAAACATCTGACGGCGAAACTTCCGCATCAATATGCAAAACCGGATCGCTTAAAGTTAGGCTCAAACTTTCCGCATATTCTAAAAGTTTTTGATGTAAATTCTCCAACCTTTCGTGAGAGGTGCTAAACCCGGCGGCTTGGGTGTGGCCACCGTATTTTTCTAAATGCTCTTGGGAATACCCCAAACCAGCCACAATGTCGAATTCTGCAATTGATCGGGCTGAGCCTGTGGCCGCCCCGGCCGCGTCCACGCTGACCACTAGAACGGGTCGGTTGTGCTCTTCCATCAGCTTGCCGGCAACCAAGCCCACTACGCCCTTCGGCCAATCTGTGCCGGAAACCAATAATACTTTTTTGTCCAAATTCAATTCAGCCTGGGCCCGCGCTTCGCTAAGCACCTGATCAGTCAGAATTTGGCGCTGACGATTAAGATCAATCACTTCTTTGGCCAATTGTTCGGCTTCAGCCTTGTCATCTGAAATCAAAAGTTTGAACGCCACGTCCGCGTGCTTGATACGGCCGGCGGCGTTGATCGGCGGCGCTAAAATAAAACCCAAAGTGAATGTATCGAATTTCTGGCCCTCAATCCCGGCAGTTTTGATTAGCGCGGCCAGTCCCGGCCAACGGGTTTTGGGCAAAACTTTAAGCCCGAAATTAACCAGGATACGATTTTCGCCGGTCAGACTCTGCAGGTCAGCCACTGTGCCGATCGCCACTAAATCCAAGAGCCATTTTTCCCACCCATCCGTAATTCGTAATTCGTAATTCGTAATTCGACTAAATAGGCCTTGAACCAGCTTATACGCCACCCCAACCCCGGTCAAATACAGAAACGGATAATTATCCGCCGGATTTTTGGGATTGATCACGGCAAACGCTTCCGGCAAATCGCCGATAACTTCGTGGTGATCGGTAATAATCAAATCGATCCCCAACTCGCGGCAAATTAATGCTTCGGCGCGGGCGTTAATCCCGCAATCAACCGTAATGATAACTTTGGCATTCTGAGCGTGTAGTTGCTTAATTCCTTCGGCGCTCATCCCATAACCTTCGCTAAATCGATCCGGGATATAATAAATCACTTGCGCGCCGAGTTTCTTTAAGGCCAAGTAAGCGACCGCGCAAGCAGTCACCGCATCCGCGTCATAATCCGCGTAAATCGCGATAATCTCTTTTTGTGCAATCGCGCGCTCGATCCGTTCGACAGCCTTCTGCATATCCTGAAACAAGAACGGATCATGCAGTTTGGCGTAATCCGGGTCCAAAAAATCGCGGATCGCTTCGGCCTCAGTAATCCCGCGCAAAGCGAGCAACCGCAAAATGAGCGGCGAGTATTCTGCCAAATCCGGTATTGCGGTTTTCAGTTCTTTGGTTCGCCACTGTTTTTTCATGCAATTGCATCCAAAATAATTTGGTTAACTTTTTTAACTTCGTCCAGATTGCGCCGGTAATCATGACCAACGCCACGAACCAGAATAAATTTTTTCGGTTCATTAGCTTCGTCAAAAATCTTTTGTATGGTTTCTGGTGGACAGATTGTATCTTTTTCTCCGGCTATTAGTAATATAGGAATATGCAATCCCTTTATCTTGTCCAGCGTATCGTATTTACTTGAATCTTCAAAAAAGGACAGGGGTACTGAATATTGTTTATTTTGAGTAGGGTTACCAGGAATATCTCGATTGTTAACCTCAACTGCTCGGTTATTACGTAAAGTTTTTTTGTTGCTCGACATAATAGCCAGAACCTTAGAAATATCTGGATCTGATTCGGCATAAAGTAAAGACATCCTTCCTCCCATACTATGGCCGCCGGCGAGGAGAAAATTATATGTGCCATTTGCCAACATATAATTTTTTACGCTTCTTATATCATTTAAATACTGAGTGGTTGTGTAGTCTGAGATTGATCCCTCGCTTTCCCAAGTACCCGTAGGATCAAAACGGACAACAGTATACCCTTTTGCAGCTAAATCGTTAGCCAAATAAAGCAACCCATTATAATCTTTCGAATCCAGATAACCTGGACACAAAATCGCCAACTTGTCAGTAACTTGGGTTGACCGGTGAATCGCCGCTGCTAATTTATTTTTTCCAGATGGGATTTTAACTAGTTCCATAAAATTTTTTTTAAATTACTACCGGTTTTAATTAAAGTGAATAACTCGTCATAAAATTCCGGGTTACCACCCACAAAAACTCTATCCGATGGATTAATATTGGTCGCGCCTTCGATATTAGTAAATTTACCGCCGGCTTCTTGAATAATAAACCCTCCAGCAAACTCTGGAAATGCATCTTTAGTAAAGGTCGCGATACCATCAACACGGCCGCAAGCGACGGCGCAATATTCAACTGCGATCGAATTCCAGTTATTTTCAACCATATAACCACTTAGTAAGTTTGCTACTTTCTCGATCACTTCCGGTCTTTTCCATGCAATAGATGGTCTTAAGATAACCTTGCTATGTGCTTGGCTAACTTTTATGGGCCGATTATTTAGAAATGCTCCCTTACCTGCGAAAGCTGTAAATAATTCATCTGCTGTGGGATTATAGACTGCAGCAAAGACCGTCATATGATTAACTAGATGCGAGATTACTATTGAGTATGAATTTGGCGCTCCTTTAATAAACCCACTCGTCCCGCTTATCGGATCCACCACCCAAAGATTATCGGAGTTTTGAAATAAGTCATGTTCCTCTTCGGCGTAAAGTATGTGGTTGGTTCCAAAACTCGCAATAATATTTTGCAAACCTCTTTCAATGGCCAAATCTTCTTCGGTCAAGTGAACTTTTGTGATACCAATATCAACAATATTACCGGCTCGGGTAGCTAATCTTTTACCCGACGCCACCATAAAATCAATTATTTTCTGATAATCTATATCCATTTATGCATCATAACAAAAAATCGCAGGTTCGGCGATTAAATCAAAACCTATTCATAATCAACCCTTCGTCCAATCTTTTGACCGATCGTCCATAAAGTTGTACATTATAAATATGCACAAAACTGAATTCCAAGAATTTCTCGAACAAACTGCGGGACTACTGGACGACATGGTTCTCGGCCGTTTAAGTATCCGCAGTCTTTACTATCCCCGCTCAACTTATTATTACAAATTACGAAAGTTTAAAAAACAAGGATTATTAAAGCCTCAAAACCGCAAAAAGTATCCGAATACCCTTATCCTGACTGATAAAGGCCGCGAGCTGATCAAAAAATCTAAAGCTGCTGTCAAGCGAACCGACGGTCTGTCTACTATTGTTCTGTTCGATATCCCGGAAGAAAAACGGAAGGCGCGCAATATTTTGCGGCGCTATTTATTACGTAATGGTTATATCCAGATTCAAAAAAGTGCTTTTCTGGGTCAGATTAGGTTCAGCGACGAACTTCGTGAATTAGCCGAGGAATTAAAAATTATTACTGATCTTAAAATTATCTCCGGTCGCATCGACCAAATTTAACATTGTCTAATTTTTTGGCCGATCGACCATTTAGTTGGACAATTCTGTCAAAATAAATTTGCTGGCGGGCGATCGTCTTCTTCCATCGGCTGTAAAGGACGATGGGCCATTCCCCGTTCAGAGTTTTTTAAAAGAGTTTTGGCGGTATCCAAAATATCAGCGGGCGGGTCGTAGCCTTTAACTTTAAACTCGACGTTAGAAAGCATTTTGGCCTGGTCGCGGTCTTTTTCCCGCCCTAAGTGGGAAAAAATAATCACCGGCACGGGAGAGAGAGCCTTGTTGTTGCGAATTTTTTCGATCAGCTCAAATCCGGTCATTCGCGGCATCATAATGCCGGTAAACAGCAAGTCGGGATATTCGCTCTGGGCTTTTTCCCAGGCCTCCTGGCCGTCGTTGGCCGGGATAACTTCATATCCCGCGGCTCTAAAAAGCTCGACGTATAAATCGCGTTGCAAAAAATCATCATCCGCTACTAGAATTTTTTTCATCCCGTTAGAAATAATGGTTAGTTAATAAATATAATTTTTTATAATCAATCCGTTGAGTGTATTCTTTGCGATAAATTCAACTATGTAAAATTTCTAACGGGATTCATATCCCTGCTTGTTTGGTCAGTTGCGGCAACAAACTGATGCCGGTCATTTCAGCGGGTTTTTCTATCCCCATCAATTCTAGCATGGTCGGCGCTACGTCCGAAAGTACCCCCACGGGGACAATCCCCGCTAGCGACACAATTCCCCCTTCTTTGGGGTGCTTGCGCTTGAGTTGGCCCATAACCGCGACTAAGGGCACCGGGTTGGTTGAATGCTCTTTATCGATCCCGCCAGATCGAATATCCAGCAACTCCTCGACATTGCCGTGATCCGCGGTGATCAGCAGCGCAATGTTTTGGTTTAGGCATTCGGCCGACAGTTTTTGTAGGCATTCGTCGATTACCTTGATCGCCTTGATCGATGCCTGCATGTTTCCCGTATGCCCAACCATATCAGGGTTGGCGTAATTAATCAGGTAAAACGTATAATTTTCTTTCAGCTTCCCAATCAACTCGTCCGTTGTCTTGTATGCGGACATTTCCGGCACATCGACATAATTTTGATAATTGGACGCGGGCGAAGTGATGATTTTTCGCTCCTCGCCGGGAAAAGGATTGATCACTCCGCCGTTGAAAAACACCGAAACATGCGCGTATTTTTCTGACTCGGCAATATGAAACTGCCGCAAGCCCTTCTTGCTGATTAACTCGGCCATGCCGTTGGTAATTTCCTGGGGCGGGAAAGCCATTTTGACATTCAGGTCGTGAGCGAATTCGGTCATGGTGACAAATAACAGGTTTTTAAAAACCTTGGCCGGCTGGGTAAATTTATTGAAATTATTCTCCGCAAACGCGCGGGTGATCTGCAGGGCGCGATCCGGCCGGAAATTAAAATGGATTACGGCATCATTGTCGGAAACCAGCGCCGGTTTGCCCAGCCTCGACTCGCCGTCGAGGCGAGGCGGGCCATTTTCCTGCAAAATCACATTCGGCGGCACCATTTCATCAAAAATATGCTGGGCATAACTATCCTCGATCGCCGCCTGGGCCGAACCCACCTGCTTGCCTTCGCCAAAGACCATGGCACGGTAAGTTTGCTCGGTCAAATTCCAATGCTCAGCCCGATCCATGGAATAAAATCGGCCGGTCACGGTGGCAATTTTGCCGACATCAAAATTCCGCATTTTCTTGCTCAGTTTATCCAATGTTTCCAGCGCAATTTGCGGCGGCGTATCGCGGCCGTCCAAAAACATATGAATATAGACGTTTTGGATTTTTTGTTCGGCCGCCAAGCCCAATAGCGCATAAAGATGCTCGTCATAACTGTGCACGCCGCCCGGACTGACCAGCCCGACCAGATGCAGATTGGAGTTGTTCTTCTTGACATGCTCGCAAGCCTGCAGGAATGCCGGGTTCCTAAAAAAACTCCGGTCCTCGATGGATAATGTAATCCGCGATAAATCCTGGCCAATAATTCGGCCCGCGCCTAGATTCAAATGCCCGACTTCGGAATTGCCCATTTCACCCCAGGGCAGGCCCACCGACGGTCCCGAAGCCTGCAAGGTGGTGGCGGGATAATTATCGATCAGGTAATTGATGTGTGTCGGCTGCGCCATAACAATGGCATTGCCTTGCGATCCGGTGGCAATACCAAACCCGTCGAGGACCACTAAGACTAATTTTTTATAAGGTTGGATGGTCATAAAATCACTTCCCTTCCAATGCCTTAATTGCCGGTAATTCTTTGCCGGCTAAAAATTCCAGCATGGCGCCGCCGCCGGTGGAAACATGATCCACGAACTGCGAGACTTTGGCCAGGTCAAACACTTCCACCGTTTCCCCGCCGCCGATCACTCCGAACGCCTTGCCTTTTGACCGGCTGGCGAACACTTGCGCCAAAGACTTGCTGCCAAAAGCAAATTTCGGATTTTCGAACAAGCCAAACGGCCCGTTCCAAACCAAGGTTTGGGCCTGCTTGATCAGGCCGGAAAATTTGCGCACGCTTTCCGGTCCAATGTCCAGAATCTGCTCGGCTTTTTTTACACCATCCACTTTGACTAAGCTAGCTGTGCCGGCCGGGTTTGGGGCCGTAACCAAATCCACGGGTAAAACAATTTTGGTTTTGTAGCTCCGCAGCAATTGCCTGGCCAGCGGAACATCGGAAACTTTTGACCCGCCAATTTCATAACCGTGCGCGGCCAAAAAGGCATTCGCCACGGCCCCGCCGACAATGATCTGTGAGGCGTGCTGGGCCAGATTGTGAATTGTTTCAATTTTATCATCAATTTTTGCTCCGCCGACCATAAACACAAACGGCTGGGCCGGGTTGCTGATGATTTTCTGCAGTGATCTAATCTCTTTGATGAAATTCACACCACCATAGGCCGGCAGCTTACGAGCCAAGCCGAAGGTCGAAGCATCCTTGCGGTGGGCTACCGAGAACGCCTCATTGACGTAAACGTCGCCAAACCGGGCCAGAACCTCGACAAACTCTTCATCGTTTTGCTGTTCGCCCGGATAAAACCGCAAATTTTCCAGAAACAAAATGTTACCGGCCGAAATTTTTTTGCTCCAGCCGGAGTGGTCTTGCTTAGTGATGTCTTGGGCAAAAAAATACAGGTGGGGCACGGAATAGCTCGGTATCCGATCCACTATCTCGACGAATTTAAAATTCAACAGTTGGGCCAATTTTTCGGCCACCGGCCGCAGACTCTTTGATTTATCCCAACCCTCCGGCCGGCCCAGATGGGACATGACGATAATTTTGGCTTTTTGTCCGATCAAATACTTCAAGGTCGACAAAACGTCTTTGATTCTCGTATCATCTGCAACTATCAATTCTTCCCCCTCCCCCTTCCCCCCTCTACCCTCTTTTAATGGCACGTCAAACCCGGCGCGCAAAATCACGCGCCGGCCAGTTACTTTGACACTTGTAATGCTTTTTATCATAAATCGTATAATCTCCTCGAAACCGTCTTTGCGAGCGGCCGCTTTATAATCTATATAAACTTAGCGGCCGCGAAGCAATCTCTTTATTGGGGTAAGATTGCTTCGTCGTCCCGACAAGTCGGGACTCCTCGCAAAGACAGAAAAAATAATATCTATCTTTTCTTCGTCTTCGCATCCCTGATCATCACTCCGCCCGGGACTTTCGTCAGCAGCAAATACTGACGTTCGCGCCAGCCAAACGACCGGATAAACTCTGCGGGAACAATCAGCGCCAGGGATTTTCCCGCGCCAACTCTGGTCAGTTTTCTTTTTGAATTGATCGGCCTTGCCATATTTAACTACTTACTTAAGTAAGTAGTTTAGTGCTGAGTTACTTATTTCGTAAACTTGAAAGTGGACAGGATTTGATCCACCAAAGGAGATACTTTATTAACATAATCATTACTATCGCTTAAAACATCCGTAAAACTTAGAAAATAAGTTAGAGCAAATGCATTGTTGTTTTTTTCAAAGACAACAATTCTCATGACCCCTAATCCTGTATCGTAGACCAATTCGAACGCATCTTCCTGCGCAAATACTATTTTCTGGTTAGATATTAATTTGAACCCTCTAGCCGCGTTGTAAACATTTAACCAATTATTTGCTACTGTCGATGCCGCTTTATTTTCATATACATACCAGACTGTACCCGAGGGTGCCTGACCTTGAACTTTAGGACCTGTTACCGATACTAAATTCTCATACCACAGCGAATCGCTCGCGTCGGACTTTGGAAGATGTCTGTCGATTAACTCCCAATTGCTTGGATACTTAAACTCAAACCCGTATTTGGTATTGGTATAAGTTTTCCAATTCACGGTTTCATTTGTTGTGACTGGAGCCTTAACAATTCTGGGATTCTGCCACAGGTAAATGCCACCGACCACAACGATGGCGGCCGCAGCGAGAAATAGATAGCCTAAAATTTTATGCTTCATTTTAATTCTTTAATTTTCTTAATTAAATTTTCTGGATACCAAACTGGTCCGATTATAACTGGTGCTATTGAATTATAATCTGTTGTTCGCAGAACCACATTACCACTTTTGGAATCAGATAATTTAGCCAAAGATCCTAACACAGCGGTCGCTGGTATCGTCCGGCCCCGTGTTGAAATCATCTGCCAATAAGAAAACTTGGTTGGATAAATTTCAGTAATATTTTTGATATAAATCGTGCGGAGATTATACATTAATGGCAGCAATCCTTTGATCTCAACTCTGTCGCTATAAAGGATAAATTTTCTGGAAAATGCGCTAAAACCTAGAAAAATAATAATAATTAATATAACCAATCCGACTATTAATAACCTTATATCCAGTTGATCAAATGCTTTAAGTGCTCCATACAGAATAAATACACTCATAAAGCCAAAATATCCTAATACCACATAAAATCCGGATCTATCTTGCTTAATTTCAATCCCGTTCGTAATGAACTCATATTTATCAGCTGTCTTATTTTGTTCTTGAGGTATATTGCCCAGGCCAGAAAAGAAAAGAATCGCGCCCAACACCATCATAAAAATGCCGACAATTTGCAAATTCTCGTTTGGTTTTAATCCCCAAACCAATACTGCTCCGGCAATGGCGAAAATTAAACCAAATAAAATTAACGTTTTAGATGAGATAAATTCTGACTTCTGTTCCATATTACTCTTTCCCAATTAAGATTGCCTGCTCCACAAAGCGGTTGGCATAGCCGAATTCATTGTCATACCAGGCCACAACCTTAACCATATCGCCGTCGACCACTTGGGTCAGGGACAAATCAACTACCGCGGAGTGCGGGTTACCAATGATATCAGAAGAAACGATTGGATCGGTCGTAACTTCCAGAATGTTTTTCCACATCGGATGCTTGGCCATCTCAATAAAAGCGTTGTTCACTTCCTCAACCGTGGTTCTTTTGTTCAACAGCGCGGTAAAATCTGAAAGAGAACCGCAGGCCACCGGCACCCGGAATGCAATTCCGCCAAACTCACCCTTGAGCTCCGGGATAACTTCAGTCGCCGCGATCGAGGCGCCGGTCGAGGTCGGTGTGATGTTGAAACCGGCGGCGCGCATTCGGCGCAGATCTTTATGCAATGGCGGCGGCGGCCCATCCACCAAATTCTGCTCCACGGTCAGGGCATGAATCGTCGACATCATCATTTTTTTGACGCCAAACTTGCTATGCAGAATGGCTGCCACCGGCGTGATACAGTTGGTGGTGCAAGAGGCGTTGGAAATCACATTCTGGCCTTTGTATTGATCGCTGTTGACCCCCAAAATAAACGTCGGGGTAATTCCATCATCTTTCGCCGGGGCGGAAATAATGACTTTTTTGGCGCCGGCTTTGAGGTGAGCGGAGGCCAGCTCGGTGGTAATAAATCGGCCAGTCGATTCCAGCACCACGTCCACATTTAAATCCCGCCAGGGCAGCATAGCCGGGTCTTTTTCGGCGAAAATCGGAGTTTTCCGGCCATCGACGGTCAGTGTCCCGGCCGAAGAAATCAACGGGTTGGCTTTTTCTTTTTTGGTATCAAAACTCACCGGCTTGTCGTAAACGCCGTAGACCGAATCGTATTTTAAAAGGTTGGCCAGCACATCCGGTTCGGTCAGATCGTTGATGGCCACCACCTGCAGTTCGGGTTTGGTCAGGGCAATTTTAAAGGCCTGCCTCCCGATCCGGCCAAATCCGTTGATCGCTATGCGAATTTTGCTCGCCCCGTTAGATTTTACAGAATTTTTATCGTTAATCATAAGTTATCATCCCCGTATTGATTTTTCTAAAAAATCTAACGGGGTGAATTTATTTTACAATAGTTAAAAGAAACGCTGCCACAAACAGAGCCCACGCCATAAAAATGATATGTTCGGTGGGGTCCGAGAAATGGAAGTATTCATGCAATTTTTTGGTCTGCTTTTTTGCCATTTGAATTATTCCTGGTGAATTAATTATTATTTTCTAAATTTGGTTGCTTGTTTTCAAAACCTTCAGCTTGTGTTCGGCGACCTTTTGTAAGGCGTCAGTCGCGGGGGCCAGGAGTTTTCGCGGATCATAGATTTGAGGATTCTTTTTGAGATTGGCCCTTAAAGCTTTGTTAAATGCCACTCGCAGATCGGTATCGATATTGAACACGGCGACATTAAATTTGATTGCCGCCCGCAGCTGGGCATCGGGCACGCCGGACGCGCCATGCACGACCAGGGGAATTTTGACCTTCTGCCGGATCGCGGCCAGACGTTTGAGATCGATATGCTCCCTCAGGGTGGTTAAAACTTTTTTAATTCGCGGATCAATCGGAATGCCGTGCATCGACCCCACGGCTACCGCCAGCGTATCGATTCGGGTTTGAGCCACAAAATCCGCGGCCTGATCCGGATCTGTCATCAAATCTTCCCCCGATTTCACGTTTTGCCAATCTTCGTTGCCGAGGATCCGGCCGAGTTCGGCCTGGACCCAGACTCCCCGCTTGTGCGCGTAAGCAACCACTTGTTTGGTCAGCTTCAAATTTTCTTTGTAGGGCAAATGCGAGGCATCAATCATGACCGAGCTATAACCGAGATCGATTAATTTTTTTAATAAATTAAAATCATGGCAATGATCCTGATGCAGAGCAATCGGCACGCGGGCTTGCCGCGCTTCGGTTTTGATCAAACCAACCAGTTCTTCGATCCCGGCGTATTCGAGAGCGCCAACCGAGGTCTGGATGATGATTGGAGCTTTCTGCGCTTGTGCGGCTCTTACGATCCCCAGTGTGGTTTCCAAATCCTGGGTGTTGAATGCCGGCACGGCATATTTGCCGAGCATGTGTCTGTTGATCAGTTTGCCAATATGGACGAGCATTTAGAATTTGATTCCGGCCTTAAAGATATCCATCAGGCTGGGCAGTTTGGGGTTGCCGGCCTTGGGCTTGCAAACAGCATAAATCAATTTGTATTCGCAATTAAAATTCTTCGCGGTCGAGGCGGTTAGGCCGCGCCAAAATATGAAGCCGAGCACTATTACTACAACCAGGATAATTCGATTTCTCATTTTTTTCTTGATGTACATATTAATTATTGTATTTCAAGGGTGGATAATAGCTTTTGAAACTCAAGTTTCTTATGAGCTAAATCTGGATCCTTATCAGGATTTGGGATATAGAGCTCGAAGGCAATTCCTGAAAAATCCTTCGATGACTTGAGATTAAAAATAGCACCATAACGCCAGGGATAATACCACTCCATCCCGACGTAAGTTATAGGGTCAATAAAAATACCTGTAGTATTCACACCTGTAACCTCACTAATTAATTTGGAATCAAGCAGATATTTGGTGTTTTGAATATATTTGAAGTAATATGCTGTAAGATTTTTAACGTAACCTGTACTATCAAAAAATTGTCCACCTCGATTAGTCTGGAAATCGGAACTAATGCCACCAAATAATGCATAACGACTGTTTTGCCCTGGTGGTTTATAATATGCAGCAAATGTTTTCCCTTTGACCTGATCGGGATAAGATGTGTACCCGTAAGTTTCACCATTTTTAATTTCGAGGGATATCTCGCCCCAATCGGATGGATATTCAAACTTTACCCCAAGCTCTTTACTTTCAAATGTCTTCCAGTTCAAGGTGTCATTTGTAGTTTCGGATTTTCTACAATTAGTTCCAGCATCAGGAAAATTGTCTTCCGGGATACAGGTATATCCAGAAGTCGGACAAGGAATGCCGGCAACACTACCGCAAAAAATTTCACCTTTGTCTTGGTGGACCACTGGGCCTGGGATCGCCTGGTGCGCCACCTGCCAATAATAAAGCACTGACACGACTGCCGCGCCGATCGCCACCAGAAATATGATTCCTAAAACTTTGTATTTCATTTGGTTTTCTTATGTTTCGTCATGGCGTCCCGGATCGAAATGCCCCGGGGCATACGCTTCACCAAAACCCTTTGTCGCTCGCGCCAGCCCAAGGTTTTCAGTAATTCTTTTGGAATTACAACGGCCAATGATCTTTTGCCAACTCTGGTTACTTTATAAACGTTTTTCATTTGCTTTTGCTACGTAGCATGCTACGTAATTATATTATTTTTTAGGGAGTTTTCTCGAAGCCAATTAGCAAGCTATCTAACATTTATTTACTAAATTTAAATGTTGAGAAAATTTGATTAAGCAAATCCATTCGGCCGGAAATATGATATACACGTCCACTTAATTCTGTTAAATAGTCTGAATCACCGAGTTTCGTCCAAGAAATTCCGTAATAATTTGCAGACGTTTCTGTTTTATTTTTTAAATACTGGTTATCTCTTTTCACTATTGCGAGTTGTGAATTATAAACATCAACCCGGGCATTGAAATCTTGTACCGGATACCTCTCAAATATCGCCACAAAAGTTCGAGAATCTGGCATATAGTCAATAGAACTAGCTGGATATTCTTTTGCTGTCCAGGTTTTTGGATATTGGAACTCAAAACTATATTTTTCGCTGCAGTAAGTCTTAAATTCTCGAGTTTCAACAATACCTGTACAGAAATTGGTTGTACTTTCATGATGTATAATCTCGGATATAGATTTATCTGGCAAAAATTTTATCAGTAACACTAAACTTACAATACCAAGACCTAATAACGTTACCAAGACCGAAGTTAATTTTGATTTCTTCCGCAATTGCCATGCAAATAGCATAAGCAGTATTACAAACATCAACGCTAGTAAATCTAAATTTTCAGTCAACCAATTGCCTGAATTATCGCTAAAAGATGTCACTAGAACTAAAAAGAATACGAATCCGCCAAAAATAATCAGTCCAATTACGAACCAAAACCATCCTTCGTTCTTCTGATCTTGTGGGTTCATAAGCTATATTTCCCTTGCTCTAAATTTCGGATGCTTTTTCATATAGGCTTCGATTTCCGGAATTTTTATGATAAATGCTTTCATAAAATCAATAAAATTTGAAGCTGGAAAGGATTTGATTGATAGTTTCAATGTTATTAACAAATACTTGTCCTGCGGTGAAAACTTGCACTTCAACCACTTTTTGCTCATGCTCAAAGAAATAAAGATTACCACCACCAAAAACATTAGGTCCAGCTTCCGCCTTATATCCAATATTATCCCCGACTATTATCCTCTCCGCATTTATGATATAAGGATCTGGTCCTAAAGAATATTTGCTTATAAAATCATTTAAGTCTTTTGTTCCCAATTTTTTCCAGTCAAGTTGTGAAAGTTGAGAATATAGAGTGGCTCTAAATAAGTAAGGTAAATCCGTGTCGACATGACTACTGGAAGAAACAGAAGGAGGATCAGCTAACAAGACATCAGCTCCCCTATTCGACAGGCTAGTTTGAAAATGCCAATCGCCTGGATACTTAAGCTCAAAACCGTATTTCTCATCCCTATATACTTTCCAATTCCCGGTTTCAGCAGCCTCCTTGGCCTTCCTTTGTTGTATTAGTTGGTCAGCATTATATAAAAAACTGTTTTGTGTACTTATGTTTTGCAAATACGAAATAGCGCCAAGTACTATTCCCACAATTAATAATAAAACGGCATATTTAAAAATTTTCTTCCTGATATTTTCTTTCTTTATGGGGAGATCATGTGCTCCAACGAGTAATAATAGTCCTACCAAAAGCAACATGATAAGTATAAGATAGTTTCCTCCTGAATCGAGTTCTCCTAAAGCAGTCTTGACATAAAACCAAAAAGCAATTGATCCAAGGGCCAAAATAACGAATGAAACGCCAATGATATATAATATAGTTTTTATCATTTTTATATTCATAATCTATATTTCTCTGGCTCGAAATTTCGGATGCGTCTTTAAATATTTTTCAATCTGCGGCCTGGTCTGTAGCCCGGCATGCGGCCCGATATGCATCACGACATTGCCGCCGTTTATAGTTCCCCAGGCCATAGCTTCTCCGACATTTTTTCCGTAAAAAATCGCGGCAGTAAATGCGGTGCCAAACGCGTCCCCGGCTCCGGTGGCTTCGATATGCGGGCCTACAAATTCATCCATTTTAAGCTGGCTACCAACCGCATCCAAGACTTCTGCGTCTATTTTATCTACAAGCTGAGACAAAATCGCGTCAAAACCCGCTGTTTCCAGCTTTAGTTCGTCTTTAGACAATGGCCTATCCAAAGAGGATACTTTTACATCATGACCGGCCTGAGCCAATAAATCCAAACCTGTTTGTGGAATTTTTCTTGTAACGAATATTTTCATAGAATTTTTTCTGTCTTTGCGAGGAGGAACGTCTGACGTTCCGACGAAACAATCTCTGGAAGAGATCGCCGCGCGACTGCCGAGAATAATACTTATTGATAAAGCAGTCGCTCGCGAAGACGTAATTTATTGATTAATTTTTCTTGTGACAAATATTTTCATGTTAAATCAAGGAGTTGAATATATTTTTCCAGATATTAAAGGTTAAAACCACGAAAGAAACAATAAACAACAATGCCCCCGGTATAAATTGCCTTCTCATAAAAATAGCGCCACCATACAGCAAACCAAATAACGCCAGTGGATAAAGAAAAATAGCGATCATGAGTTTGCCGTAATCGATAAATCCAATCTCTCCGCGTAAACCAAAAAACATTAGCAACTCAACAGCTGACAATACTAAAGGCAAAACCCAATTTAGCAACATCTCTTTTTTCATCTTAAATCTCCCGCGCCCTAAACTTAGGGTGCTTATTCAGATAATTCTCGATCTGCGCTCTAGTTTGCAATCCTTTGTGCGGTCCCACATGCATTACCACATTGCCGCCGTTGATCGTGCCCCAGGCGATGGCTTCGCTGACAGGTTTACCCAAGGCAATGGCTGCGGTAAACGCGGTTGAGTAGGCATCACCCGCCCCGGTGGCTTCGATATGCGGGCCCGGATATTCATCCAGATACCAAACGCGGGTCTGGCCCGAAGCATAAGACCCCTGCCGGCCGTCAGTCAGCACGGCAATTTTGGCGCCCAGCTTGTGCATGCCTTTGAGCAATGTTTTAACATTGCGCGTATTTTCCTTCAGCACCAGCTGCGCTTCTTCCCGATTGAGGAACAAAATTTCCGTGCGCTTGTAAATCCCGTTCAGTTTTGAAGCCCCCATCCGCATCTGGAACGTGCCGGGGTTGAACGACAACCTGATTTTGGAATTTCGGTTCAAAAAACTTTCGATCTCCTTGTGAAATTTCTCGGTGCCGGCAGCCATGGAGGAAAAATAAATCCAATCGGTATTCAGTTTCGGCAATTTATAAGCGAACTTGTTGTGCTTAATCAAGATCGTGCGCTCACCCTGAAACGACAGGACGAAATGGAAATTGGTCAAGACGCCCTGGTTGGCATGGATAAACTGCGTGTCGATTCCTTCGGCCTTCAGCTCCCGGACAATCTTACGGCCGTTTTCATCATCGCCGACCGAGGTCACAAACGCGTTACGCAAGCCGAGGCGAGCCGAACCCACGGCATTATTGGTCGAATTGCCGGCCGGGAGCATGGTCAAGCTTTCATAAGGAACTTTATCCGCATAAGAAAGACAAAGCTGGCAGTTGGTATGGTCAACTGAGCAATGAACCGACGCCTCGTGCAGTTCAATAAACGCATCGATGGTCGTATCACCAATTGAAACTATGTCGTATTTCGGCACTTTTTTGTTTCGGAAAGTTACTTTTACCTGTTTATTATAATGAATTGTTAAAAAATATGCAAATTAAAAAACCGTCTTTGCGAGGAGGCCAATTTTTGAGCCTTAACTTAGTGGCTGATGAAGCAATCTCTTTTCTCGTGATGAGATTGCTTCGTTTCGCTCGCAAAGACAATCTTTTCTATCTTTTTCTCTGGATAACTTTCTTTACCGCCGCGATGATCGCTTTTGAATCCATACCCCACTTGGCAATCAGTTCGTTGGGTTCGCCGCTTTCGCCAAAGTGATCAGGCATACCCACAAATTCCTGCGGCACCGGGAAATTTCTGGATAAAACTTCCGCCACCGCGCCCCCAACGCCGCCGGTAATCTGGTGCTCTTCGGCGGAAACCACACAGCCGGTTTTTTTCACAGAAGTAACCAGAGTTGGCTCATCGATCGGCTTGACCGAAACTAAGTTGATCACTTCGCATTCAATTCCTTCTTTCGACAGCTGGTCCGCGGCTTGGAGCGCGTAGTAAACTTGCGGCCCGGCCGCCGCGATCGTGCAATCCTTGCCTTGGCGGAAAATAAAAGCCCGGCCAATTTCAAAGGGCGTCTCTTCCGTGGTAAATTGGGGGGTTTTTTCTCTGGCCAGGCGGATATACACCGGCCCGTTGAATTTGGCGCTCGCAACGGTGGCCTTGCGGGCCTCCAGGGCGTCACACGGCACCAGCACGCTCATCCGCGGTAGGACGCGGGTCATGGCGATGTCTTCCATGGCCTGGTGCGTGGCGCCATCCGGCCCCACCGAAATACCCGCGTGGGAGCCCACGATTTTCACATTATTGCCAGAATAGCAGATCGAAACCCGGATCTGATCCCAGTTGCGCCCGGGCGAAAATGTGGCGTAGGATGTGATAAACGGAATCTTGCCTTCGTGGGCCATGCCAGCGCCAAGGCCCGCTAAGTTCTGTTCAGCCACGCCGACTTCCACGAACCGGTCCGGATAGGCCCGGGCGAATTCTTGCGAGCGGGTCGATTCGGTCAGATCGCAGCAAAGCACGATGACATTGGGATTTTCTTTGCCCAAAACCATAAGCCCATCGCCGTAACCGTTACGGATCGGGACTTGCTTGATATCGGGCGCAAATAAATTATCTGTTAATTTAGCTGGCATTTGTATCTTTGTTCTCGTGAATAAAGGCTTTGTATTCGGATAATTTTTTATCAATCAATTCTAAATCATCACTTTTCATGGCTTCTTCCAAAACTAGCATTTTTTCATCTGCTAGATTTGTATATTTTTCATGCTCTTCGTCGCGGAACATGCGGCTCCGACGAGCGGCAAATTCTCTTCCTAATTCGCTCATGCCGCCTCCTCTTCAAAGGTCGGGTCAATGGCCCGAATCTCCCCGGTTAAAATACTCCTTTGCTCTTGAATTTCTTTGATCTTTGAGGTATCTCTGTCTTTTATAGCTTGGTCTAAATGCGGCTGCAAAGCATACCATTCTGTGAGTAATTCATCAATCCTTGAGCTACGTTCTGGTATTGTATTCATAAATTATTTTTCCTTTCTTTGCGACTATTCATGTTCGCTCCTAATCTTCCCTCCCAGGGTTCTTAATTCTTTTAAGGCAATATGGGCTTGCTCATTTTTCGGCGGCGCGCCGGACGGCTCGATTGTGCCTGGCGGGTTGCCATGCCACTCGTAGCGATATTCCATAAAATCCACGCCCTTGCCCGGAATGGTGTGGCAAATGATGACCGTGGGCTTTTCGTAGATGGCCTTGGCCTGATTGCAGGCGTCGATAATCTCGCGCATGTTGTGCCCGTCGATTTCCAAAACATGCCAGCCAAACGCTTCCCATTTGGCCGCAAGAGGCTCGAGCGGCATAATGTCTTCCGTGTAGCCGTCAATCTGGATGTTGTTCCGGTCAATTAACGCGGTTAAATTCCGAAGTTTGTTTTTGGCCGCAAACATCGCGGCTTCCCAAGTCTGGCCTTCTTCCTGCTCACCGTCGGACATGACGCAATACACGCGCCATGGCTCTTGTTTTCCGCCAGAGGCGGATCCGCCTTTGGCGGACATTCTCAGCCCGACATAAGCCATACCGGCGGCCTGCGACAATCCCTGGCCCAAAGGCCCGGAAGAATTCTCGGCGCCCGGCAATTCCTCGCCGTGCGGATGGCCCTGCAGCCGGCTTCCCAGTTTGCGCAGCGTGGCCAATTCCGCATGGGGAAAAAATCCGGCATGAGCCAAAGTCGCATACCAGACCGGACAAATGTGCCCGCAGGACAGAACAAACCGGTCGCGATCGGCCGCCGCCGGATTCTTACCGTCGACATTCATGACCGCGAAATAAAGCGCCGTGAACACATCCGCCATGCCCAAAGGGCCGGCTGAGTGCCCGGACTTGGCATGCACCAGCATCTTAATAATATCCTGACGGATTTCGTTGGCTTTTTGTTCCAGTTGCTGAATGGTCATAATTTTTATAGTGGCAACGGACAGCTTTGATTGAGGCAATTTTGCTTCTGAACCCTTTGCTCGGCTTTCCATTTCAAATAATCGTTCATCGTTTTTCTGGAAGTATAATTATTTGGCCAATATCCTTCCGTAACCTTAACAATCGGGATTTGGAACCAACCATACAAGCCCACGGCCGTCAGAATCAATATCGTGCTAATAACTTTATTAGTCATATTTATGTTTCTCGACGTCTTTGCGAGGAACCGCTTTATTATTTTAGGTTTAACCTTGGCGGCGACGAAGCAATCTCTTTTAAGCGGCGAGATTGCTTCGCGGCGGCTTAAACTAATTCTTAATAAGTTCCGCCGCTCGCAAAGACAAAAGCTTTTTACTTATGTTTCAATGTCTGCTTTCAAAGATTCGATTGCCATTTCTTCATCTTCGGAACGCGTAATTGCGGAGCCAGCGACCAAAATATCGGCTCCGGCTTTGGCCAGCTGCCGGGCAATTCCCACTTTCACGCCCCCATCTACACAAATTATGACACTTTTGGATAGCTGCCGCAATTCTTTGACTTTTTCAATAATGGCGACCTGAAACGGCCGGCCCTGGAACCCGGGGTGAATGCCCATGAGCTGAATCAGCGGCACCTGATCGAGAAATTTGGCGGCGGAATAAAGCGGCGTTTCGGGATTGAGCACCAGGCCGGGCTTTAAGCCCAAGGCCGCGGCCGCGGCGATCGTGGCCGCAAACTCCTGATCGTTTGTCATGGCTTCGTAGTGAAACAAAACCCATTCGAACCCGGCGGCTTTGGCGGCGGCAAAATATTTTTGGGGGTCAATGGTCATAAAATGCGCAACGAGCGTAAACGGCGAAGATTTAAGAAAACCCAGGTCCGCCGGCAGAACGGTCAGGTTGTGTATAAATTTATCATCAATGAAATCAACGTGGAGTTTTTTAAAATAGTGGCCTAAAGCAAAAAGTTCCGCGTATTTTTTGCGGAAGTCCGAAACATCATTGGTTAGTATCGCTGGTGAAATCTCCGTCATGGCATTACTACGATACATGGAAGTATCATAGTAGTAAATCCTTATTTAGAAGAATTACGTTTAATTCTGTTCCTTATAGACTTTTGTATGGCCCGAGCGCCGACAGAGACAGCGTCAAACAATACCGTTTCTCCTGTCAGTTTTGGTCGAGTTCGTCTTTCAAGATAATCTTATTTTTTTATGATTTTACGCTGTCTGCTGCGATCCAATCTGTTTAATTTATCATGAGCCTTTCTATAGCCATTGCCTTTTTGGGCCAAAATATTGCTAACTTGGGCAATCGTGCCCTGAGTTACATGGAGTTCTTCAGAGATCTGATCGTATTTTTGTGCTTCAAGAAGACGTCGTGCGATTTCCAAACGTTTTGCAAACATTTTGTATTCTGTATGCGTAAACATGTCTTTAAAAAGTAACTGGATATCATCCTTACTGTCCATCAAAGCAAAAGCTGCCCCTAGGTTATTCACGTATAAACCGAAGTCTTTTGGATCAAGCCCTAATTTAGATAATTTCGCCATTTTTATTTATTAGCACTACGATACATGGAACTATTAGAGTATTTAAACTGATTAAAGATTGATATCAATCTTCTTAACTTTGTTGACGCGGCGGACGAATCGTTCCTGCGGATCAAACGGCGTGGTCAGAAAAGTGTGGACAATTTTTTTGGCTTCGGGAATGCTCGTGTAGTCGGCGGCCAGACACAAAATATTCGCGTCATCGTCATTTCTTGCCGCATGAGCGGTTTTGTCATTCCAGGCCAGGGCCGCCCGGGCGCCTTTGGCTTTGTTGGCCACGATCGATTCACCTTGCCCCGAACGGCAGATCAGCACGCCCATGGAGCCTTGCATGCTGCCCACTTTCACCGCCACCGGCCAGGAAAAATCCGGATAATCATCATCGGGTGTATATGTATGAGCGCCGAGATCTTGAAATTCGAAGTGCCACTCCGCGAGCCAAGTTTTAATTTCTTCTTTCAATTTATAACCACCATGGTCAGCCCCTAAATATACTTTCATTTTTTTCTTTAAGCGAGGGCTGCTATTTTTTGAGGACAACGTCGAGGACTTTCCAATGTCCGAGACTTTAGTCCGCCTACAGCGGACGTGTCCGAAAAAAATAATCTGCCCGAGCGGCCCTTACCGATGTATACTTTCACGTTCGAACTCCTTGATTATTTCATAAAAATTATCGGCGTTGAGGCTGGCCGCGCCGACCAAAGCGCCGCTGATTTCCGGATAGCGAGCATAGAGGCTGACATTGTCTTTGTTCACGGTGCCGCCATAAAGCACTTTGGCCTTTCGGGCCTTAGCTGCCGGCATATGGCGCTCCAATATTTGGTAAATATGCTCGATGACATCCCGCGCATGTTCGCCGCTGGCCGGTTTGGAATTTTTCATGGTCGAGATGGCCCAGACCGGTTCATAGGCATAGACAATTTTTTTCAGATCCTCCGCGGCAACATTGTGGATGCATTTAACAAACTGTTTGGTGACCAGAGTTTTCATTTCGCTCTCAATCGCCCCCTCTTCGCCGCCTAGGCACAAAATCGGAATCAGTTTGTGTTGCAGAGCGGCAATCAATTTGGCATTAACTACTGAATCGGTTTCACCCTGATACATCCGCCGCTCCGAATGACCCAAAATCACATACTCAACGCCGAGATCGGCCAGTTCGCCGGCGGAAATTTCACCAGTCATGCTGCCCGCTGCCGCAAAGCTTACATCCTGGGCGCCTAATTTTAAATTATGGCGCCGCTTGGCACATTCCGCCAAAAATACAAACGGCGGGCAAATCACGTTCTCGCAATTTGGCTCGCTGTCCTTCAAATAACGCTCCAGCGATTTGATCAGTTCGACGGCTTGCTCTTGCGTCTCCGGGTTCATTTTCCAATTACCGACAACCAACTTTTTCAAGTGCAAATTAGTCCTCAATGGGAATAAGATTAAAAGTCAAAAGAATTTTGTTAATGTCGGATTTGGATCCCCGGATAACGTAAATATGCCGGTCCGTTTTGGCTAAGACGACACCCTCCACACGGCCACCGCCCAAATCATTGACGATACCGGTGGCTTTCACGCCGTCAACCATGACTGGGCTTTCCGAGATAACGTTCAACGGTTTGCGGATCGTTCGTTCGGCATTCGGTTTATAAACGCTGACTTCGATTCCCTGTCCGCTCTCCGGTGCAAATATGGCGCTGACCTCATCGGCTTCCACGGCCCAGGAGGCCGGATAGCGCAGCGAAAAACCCAATTTGGGGTTTTCGTAAGTGTGCCAGGAAACAAAGGTTTGTTCGGCGACCTGGCTGCTCTGAGCTTCGTCGCTGACTTTGATGTATCCGATCAATGCGATAGCCACGAATAATACATAGGCAATGGCCCAAATCAGCCAGCGGTTATGATGGACTTTAATTTTATGCAAGCGGTAGATTGGGTGTTTTTGTTTGGCCATAGATTTATTTCTGATTTTTAATTTAAAATTTATAATTTTTTGTCGAGGTATTGCTGCAGCATTAGCTGGGCCGCGATATTGTCTTTCATGTCTCGTTGCGATTTTTCCGACAGGCCCTGGCTGGCCAGGGTTTTGCCGGCGGCCACGGAACTAAATCGCTCGTCCAATATTTCAACCGGCTGAACCAGCTGGCTTTTCAACAGGGCGATGAACACCTCAGCGCTCTGGGTGCTGGCCGTATCCTGTCCGGCCAATCCTTTAGGCAGGCCAATCAACACCTTTTCCACGCCCAGGTCGCTGATTATCTGTTTAATTTCCGCCAGGGCGTTTTTGCTGTCAATGAATTTTTCGAGCGGAAAAGAAAATTTTCCCTCCGGATCCGACACAGCGCCGCCGATCCGCACTGTCCCCCAATCAAGCGCCAGCATTCTCATCGGATATTATTTCGTTTCCCCCAAAGTAACCGTGATATCCTTCGTGGTCCCCTTGGTTAAAATTTTCATCTTCACCACATCATCGGGATTGTAATCTTTGATCACCTGAGCCAGACTGTGCTCCTGGTTGATTTGAACGCCGTTAAATTCCAAAATAATATCGCCCTCCTTAAGACCGGCCTTTTCCGCAGACGAGCCAGGGGCCACGGCCGGATTGCCGGCTGTGCCGGGGACGATGAACGCCCCATAATTTACGGCCAGTTTGTTTTCTTCTTTGATCGTATCGTTGATTAAGACATAGCGCACCCCCAGAAACGGCTTCACGATCCGGCCAAATTTATTGAAACTTTCGAGGTCTTTTTTGAAATCGTTGATTGGAATGGCAAAGCCCACCAGCTGGCCCTGCCGATCAATGGCTGTATTAATGCCGATCACGCTGCCGCCGATATCGAGCAGCGGCCCGCCGGAATTTCCCGGATTGATGGCAGCATCGGTTTGGATGACTCCCTCCAACTGTTCCGAACCGGAACTGACCCCATTGGCCGTGATGGTTCGACCGATGCCGGAGACAACCCCGGTCGTGACCGTGTTGCGATACTGGCCCAAAGAATTGCCGATCGCGATGACTTTCTGGCCGATCTCGAGTTTCGTCGTGTCGCCGAGGCTCAGCGTCGGCAGGCCGCTGGCCTTAATTTTAACCAAAGCCAAATCGTTGATCGGGTCGCGCGACAGCACTTCCGCGTCATATTTTTTGCCGTCATTGGTCAATACGGTATAAGTGGCGGCGGTGTCTTCCACCACATGCTTGTTGGTCGCGATCAATCCGTCACTCGAAATAATAAAGCCGCTGCCGCCACCGACTTCTTGAATGTTCGGCTGAACGGAGCCAGAATTGTTGCGGTTGTTATAAAACGGATCGAGGCCGAACGGCCCCAGATCAAACGGCGAAGTTGAGTAACCGGGAATCTTGTTTAAATCCTTGGAAATAATAATCGAGACCACGGCCGGGCTGGCCCGCTTAACCACGTCGACCACGGCCGACTCTTCCGAAACCTGGATGGTTCTGACTCCGGTTAGCGATTGATTGGCCGGACCTTGGGAGAGAAAAGTCGAACCAAAGATCGAACCGGCAATGCCGAATAAAAAACTTAGTAAAATTACGAACGTAATCTGCCGGATACTGGATTTGTCCCCGTCCCGCGGGATGTCCGCAGTCAAGGCTTTATGAGTGTTATCGTCCATGTTTTAATCTTAATTTCTTTATTTTTTTATCGTTTTGAATCATTCGGCATTACAGTGATGAGTTTATTATACCATATTTACGCTGTAAGTATGTCGCAACCAGTTGCGGTCACGAGCAGCGTATGTTCCATATGAGCCGAGCGGGAGCCGTCCGCAGTGCGGATCGTCCACCCGTCCGGATCAAAGGTGATGGCCCAATCCCCGGCGTTGACCATGGGCTCCACTGCAATAACCATGCCTTCAACCAGTTTTGTTCCCACGCCTTTCTTGCCAAAACCCGGAATTTCCGGTTCCTCGTGGACCGCAGCTCCGACGCCGTGGCCGACCAGATTCCTTACCACCTGAAACCCGTAGCGGGTGGCGGCCGATTCGGTCGCGAAGCCGACATCGCCCGTGGTTTTTCCCGGAGCAACCTGTTCAATCGCCTTCTTTAGGCATTCAGTGGCAGCTTCAATCAGCTTCAAGGATTGCTTGTCGACCTGCCCAACCGGAACGGTTATGGCGGCATCGGTAAAAAATCCTTGGTAGTTGACTCCCAAATCCAGGCCGACGATATCGCCGTTTTTTAAAATTTTATTCTTAGCCGGGATGCCGTGGACAACCTCATCGTTGACCGAAACGCAAAGGGTCGCCGGAAACGGCTTGTCGTCCGGGCTGGATTTATAATTTTTAAATGCCGGGACCGCCCCCGCCTTGCTGATTTCCTCTTCTGCCAATTGATTCAGCTCATAGGCGGAAACGCCGGGAGCCACCCGGCGAGCGACAAGCTTTAAAGTCCGGGCCAAAATTTGCCCGCTTTGTCTAAGTAGTTCGATTTGCTTGGGATCGTGCGTAATCATTTATTGTTTTTTGAATATCGCGGGTAACCTTAAATATGTGCTGGTTCCCATTTATAAATTTAAGTTTGCCCAAAGCCTGAAAATATTTTACGGTCTGCCCCACTTGTTTTTTGTGCCAATTAATCCGCCGTTCAATCAGGGCCTTCCTTAAATCATCGTGGCGCATCCGATAAAAACTCCGCTTGATAATTTCCTTAACCGGAAGTTTGACGTAAAAAGCCAAAAAATCCCGACTGTGTTTCTTCAAAAGTTTGACTAAAAACTGGGCTTCGGGTTTAAGTTTGGGGTTGCCGACGAAAACCAGATTCTTCTTTTTCGGGGCGATTTGAATTTCTTTGGTTAGAAAAATTTTCATGACGGCCACCGGGGCCGGTTTGGCCTGGCCGACCGTGCGCCGCAGGGTTTTTCCGAACGCAGATTTGTCCCTTATGTGCCGCCGAAAATACTCACCTGATTCCACTCGTTTTAATTCGTAGTGGTTCGCTAACAGACGGGCCTGGGTGTCTTTGCCCGAAGCCGGAGCGCCCAAAAAAATTAAATCAAATCCAAGCTTTTTCATAGATTAGGTTGTCTTTCGGGACTGCCGCTTAAGCTAAAGGTCCGACCTTTTGCTTAAACTGGCGCTTTGTATCAAGGTCGGACCTTGAACCAAGCGGTCGCTCGCAAAGACATTACTTAATTCCCAATTTTTTCAATATCTCCTGGTGCACAGCTTCAATCGGCTGATCGCCGTTAATGTGGATCAAAAAGCCCTTCTGTTCGTAATAATCCTTAACCGGAGCGGTTTTTAACATGTATTGATCGAATCTTTTTTCAACTACAGCCGGATCGTCATCCGCGCGGCCGGCAACTGAGCCGCGTTTGAGTATCCGGTCTTTTAATTTTTTCTTATCGACTTCCAAAAATAAAGCTTGAAGATTGCGAATCTCATACCTTTCCATTATGTTTTCGAGCAGTTGGGCTTGTTCAATCGTTCTGGGGTATCCATCCAAGATGACACCGGGTTTGTCGACCAGAGTTTCAAATTTTTTGGTAAAAATTTCCGTAATGATATCAATCGGCAAAATAAACCCCTGATCGATAATTGATTTTATCTTATGGCCAAAATCATCTTTATGAGTTGCATATTCGCGCGACAAGGCTCCGGTGCTGAAATATTCATAACCTGATTTTTTCGCTAAAAGTTCGGTCTGCGTTCCTTTGCCCGAACCGGGCGCGCCCATGAAGACAATGATATTTTCGAGTTTCACCCCGTTAGAAATAATGATTAGTTAGTAACTGATTTAATTTATAATCTGTGCAATAAATACTCGTTGATCCTGTAGAATACTATGTGCAATTTCTAACAGGATTCATGTAATTATTATAGCCAATTTTAAGCAAAATTTAAAGGGTCAACCGCTGTTGGCCCTTTAAATAATACTGATTTAAATCAGTATTAAAAATCCTCGTAGTCCCGCATGACCATTTGGGCCTGAACCTGTTTCATAACTTCGATCACCACCGCCACTACGATCAGAAGGCTGGTGCCGCCCAGAGCCAGACTCTGCGCACCGGTAAAGTATTGCATGATGTTTGGCAAAACCGCGATCAGGCCCAAAAAGATGGCGCCGACCAAAGTGATCCGGTTTAAAACCTTATAGAGGAACTCGGCGGTTTGCCGGCCTGGCCGTAGGCCCGGAATGAATCCGCCTTGCTTCTGGATATTTTCCGAAATTTCATCGGGATTGAATACGATGGCGGTATAGAAATAAGTAAAAGCCACAACCAAGATAAAGTAAATGATCCCCTGGTAAGTCTGGTTTTGGAAAAAAGTGTTTAGAGCCGTTGCAGCGTGAGCCAGCCAAACGGTTTTGGCGCTGGAAAAAAAGTTCGCGATCAAGCCCGGGAACAACAGGATGGAAATGGCAAAAATGATCGGAATGACGCCGGCCTGGTTGACGCGCAGCGGCAGATGGGTGTTGACCCCGCCATACATTTTGTTGCCGCGAATCCGCTTGGCATACGACACCGGGATATTGCGCTGGGCTTCGGTAATCATAACCACTCCGGCAATAACCACCAATGCCAACGCCAGATACGACAATCCGGTGACCAAAGATTGCGGGCTGATTCCGCCCGAGGTGTTCAAGCTCAAGAATGATTGCTGGGCCACAACTGGAATGCGGGCAACGATCCCGGCAAAGATAATTAAGGAGATGCCGTTGCCAATTTTGAATTCCGAAATCATTTCGCCCAGCCAGAGCAACACCATGGTACCGGCCGTAACCGACAATAAGGTAATAAACCACTGAAACGGGCTGAAGTTCGAGGCAATGTTGGAACCGGCCTGCCGCGACAACAGCATAATCGTGCCGTAAGCCTGGATTGCAGCCAGCGGCACAGTCAAATATCGCATATATTGGTTGATTTTGGCCCGGCCCGCTTCGCCGCCTTCCTTGGACAGTTCCCCGAGCTTGGGGATGATCACGGTCAGCAACTGGATGATAATCGAAGCCGTGATGTAAGGCCCAACGCCGAGCATAGCCACGGAAAAAGTGCTCAAGCCGCCGCCGGAAAAGATATCGAACAAGCCCAACAGCTGGTTGCTGTTGATCAATTGTCTCAAATCAGTGATGCCTATTCCCGGAATCGGGATATGGGACAGGATTCTGGTGGCCACCAACAAACCCGCCACAATCAGAATTCGATTGCGAAGTTCTTTGACCTTCCAGATTTGAGAAATTCTCGACATGATTTTAGCTGATCTTGCCGCCGGCCTTTTCGATTTTATCCTTCGCCGCGGCGGACACTAATACTTTTTCAAATGACAGGGACTTTTTAAGTTCGCCCTGATTGAGGATTTTGATCTTACCGTTGGCATCTTTAACCAAGCCCTTGTTGAACAAGGTTTTAGGATTAACCATTTCGCCGGCCTGAAATTTCTGTTCCAGCAAATCCAGACTGATCGGTATGGCTTTGGGAATTCGGCTGGTAAAGCCGCGGCGCTTGGGAATCTGCCGGTGCAACGGCATGCGGCCGCCTTCAAAACCGACCGGAATTGAGGCGCCCGAACGGGCCAGCTGGCCCTTGGCGCCGCGGCCCGAAAAGGTGCCGTGGCCGGAGCCAACACCACGTCCGACAGTTTTGCGGCGCTTGGTTGATCCCTTGTATGGCCTGAGTTCAGAGAGTTTCAGCATATTATTTCTTAAAATTCAGCATGGTGTCTTTGGACTTCATTTTAGACAAAGCCAGATAGGTCGCCATGACATTATTTACCTTGTTGGAAGAACCGATCATTTTCGACAGCACATTCTTGACGCCGACCAAGTCGAGCACCTGGCGGATCGAGCCGCCGGCGATAATTCCCGTGCCCGGCCGGGCCGGTTTGAGAAAGACCACCGAGGATTTATACTTCAGCTTCATTTCGTGCGGAATGGTATCGTTGACCAGGTTGATGCTCACCAGAGTTTTCTTGGCCGCGTTAACCGCCTTGTTCACAGCTTCCGAAACATCGGCGCCTTTGCGCAGACCGATGCCCACCCGCCCTTTTTTGTCCCCGATCACCACTAGGGCGCGGAAACGCATGCGCTTGCCGCCAGCGACCACGCGCGTCACGCGCTTGATCTCGACGATCTTTTGCTCAAATTCTCTGGGGCCCTGTTCGCCTTGGCGGCCGCGACCGCGGCCTCTGTTAAATGCCATAAAGATTCTTTCTTCTCTTTCTTCTCCCCTTGCGGGAGAAGATGTCAGCCTTAGAGATTTTATTAAAGCCGGCTGACAGATGAGGGGTATCTAAGGGTTAGTAGGCTCCTAAATCACCCTCACCTGTCACTCAACGAAGTTGAGTGACATCCTCTCCCGTCAAGGGAGAGGATAAAACTGAAAGTTACGTTTAAAACTCCAATCCCGCAGCGCGAGCGCTGTCAGCTAATTCTTTTACCCGGCCGTGATACTGGTATCCGCCGCGGTCAAACACAACTTTTTTAATCCCGGCCGCCTGGGCTTTCTGGGCGGCGAGCTTGCCGACCTCAACCGAGGCCTGCTTCTTGCTGTTTTTACCCTTAAGTTCCGAACTGGCGGCGCTGGCCATGGTCTTACCGTTTTCATCATCGATGAATTGCACGTAAATCTGGCTTAACGATCGGAAAACATTCATGCGCGGAACTTGCGCCGTTCCTTTGACTTTCGAGCGAATCCGGTTATGTCTAAATTTTCTCTGGGTTCTTTTGTTCATAGAATTATAATTTCTAGATTCTATTTTCCGCCTCCGACGGCCTTAACGACTTTGCCCGCTTTACGCCGAATAACTTCATCGGAATATTTTATGCCTTTGCCCTTGTAAGGCTCCGGTTCCCGCTGGGAGCGCACAACAGCCGCAAACTGGCCGACCAACTGGCGGTCAATGCCGGCTACGGTCATAACGTTCTTTTCCACTTTGACGTCCAGACCATCCGGGATTTCCATTTCAATCGGGTGCGAATAACCAAGATTCATGACCAATTTTTTTCCGGTCACCGCGGCTTTGTAACCGACCCCGTTGATTTCCAAGGTTTTGCTAAACCCGGCGGTCACACCAGAGACCATATTGTTAATCAGCGCGCGCGATAATCCCCACAACGCCCGTTCGCTCTTTACCTTCTCGTTTTTTACGCTGACGACCAGATCCTGGCCATTCTGAGCAACAGTAACTTTGGGATGAACATGCAGCGTTAATTCGCCCTTGGGTCCTTTGACCTTCAGAGTCTGATCCTGAATCTCGGCGGTCACACCGGATGGCAGGGTTACTGGTTTTTTACCGATTCTGCTCATTTGATTCTTTCTTCTTGTTCTTCTCCCCTTGCGGGAGAAGATGTCAGCGTTATTTGGGTTATTATTAGTCGCTGACAGATGAGGGGTATCTAAGCTTACTTAGCTCTTAAATCACCCTCACCTGTCCCGACTTTGTCGGGACATCCTCTCCCGTTGAGGGAGAGGATTAAGCTGAAAATTACATTACCAAATTTGGCAGACAATTTCGCCGCCGACTTTGGCCTTGCGGGCTTCCTTGTCCGTCATTAATCCTTTCGAAGTCGAAACTACCGTGGTGCCCATGCTGCCCATGACACGCGGCAAATTTTCCCGGGAAGCATAAATACGCTGTCCCGGCTTGCTGACCCGTTTGATGCCGGAAATCGTCGGTTGGCCGGAGGCATCGTATTTGAGCTGCAGCATCAAATTTTTGAAGCCGCCGTCTTCCGACACTTCCACTTTCTTAATCCAGCCTTCTGTTTCCAGAACTTTGGCCAGGCTGAGCTTGAAATTGGAGTGCGGCAAAGAAACTTCGCTCTTGCGGGCGAGCAATGCATTGCGAATGCGGGTTAGCATATCTGAAATTGTGTCGTTCATCGTCATAAGGTTTTTTCTTATTTTCTTCTCCCCTTGCGGGAGAAGATGTCAGCGTTATTTGGGTTATTATTAGTCGCTGACAGATGAGGGGTATCTAAGCTTACTTAGCTCTTAAATCACCCTCACCTGTCCCGACTTTGTCGGGACATCCTCTCCCGTTGAGGGAGAGGATTAAGCTGAAAATTACATTACCAGGAAGATTTAACTATACCGGGGATTTCACCATTGGAAGCCAGTTCTCGGAAACAAATGCGGCAGATATCAAAATCGCGCATATAACCATGCTTGCGGCCACAGCGCCAGCAGCGGCGCACGACCCGGGTCGAATATTTCGCCTGGGTGCGGGATTTAAGAGATTTTAAGTATTGAGCCTTGGTTGCCATAGTTGTTATTTGGAAAACGGGAACCCTAATGATTTAAGAAGCGCTAAAGCCTGTTTGTCATCGTCAGTCGAAGTTTGGATGTTAACTTCCAGGCCGAAAGTGTATTCAAAGTGTTCCCGCGTGGTCTCCGGAAATACAATCTGCTCCCGCAGACCAATGTTGTAGTTACCATGGCCGTCAAATTTCTTGGGATCCAGGCCGCGGAAATCGCGAACGCGAGGAAGAGCAACCTTCACCAGTTTTTCCAAAAAATCATACATTCGATTGCCGCGCATGGTGACGACCAGACCAACTACCTGCCCCTCGCGGATTTTAAACCCGGCGATGGATTTCTTGGCCAGGGTTTTGACCGGAGTTTGGCCGGTAATGCGCTTGACGTCTTCCACAATCGCCTCGAGCATTTTGGCATCTTTCAATGTTTTACCGACGCCGACATTGACCACAACTTTCTGGATTTTCGGTACAGCCATAACATTGCCCAAATGCAAATCCTGCATCAGGCTCTTGGTTACTTTTTCTTTGTATAAAGTCTTGAAATTCATCCCGTTAGAAATAATAATTAGTTAATCGACAATCTTTGTTATAGCCAGCCCGTTGAATATTATGCTCACTATTGGTTAAATATGCAAAATTTCTAACGGGATTCATTAGATTACCTTTCCACACTTTTTACATTTGCGAAAATTGCCGCGATCGGAAAGTTCGCGTCCGACCCGGGTCGGCTTGCCGCAGAGGGGGCAAATTAACTGAGTTTTGGAAGCATCGATCGCCCCAGGAAGTTCCAAGCGCTGTCCTTTTTCGCCCTGCCGTTTCGGCCGAGAAAATCGGACCCGGATGTGCAGCCCTTCGACGACCAGCTTGCCGGTTTTGGGAAACACGTCCAAAACCTTGCCGGTCTTACCCCGTTCTTTGCCTGCCAAAATTTTAACTGTATCGCCTTTCTTTATTCTCATATAATTCTTAATTTACGTCTACGAACTTACGAAATTTTTACGAAAATACGAAGTGAGCTAACCCTTTTCGTATGTTCGTATTCTGTTCGTAATTTCGTAGCCATTACACTACTTCTTCGGCTAATGAAATAATTTTAGTGAACCCCAGATCGCGCAACTCCCTCGGCATCGGGCCAAAAATACGGGTGCCCCGCGGTTCCGGATCATCTTTGTTAACCAAAACTGCGGCGTTGTCATCAAATCTGATGTAAGATCCGTCAGAGCGGCGCACTTCCTTGCGGGTGCGGACGATCACGGCGTAAACCTTATCGCCCTTCTTGACTTGGCCTTTCGGACTGGCGATTTTGACGGAAGCGGAGATAACATCACCGATCGTCGCGAAACGGCGCTTGTTTTTCCCGTTCACGCTAAAAGCCGCGATCTCGCGAGCGCCGGTATTATCTGCAACTTTTAAACGTGTTCTTAACTGTATCATAATTTATTAGGTTGTTGTCCGCCGGAGGCGGATCCGCCTTTGGCGGAAATCATAAAATATTAAATCTTGCTGACAACTTTCCAATTAACGGTTTTACTGTAAGGCCGGGATTCTTCGATTATGACCTTATCGCCGATTTTCAATCCTTCCAAATCGTTATGGGAAGGGTATTTCTTTGAAACCGTGTAGCGCTTGTGATACTTCGGGTGCACTTTCACGGAATCGACTTCCACGATGACCGTCTTGGTCATTTTGTCGGAAATAACCCTGCCGGTTAATTTTCTGTGAATCTTATTCACCCCGTTAGATTTTACTGAATTATTATCTGTCATAATTTTCTGCTTATCCCATTGATTTTTCTAAAAATCTAACGGGGTCAATATTATTTGGAATTAATGAGAGTTAAAATGCGGGCAATGTCTTTCTTGATATTCTGGAGGGTGTGGCTGTTCTTAACTTCCTTGGAATGAATCTTGAAAGTCAGATCACGAACCTGTTCGCGCAGGCTCGCCAGCTGGCGGCCCAGTTCCTGTTCACCCATGGCTTGCAATTCTTTCATTTTCATCCCGTTAAAAATTAATAACTAAATTAATCATATCTGTGATCGATAATCCTGCTAATATACTTTGCCCATCAACGAACGTCTCAAAATTTCTAACGGGATTCATAAATTAAGCCTGATCCCTTAAGACAAACCGAGTCTTGATCGGCAGTTTGTGCGAGGCCAAGCGCATCGCTTCCGCAGCCTGGTCGGCGGTTACCCCGTCCATTTCAAACATAATCCGGCCCTTCTGGACGACGGCGACGAAATGGTCAACAGCTCCTTTGCCGGAACCCATCGGGGATTCATTACCGTGAGAAGTGATCGGCTTATCTGGAAAAATGCGGATCCAAATCTTGCCGCCGCGCTGGACATATCGGGTCATGGCTCGGCGCGCTGATTCAATCTGGCGCGAAGTCACCCAGCTGTTTTCCAGGGCTTTGAGGCCATAGCTGCCAAAGGCAACATAATTGCCGGACATGGCCTTGCCGGAAGACTTTCCGCGGTGGTGCTTTCGATGCTTGACCTTTTTAGGTATTAACATAGTAGTTTAACTTAAAATCAATAAATATTCTTAAATATTTCCGGTTCTCGCCCCGTACCGGAGCGAAGCGACTGGTGCGGGGTGTTTTACTTTCTTGGGAATCAACATAAAATTATACGCCTTTCAGTCTAAGTTTATTACCGGTAAACACTTCACCTTTGTTAATCCAAACCTTGACTCCGATCGTGCCGTATGTGGTAAAGGCGGTGACGCGGGCAAAATCAATGTTGGCGCGCAGGGTGTGCAAGGGCAGTTTGCCTTTAAACAACCGTTCGCTGCGGGCGATTTCTGCGCCGCCCAACCGGCCGGCGCATTCGATTTTGACGCCCAAAGCCCCGGATTCCATAACCTGTTCAATGGCGCCTTTCATGGCGCGGCGAAAGGCAATCCGTTTTTCAATCTGATCCGCGATATTCTGCGCGACCACTTGAGACTGCAGATTGACGTCTTTGACTTCTTCGATGTTCAACTTCAAATCCAGCTTTTTTAAATTCAAGTGGGCCAAAATTTTCTTTTTTAAATCCTCAACGCCGCCCCCGCCCTTGCCGATAATCATTCCGGGCTTGGTGGTTTTGACCGTGACGCTCACGGTGGGACCGAAACGTTCGATATCGATCCGAACTAGGCCGCATTTTTTCAGTTGCAGCATCAAAAACGCGCGGATGCGGGTATCCTGTTCCAGCTTGGCGGCAAAACCGGTCTTGGAAAGCCATTTGGATTTCCAAGTGTCGGTAATGTTCATTCTTAAACTGTTGGCGTTGACTTTCTGTCCCATAAAATTTACCCCCACACCAAACGAGCTTCTGTTTCGGCTACGCCGAAACAGTTTACTCGCAGATTAGTTCGCTCGTTGATTATTGGTATTCTAATTATCATAAATTTATTATAACTGATTAAGCTCGTTCTGGTGTGGGGGTTTATTCTCCAGATTTACGGTTAAATAATCGGCGCTTCAAACTGATAAAACTATTCTTGCGTTTTTCGCTCGAGCGCGGGGCCAATTTCGGCCCTTGCTGCTTGGTCGGTTCAACTTCGCCGGCTTCCCGTTCAACTTCGTTGAATGATGCTCGCCCCTTCGGGACGGCCGGTTCCGTTGATTTAGGGCGGAGTGTGAAAATAGATCGCTTGCTGACTGATTTCTTCGGGGCTCGTTCGCCCAACACAAGATTGATGTGGCTGGTACGCTTGCGTTCAACGAAAGCCCGGCCCTGGGCACGCGGCGCGTATCGTTTGAAAACCGGTCCGCCGTCGATGGTTACGGATTTAATATATAAATTATCCCTATTCAGATTAAAATTGTGGATGGCGTTGGCGATAGCGGAGTTGATAACCTTGGTTAAAGGCAGGGCGGCATTTTTGGAAGAAAAACGCAGCTGTTCCAACGCCACGTCCACTGAATTCGTGCGCACCAAATCCGCCACCAACCGCAGCTTGCGGGGGCTGACATGGATATAGCGGGCAAATGCCTTCACTTCCTTGATTTTAGACTTTTCTTGTGCCATAAAAGTTATTTTTTAACTCCTTCAGCCGGGGCTTTGGATGCTTCTTGGGCCCGCTTTTCGGCTTCGGCCGCAGCCATGGCTTCGTCTTTGGCCATTTTGCCGCCGTGTCTGGTAAATTTGCGGGTGGGGGAAAATTCGCCGAGCTTGTGGCCAACCATATTTTCCGAGCAGAGAACTGAGATAAAAATCTTCCCGTTGTGCACGAGGAAAGTCATGCCGACCATTTCTGGAAAAATCGTGGAGTCGCGAGACCAGGTTTTGATCTCAACTTTAAGTTTTCCGCCGGAGGCGGATCCGCCGCTGGCGGAAACTTTCTGGATTTTGGCCAGCAGTTTCGCGTCGATAAAGGGTCCTTTTTTTAACGATCTTGACATATTATTTAGTGAATTTAAAACTGGAAAGAATCAGCTTTATCTCGTCCAGATTATATTTCTGGGTCAAAATATAATAAATTGTACCGTTATGTTTAACTAAAACTTCGTATGAGGAAACGCTCACACTGCCGTCTTCATTCGTTCCGGGATACTTTTCAACAAATGCATATCCATTTTCGCCGGCAAAAGTAATTGCGGATTCAACCGGTACGCTGCCACCCACTGCCTTCTTTAACTGCTGTCTGACGGTTTCAAAAGGCTTGGTTTCTATTCGGACAGCTAGATAAACTGTCATATTGTCAGCATCAGATTTACTTTGCAAAACAGTGTTTTCAAAGTCAATTCCGTCACTACCGTTCAGTAAATATTTGTCAGCGGGATATTCAAATTCAAAACCATACTTAGTATTTGTGTAGGTTTTCCAGGTCGCGGGGTCAGTATCAGTTTTAGTAATTGTTTGATTCTGGGCAGGCTGAACAGCGGCTTGCTGGTTGCAGGCGGCGGCGATGAACAACATTGAAATTGTCAGAAATAAAAGTTTCTTCATATTACCTTCGTCTCTTAACGATAAATTTATTCGAGGATCTCTTCTTGTTGCGGGTCTTCACGCCCAAGGCATGCTTGCCCCAGGGAGTCTTCGGGTATTTCAAACCAATTGGGTTGTGGCCTTCGCCGCCGCCATGTGGATGGTCAATCGGGTTCATGGCTTTGCCGCGCACCGATGGGCGGATGCCCCGGTGGCGGTTGCGCCCCGCTTTGCCGATTCTAACATACATCCAGTCCGTATTGGAAACCTGGCCGACGGTGGCCAGCGAATTGCCCGGAATTTTGCGGATTTCACCGGACGGCAGCTTCAATGTCGAATAATCGGGATCCTGGGATTGCACGATTGCATAAGACCCGGCGGCGCGGACCATCTGTCCCCCGCCCTGGCCGAGAATTTCCACATCGTGAACATTGGCGCCGATCGGAATATTTCGGAGCATCATCCGGTTGCCCGGCTTAATTTCGGTCCGATCCGCAGTCAGTAAAATCTCGCCGACTTTGACGCCATCCGGAGCCAAAATATACCGTTTTTCACCGTCAAGGTAAGACAATCGGGTAATAAAGGCGCTGCGTCCCGGATCGTATTCCAGAGTTTCCACCTTGGCCGGAATATTCATTTTGTCGCGGCGGCTAAAGTCCAAAGTTCGAACTTTCAGTTTATGACCTCCGCCCTGATGGCGAGTGGTAATCTTGCCCTGGTTATTGCGGCCGGCGGTGCGGCCAAACGACTTGATCGCCGATTTCATGGGCCGCGTGTTCTTGGTCAAAACCGAATAATCTGTAACCGAATGAATGCGGCGGCCGGCGGAAGTTGGTTTATAAATCTTAATTGCCATAAATTAAATCCCTTCGGCCAAACTGGAAATTTTTTCCCCGGTTTTTAATGTCACGATCGCTTTCTTCCAGTCCTGGGTCTTGCCGGTGCTGTGGCCGTGGCGGCGTTTTTTGCCGGTCACGCTGATCATATTGACCGAAACCACATGAACATCGTAAACCTGTTCGACCGCTTTTTTAACCTCAATCTTGTTTGTATTTTTGGCGACGCGGAAGACATAGCGGCCGGATTGTGAAAATAAATTGCTCTTCTCGGACAAATGGTAATTGCGCAAAACCCGGTGGGCCCGGCCGGTGTTTTCTTTTAACGCCTGGTGAGTCTTGGTCTCCACGGGCTCCTTGACCATGTCCAAAACATTCTCGTCTTTCTGAGCGGGCTTCACAGCGTCTTTTTTTCGTCCAAATAATGCCATATTACTTTAGGTAAGTTTTTTCAATTATCGGCAGGGCATCCGCCGTTACGATCGCATCGGCTCGCATTAAATCCAAAACATTCAAATGAGTCGCGGGTAAAATTTTAACATTGGGCAAGTTGCGGGCGGCGTTTTCCAGTTCGGCGTTATGAGTGGCAATGATCAAAATAAATTTTTTGCCCAATCCGGCTTTGGCCGCGATAGTGTTAAGCTGTTTGGCCAATTCCCCGGTTTTCGCCGTCTGGCCGATTTTATCCACGACAATCAACTTGCTCTCCTTAAACTTGTCAGTCAAAACCGTAAACAGCGCTTTGCGCCAGGCGGAGCGGTTCATTTTGAGCGACCAGTCGCGATTATTGCGCGGTCCAAACGTAATGCCGCCGTGTCGCCACAGTGGCGAACGAACCGAACCGGCGCGCGCCCGACCAGTGCCTTTTTGCTTCCACGGCTTTTTGCCGCTGCCGGCAACCTCGCCCATCATTTTGGTGTGGGCCCAAGGGCCGCGAACGTTGTTGCGCTGCGTTCTGACAGCCGCGTGAATTAAATTGGCGTCGAGTTTTTCAATGCCAAAAATCTTCGGATTCAAAGTGAGTTCCGAAATTTTCTCGCCGCTTTGGTTGTAGACTGAGGCCTTAGTCATAGTTCTTGATAATGTTTGGATAATCGGTAAACACTCCGTCAATTCCCAATGCTTTCAGCTTTTGAAATTGAGTGGGATTGTTGACGGTCCAGACAAATACTTTTTTACCCAAGCGCCGGAAGCGCTGAATCAACAGTTTCTTTGCCAGGAAAGTTTTTGGATGAATGGAATAAAGTTTGAGAACTTTATCAAGCTTCGGGATAAAGGGAATCAGAAACCAGTTGGCTTTTCCGATCACTAGTCCCAGCTGGACGCTTTCGTCCAAAGCCCTAATTTTCTGCAGTATCTTGGGATACTTAGAGGAAATCAGAACACTGGATGAAAAATTTTTAATGGCGCTTAATACTTCCCGCTCAAGCCCCGCTTGTTTCAGTTCCAGATTGACCGGAACTGTGATTACGCCCAAGGCTTCAGCCAAAGTCGTAAGATTCAATTTAGAAGAGTTATTGTGGCTTAAAACTATTTGGCCCGCTTTATCACGGCGCAAATCTGTTTCAACCATATCGACGCCCAACTCCACCGCCTTTTGAAAAGAACCGATCGTGTTTTCCTTCGCAAGCCCTGCTGCTCCCCGGTGCCCGATGATCAGCATGCTAGGATGCCTGAATCTTCACTATACCACCGTTGGCTCCCGGCACCGCCCCTTTCACGGCGATCAGATTGCGCTTTACATCCACATCGATGACTTCGAGATTGGTAACGGTCCTAACCCCGGCCATATGGCCTGCCATACGCAATCCTTTGCGGACATGCTGCGGGAACCGGCCGCCGATCGCACCGACGGCGCGGGGGTGGTCATGGCCGTGGGACGCCGGGGCGCCTTTGAAACCGTGGCGTTTAATCGGACCGGCAAAGCCGCGGCCTTTCATTTCGGCCGTGACTTTAACTTTGTCGCCGATGACAAAAGTATCAACTTTAATCTCCTGCCCTTTGGTAAAAATATCCTTGTCGGAAGTTCGAAATTCAGCCAAGGTTTTGAACGCCCCATGGCCGGCTTCGGCCTTGGTCGGATGCTTCTTTTTGCCAAAACCCACCTGCACCGCGGTATATTTGTCCTTATCTGCAGTTTTGACCTGGACGACCATCACCGGACCGGCCTTCAACACGGTCACCGGCACGACTTTGCCGTCCTTGGTGAACATCTGCGACATATTCAGTTTTTCCGCGATGATGAATTTGGCCATTTGATTCTCTTCAAATTGGTGCCACCCTCTCCCTCTGGGAGAGGGGCTGGGGGTGAGGGTTTACTTTCTTAAACAAAAACCATTCAGATCCCAGAGTAATTCAGAAACCTGAATGGTTCTTCTTGAGGATCGCCGTTGTCCATCTTGTCCGCCGAAGTTTTAGCGTAGGCGGAATCGGACCTGACACAATCTAAATATTTAATTTTTACATTTTAATTTCGATGTCCACGCCAGCCGGAAGGTTCATATTGGAGAGGGCATCGATGGTTTTGGGGGTTGGACTGCCGATATCAATCAATCGCTTATGAATGCGCATTTCAAACTGTTCGCGGGAGTTCTTATGGACAAAGGTCGAACGGTTAACCGTATACTTGGTCTTTTCGGTTGGAAGCGGAACCGGACCAATGACCGCCGCCCCGGAACGCTTGGCGGTTTCCACAATCTGGCGGGCTGATTGGTCAATGAGCTTATGGTCATAAGCTCTGATCTTGATCCTGATTCTTCCTGATTCGGTCTTATCTTGCGGCATTCGATTGAGTTGGTAAGTTAACTGCGGGTTAATAAATTTAGTTGGGTAACTTCAGTATTTTACACAAATTGAGGGTATTTGTCAAACCCGACGCTTACGGGTCGGGTCCCCGACAAAACGTCGGGGCAGAAGGCAGATTAAAGGACTAGCCGGGAATTGGCTAGTCCTTTCTTGTCATTATTTGCTGATTTTCAGAACCACTCCGGCGCCGACGGTGTGTCCGCCTTCGCGGATGGCAAACCGCATCTTTTCTTCGATGGCAACTGGGGTAATGAGCTTGATTTTCAAGGTCACGGTGTCGCCGGGCATGACCATTTCCTGGCCGGCAGGCAACTCAACTTCTCCGGTCACGTCAGTGGTTCGAATGTAGAACTGAGGCTTATAACCTTTGAAAAACGGGGTATGGCGGCCACCTTCTTCCTTGGTCAGAATGTAAACTTCGGCGTCGAATTCAGTATGTGGCGTAACCGATCCAATCTTAGCCAAAACCTGGCCACGCTCAACTTCTTCCTTCTTGGTGCCGCGAAGCAGGATCCCGGCGTTATCACCGGCCCGGCCTTCATCAAGCTGCTTGTTGAACATTTCAATTCCGGTCACAACCGTCTTGGTGGTCGGGCGGATGCCGACGATTTCGACTTCTTCGCCAACCTTGATGATACCCCGTTCGATTCTGCCGGTGACAACGGTACCGCGGCCTTCAATCGAGAAGATGTCTTCAATCGGCATAAGAAACGGCTTGTCTGTTTCGCGAACCGGATCCGGGATATAGGTGTCGAGAGCTTCCACCAGCTTCAAAATTGCCGGCTCGCCCAATTCAGAGGCATCGCCTTCCAAAGCTTTCAAGGCGCTGCCGCGAATAATCGGAGTGTCTTTGCCCGGGAAACCGTATTTAGTCAATAAATCCCGGATTTCTTCTTCCACCAAGTCCAAAAGTTCCTTATCAGGCACGGTGTCAACTTTGTTCATAAACACGACGATATAAGGCACGCCGACCTGTTTGGCGAGCAAAATGTGTTCGCGAGTCTGAGGCATCGGACCGTCCGCAGCGGACACAACCAAGATCGCACCGTCCATCTGAGCGGCGCCGGTGATCATGTTCTTGATGTAGTCAGCGTGACCCGGACAATCCACGTGCGCATAGTGGCGTTTGTCGGATTCGTATTCGACGTGGGTGGTATTGATGGTAATACCGCGGGCTTTTTCTTCCGGCGACTTGTCGATATCGTCATAAGCCCGGGCCTTGGCCTTGCCGGTTTTGGCCAAAACATTGGTGATCGCCGCGGTCAGCGTGGTCTTACCGTGGTCAACGTGGCCAATGGTGCCGATGTTGACGTGCGGCTTGGACCGGTCAAATTTATCTGCCATTTGATTAGATTCCTTGTGGCGTTTAAGTATCAAGGTCTCCTGATGCTAGGCGAAGTTCCCCATGCCCGGGGTGCTTAGCCAAGTTCAGAAGCCAACTTAAAAAACCGCCTTAAATTAATGGTTTTTACCCGCTTAAACCCTAAGGATTTTACACAGGCTTCCAAATTATAAAGCAAACATGTCGTTTTGGCAAGCCCTGTGGATTACTTTACTAACAATTCCCAAATTGATAGTATTTAGCCGAAGGAGGAGCCTCTAAAGGCGCATTATGACCAAAACCACCCGAACCCGGGCCCTGCTGGCCATTGCGGCGCTGTGCTTTAGCACGGCAACCGGCCAACACGCGATCGCGGTCGGTATTCGTTTTTCAATCACTTTAGCCCACTCAGCGTTCGGCACGGACGCGGCCGCCGACCTGTTCCGGTTCATCCACTAGGAGTCCTCATGAGCCTGACAACCCGAGCGCGCAGCCTTGAGAGCGCGATCGATCTGATCCGAGCGACCCGGCAAGCCCAGCCAAAGCGCCGAATCGAAGTCACGGTGGATGACGAAAGCCGGATCAGCCCCTTGCTTCGGGCCGGGGCCGATTTCGTCTGCGTCGCGCCACCGGCCGGAAAGGCAACCCACTAATGAACTGGCACTGGCGAGAGTGGGTTGCAAACAATCGAAACGGCGAACGCGTGTTGCCTAAAGCAACACCCGCGAGCCGTTTTTCATTTGGGACGGTTGCAACTTACGCGACAACATATAAATTCATAAAAATAAAAACACCTCCTCGCAAATGCAAGAAAGCGTTTCTAAAAATCTATTCTACTTACCAACCTGTCCCACCCGGATCTTACCGGTTTCACCGATAATCTTATCCGCGACATTTCGCGGGACTTCTTCGTAGTGATGAAATTCCATGCTGTAGGAAGCCTGGCCCTGGGACATGGACCGGATCTGGGTGGCATAGCCGAACATTTCGGCCAGCGGCACTTCGGCGTCCACCACTTTGAGATTGCCCCGCTCCGTCATTTCATTGATCTTGCCGCGCTTGGCGTTCAAATCGCCGATGACATCCCCCAAAGATACTTCAGGAGTTAAAACCTCCACTTTCATAATCGGCTCCAACAGAATCGGCTGAGCTTTCCGGACCGCGGCCTGGAACGCCATGGAGCCGGCAATTTTAAACGCGATTTCCGAGGAGTCAACTTCATGATAAGAGCCGTCGAGCAAGGTTGTTTTCACGTTCAAGACCGGGAACCCGGCGATGACGCCGCGATCCTCGGCTTCTTCGATGCCTTTTTGAATGGGCTTGATATATTCCTTGGGAATCACGCCACCCACGATTTCATTGATAAATTCGTTGCCCTTGGTCGGGTCATCTTGGGGTTCGATTTTAATCACGGCATGACCATACTGGCCGCGGCCACCGGTTTGACGAATGTATTTACCTTCCGCTTCGGCGCTGCCCTTGATCGTTTCTTTATACGCCACTTGCGGCCGACCAACATTGGCTTCCACTTTAAACTCGCGCTTCATGCGGTCGACGATGATCTCCAAATGCAATTCGCCCATGCCCGCAATCAAAGTCTGATTGGTTTCTTCGTCGGATTTGATGCGGAAAGTCGGATCTTCTTCAGCCAGTTTCTGTAAGGCCAACCCCATTTTTTCCTGGTCTTGTTTGGTTTTCGGTTCAATCGCGACCGAAATAACCGGTTCCGGAAATTTGATGGATTCCAATTGAACCGGAAAATCAACATCACAAAGCGTATCCCCGGTAAAGGTATCCTTGGGCCCGACCAACGCGGCGATATCGCCGGAATAAACCTCTTTCACTTCCTCACGGGAATCAGCATGAAGTCGGACCAAGCGGCCGACGCGTTCTTTGTTGCCCGAGCGGGAGTTTAAAATATAGGAGCCGGCCTGCAGCGTGCCGGTATAAACGCGGAAGAACGCCAGTTTGCCAACAAAGGGGTCGGTGGCAATCTTAAAAGCCAGGGCCACAAATTTACCTTCGTCATTCGCCGTCAGCAACAATTCTTCTTTGGTTTTGGTGTTTATCGCTTTCACCGCGGGCTTATCGAGCGGGCTAGGCAGATAATTGACCACGGCGTCTAAAATTGAGGTCACGATCAGCCCCCGGCCGTCGCCGCCTAAAACCGGATAAAATTTACCGGTCAGCGTAGCTTTCCGGATCGCAGTTTTAAACTCCGCTTCAGTCAGTTCCTTTCCAGCTAAATATTTTTCCATTATTGCGTCATCGGACTCGACTACCCGTTCCATCAGCCGGTGACGGTATTCTTTGCATTTTTCCAGCATATCAGCCGGCACTTCACCTTCCGTAAATCCCTTATCCTTGTGTTCCTTATATGTGTAGGATTTCATGCGGACCAAATCCACGATGCCGTTGATATCTTTTTCAAATCCGATCGGCAATTGAATTGGGTAAGCATTGGGCGAAAGGCGCTTATGGATCGCATCCAATGATTTATAAAAATCCCCGCCAGTTTGGTTGATCTTATTGATGAAGCACATGCGCGGGACCGCGTATTTGTCAGCCTGGCGCCAGACGGTTTCGGATTGAGGCTCGACACCCATTTTGCCGTCAAAGACGACGACTGCGCCGTCCAGAACGCGCAAAGAGCGCTCCACCTCGACCGTGAAGTCTACGTGGCCCGGAGTATCGATGATATTGATGCGATGGGTATCGGAGACGTGTTCCCCATTTTGCACAGACGGTGACCAAAAAGAAGTGGTTGCGGCAGCCGTAATGGTAATGCCGCGCTCCCGTTCCTGTTCCATCCAGTCCATGGCTGTGTTGCCTTCGTGGACTTCGCCGATCTTGTGGATTTTACCGGTATAAAATAAAATCGACTCGGTCGTGGTGGTCTTACCAGCATCGATATGGGCAATAATTCCAATGTTTCTCGTGTGTTCTAAACTATATTCTCTGGGCATAATTTTAGATTAGAGCGTTCAGCGTAGAGCGTTCAGGATCTGCGCCCTGCACGCTACCCGCTGTACGCTATCTTCGCTGGAATCGGGCGAAGTGGGCGAACGCTTTGTTCGCTTCCGCCATTTTATGCACGTCTTCGCGTTTTTTGATGGCGGCGCCCGTCTTGTTATAGGCTTCCATAAATTCCGTAGCCAATTTTTCGGCCATTGGCTTGCCCTTTTTGGATCGAGCCGCGTCAATCAGCCATTTCATGCCGAGGGCGGTTTTGCGGGGTTCCTGGACTTCCATCGGAACCTGGTAGTTGGCCCCGCCGATGCGGCGACCTTTAACTTCCACAATCGGGGTGACGTTGCGGATCGCCTGTTCGAACACAGCCTTCGGATCGGTCTTCATGTCCGCTTCGATTTTGTTGAACGCGTCATAAACAATCTTCATGGCCACGGTCTTCTTGCCCCGTTCCATAATGTAATTGATAAATTTGCCGATTTTCACGCTGTTGTATTTGTGATCAGCTTCGGCCAGATGTCGTTTATAACTTCGAGCTTTACGAGGCATAATTTATAATTTAAAATCTATAATTTCTAATTACTCAGTTCTCTTGGCGCCGTATTTGCTGCGGCCCTGTTTGCGGCCTTCCACTCCGGAGGCGTCTAATTTTCCGCGGACAATATGATAGCGCACGCCCGGCAAATCTTTGACGCGGCCGCCACGAATCATAACGACGGAATGCTCCTGCAAATTATGGCCGATACCCGGAATATAAGCGGTGACTTCCATGCCGTTAGACAGACGGACGCGGGCAATTTTCCGCAAAGCAGAGTTTGGCTTTTTTGGGGTGGTGGTGGTGACTTTGATACAGACCCCGCGCTTAAACGGCGAGCCTTTCGGCAATTGGTAAGGGCGCCCTTGAAGCAGGTTAAACCCGCGGTCCAGTGCCGGGGTTTTGGATTTGTAAACTTGCTTGATTCGTCCGTGACGGACTAATTGGTTGATAGTAGGCATAATGGTTATCTTCAGATTGCCCCTCTCCCCTTGTGGGAGAGGGTGGTGCGAAGCACCGGGTGAGGGGTCTAAACCCTCTCTGTCGCTTCGCGACATCTCCCCCAGAGGGGGAGAATTATTTTGAACAATTTACTGGCAATTAAAAACGGTCTTTTAGGACCGCGTGCAACTCAATCCGCCAGCAGGCGGATTGTCCGGTCGCTTGACCGGACCTTACGGCTTTAAAAGCTCAAAACAATTAATTCTTTTAATTATCCGCCTTCGCTAAAGCTTCGGCGGACTTCGCTGCCAAATCTTAACAGATTTTTCTTGTTATGTCAAATCCCAATATTGGATCCGAGCAGGAAATTAAGCAGGAAATTCAGCGGGGGTATTAATACTGTATTTAACAAACCGCTATAAAGAAATAAAATTATCAAAATAAAGCCGAATTTTTCCATAGACAAAATGGCATACATCCAATTCCGGTCCAGGAAGCCAAACAAACTTGCCAAAATTTTCGAGCCATCCAGTGGTGGAATCGGGATGAGGTTAAACAAACCAAGTACTAAATTCAGCAAAATCGTTTGAAATAATAATTCTTGGCCCATGTTTGATAAATTCGGACTCAACCGGTAAACAATCGCGGCCAGCACGGCCAAAACAAAATTTGTGGCTGGCCCGGCCAGCGAAACCAGAATCATATCCCATTTGAGGTTGCGCAAATTGCGGTAATCAACCGGCACCGGCTTGGCGGCGCCGAACAGAATCGGGGAATTGATCAGCAGTAAAAACACTGGTAAAAGAATCGAGCCGAACAAATCGATATGAGGTATAGGGTTTAGCGTCAGCCGGCCAGCATAGCGGGCCGTCGGATCCCCCAGTTTATCAGCCACCAGTCCGTGCGCAACCTCGTGAAAAATTACGGAAAACAGCAGAATGGCGACGTAGATTACAATTGATAGTGGATCCATAGGATTTATATGCAACCCTGAACTTGTTTCAGGGTCTCTTCGATGAGATCCTGACTTTCGTCAGGATTGCGAATGCGTAAGTCTTGCTTAATTTACTCAACCATGTTAATATATCCGAAGTTGCTCTAATTTTAACAAGCTTTAACCAGCCCTACAAATATATGGCAAGAGTCTGCCAAGTTTGCGGCAAAGGTTATCTCGCTACTTTTACCCGGTCGCATTCCATGCGCAAAACCAAAGTTCGGCTTTATCCCAATCTCCAGTGGATGAAGCTCGAACACGGCAAGCGCGTCAAGTCGTGCGTTAAATGCATCAAAACCCGGACTAAGCGGATGGCCGCAGTTGCTGCCTAAAAATCTCTAGAATTTCTAGAGATTTTTTAATCTGTTCATAATATCCTCGCTATCGTTTATAATAACGATATGATCAAAACTTGGTTATCGCAAACTTCCATGTATCGCCTGATGATTTATTATCTGGGGGCATTATTGCTCGCGGGCATGGCATTGAGCATGTTCGGCATCTTGCCATATGTCTGGTGGCACATCGGTTTTGATTTTGCCATCCTCTGGCTCTCCTGCGCCCTTACCAGCTGGTTATGCGCGAAGATTTTCAGAACCCAGCGGAACCCCGAATCAGAACTGATCACCGCGTTGATCCTGGCCTTAATTGTTGGGCCGCTGGATCCGTTAATTTATTCCAATTTATTGTTGCTCGCCGGGGTCGGGGCAATTTCACAGGCCAGCAAATATCTGCTGGCGATCAACAAAAAACATATTTTTAACCCGGCCGCGGTGGCCGTGCTGCTGGCGGCGCTGTTCCTGCATCAAGGCGCTTCGTGGTGGGTCGGTGACCGACACCTGCTCTGGATCATGGTAATTGGCGGCGCTCTGATTTTGCACAAATTGCGGTGGTTCCATCTAAGTCTGAGTTTTCTAATCCCTTATCTGGCCGTCCTTACAGCCCAGCAAGGATGGCGGCTCGATTATCTGGCCATCCTCTCGCCGCTGCTCTTTTTTTCAACAGTAATGCTGATTGAACCGTTAACCAGCCCGACTGGCCGACGAAAAAGGATCCTTTACGGGGTTTGTACCGCCTTGATCTTGGCCGGACTGATTAACTATTCCTCGCTGCCTTATACGCTCGAGCTCGCTTTGATAATAGCAAATTTTGCATTTTGGTGGACCAAAATCAAGCAGCGAATAATTTTAAAATTTATAAACAAGGAGCCGGGAGCCAAGGACATCTATAAATTTTGGTTTGAACCGTTAAAAAAATTCAGCTTCCGCCCCGGCCAGTTTCTCCAGTGGACCCTGCCACATTCGCGCGCCGATGACCGCGGCACCCGGCGCTGGTTTACTATTGCCTCGTCACCGACCGAAGAAAAAGTATTGTTAACCACCAAATTTTCCGATCGATCGAGCACCTTCAAACAGGCGCTACGCGAGCTCAAGCCCGGCGCGGAGATTGCCACCAGTGATCCGGATGGCGATTTTATCCTGCCGATTGATCCGACAATGAAGCTAGTTTTTATCGCCGGCGGCATCGGCATCACTCCATACCGTAGCATGATCAAATATTTGCTCGATACGAAGCAGTCGCGGGATATAATTATAATCTATGCGGCCAAAACGGCTGAAGAATTCAGCTTTAAAGAATTACTCGCCCAAGCAACCGAAATAGGACTGAATACTATTTACATTCAAACCGAAAAAACTGGTTTTATTACGCCGGAAATGATAAAAAAAGAAATTCCGGATTGGGCCCAGCGCACGTTTTACATTTCCGGCCCGGAACCCATGGTTGAAGCCTATGAAAAAATGCTAAAAGAAACCGGCATCAAGGATGCCGGAATCAGAACTGATTTCTTTCCAGGATACGAATAATTATTCAGTCACCGTAATCTTACCGAAAGAGCTGGAATTCAGATGGTCATGAAACTTCCAGCTGCCGACTTTTCCGAAAGTGAATGACCAAGTTTCGCCCGGAGCAATGGCGCGTTTGGAATCAAACTCCGGATAATCGGTGTGCGTCGGATGCGGCGCGGAAGCCGGCCAATGAGGCTTGCTGTCAGTGTTTACAAATTTAACCAAGTCGCCTTTTTTAATGGTCAGGGTGGCGGGATTAAATCCAGCGGCCATATTAATTTCGTATGTTTTGGGAGCCGCGGGTGCTGCTTGGTTTTGGTTGTTGTCTTGGCTGCTTGGGGGATTTGGATTGGCCGCCGGTTGGGATTTATTGCAGGCCGCGGCCAGAAGCGCCAGGCCCAGAAACAAAATTGCAAGTTTTCGCATATTTTTTGTGGTTAATTGTTTTAATTATAATTGAGAGGTACAGAAAGGACACCGAGTCGCGTTGATACTGACGCTGTTGCGGCAATAAGGACATTCCTTGGTGTGCACAATGTCGGATTGCCGGCGGCGAAACCGGTTCATTTGCTTGACCACGAGGAAAATCACAAAGGAGACGACGGTGAAATTGATAACCGTATTAATAAACGAGCCTAAGGCCAAGGTGTGTCGCCCGGGCAAACCGATGGTAATATTGTGGAAATCAACTTGGCCGATGATTAAAGATAATATCGGGTTGAATAAATCATTGATAATCGAATTCACGACTTGGCCGAACGCGGCCCCGATAATTACGCCGACCGCCAGATCCAGGGCATTGCCTCTGACCGCGAATTCCTTAAATTCTTTCCAGATTTGCCTCATGAGCTTCGCTGTTAACCAAGGTTAGTTTAGTAATTCCTATCAATAAAATCAAGCCGCCGATGATCTGCATGCTCTCCAGCGTGGCACCCAAAAATATCCAGTTCACGATCACGGCCGCAACCGGAAAGGCCAGTTCGCAAAGCGTAGCCACGGCCGCCTTGGTCGAGCGCAGACCGTAATAGTAGAGCAAAAGCGAGGCAAATCCCGCAATAATCGCGGTTATAAACACAAACAGCCAATCCTTGCGCGTGGTCAAATTAATTTGGGACAGCGTGTGGTAGTAAACGTTCATGAAAAATAGAAAGACCAACGCCGACAAAAACCGCAGGGATGTCATCATCTGGAAGCTTACTTTATTGAGCACGTAGCGGCCAAAAACTGTGGAACCGCCCCAGAAAAACGCCGCGCCGAGCGCCAGCAGAACGCCAAGCGTGTCGGAATTCCACGTCCAGCCAGCCGGTTTGAAATCCGGAAACGTCACCAGGTAGGCGCCAAAAACAGCCACAACCGTCCATGTCCAGAAATCTTTCGATAATTTCTCACCCAACACCCATACTGCCAGTAGTATGGCGATCAGCGGCTGCAGCTTTTGCAGCAAAATTGCCACCGTGGGATTAAGATAGTGGAAGCTCTGAGTAAACAGCACTGTGGCCAAGGCCGAGCCGCCAAAACCGATAAAAATCACGGACAACCACTCGCGGCCGGATAAATTTTTTAACTCCCTCAGGCGCGGTAAGAAAATCGGCAGGACGAAAAACGCGATCAGGATATGCTCCATGAGCACAATTACGGTCGAAGACAGCTGACCGCTTAAATATTTGCGAAACGGCGCGTCCACTGCCCAAAGCACCGCAGCCAAAGCCACCATCCAGGGACCAAAATTTTTATTAGTCATTTCAGATCTTTCTTCTCCCCTTGCGGGAGAAGATGCCCGCAGGGCAGATGAGGGGTAAAAAAAATAATAGCCCTCGTTCGGGGCATAGCGAGAAATCACCCTCTCCTGTCCGGTCAGTTGACCGGACATCCTCTCCCGTCGAGGGAGAGGATTAAGCAGAAAGAGTCTTTCGCCTTCTTTCATCCAGACTATACTGTCGCCTCCGGAATCAAACCGGATCGTGCTCTTTCAAGCTCGCGGGGTATACCGCCGGTGGGGAATTCTCTGCCCGCCGAAGCCTCGGCGAAGGAGGGTCACCCCGCCCTGAAGGTTAATTGCTTTGATTATAGCTTATACAAAATTGGTAGGCAAACTATTCGCCTATTCGCGCGAATTAGACCCAAAGAATTCTCTAGCCGCCTTTTCGTCTTTCTTCATTTGCTCCACTAACTCAGATTGCGAATCAAATTTTTTATTCTCGCGAATTTTTTTTAGAATTTCAACTTCTATCTCCTGGCCGTACAAATCGCCATTATAATCCAAAATATGAACTTCGCCATGTCTGACAGTTTCGCCGAAGGTTAGATTGGACCCAATGAAAACTAGTGACGGCCGATTATTCGCCAAACCAACATAAATACCATCCTTAACCTCTTGGGCCAAATCAAAATTCGCCGTGGGAAATCCCATCGCTCTTCCTCGTCCCTGGTCTTTTTTTACTAATACTTTATACTTCATACCTTATACTTCTTCGCAACTTCGAACTCTTATAAATCTGCGGCCAATGGGGTTTGAGCCGCACGACCTTGGTTTTCTTCAACCCATGCTTCTGCAACTCTGTCTCGAGGGTTATTATCTGTTTTCTGTTATCTGTTATCTGACTAATATACAATCCTTGATCATACCCCAGGGCAATCACATCCGGTCGTGCTTTCACAATATGCGGCCAAGGGTCAATTTTGCCCCCCAAAACGATTTTATCGACATAAGGGACGCTTCCCAGGTTTGCCAGGCGCTGTTTTTCATCGTGGACCGGCCGCTGACCTTTGATTTTGATGACATTTACATCGCGGGCCACGGACACGATCAGAAAATCACCCAAAGCTTTGGCCTGCTTGATAAAATCCACATGTCCGGGATGCAACAAATCAAAGACTCCAAATACCATGACTTTAATTTTTTTTCTAACTGTAAATATCATGATCACCGATATCGATAAAACCAACCCGGCCTTTCCCTAGAAACTCAAAAAGCACTCGATATGAGTGCGTAATTGAAAAAGACCAATATTTTTTCTGTTTACCGCCAAGCTTATGGGTCTTCAGTCTAGGATCGAAGCAGTTATTTTTAAAAATTTTTTCCCGTTCTATAACAATTACTTTTTGATCTCGATCCAATTTTCTTAACGCTCTCAAAAAATGATTAGAATAACTAATCTCTTTGATTTGCATAATTTAGCCCATCAAATCCGCCAAAGAACCTTTAAGAACCTTTAATTTGCCTTCCCGCTTCTCTTTTTTATAAATCTTAATTGCTTGTTCCATTTCCATCTCCTCCAAATAGCGGCGTAAGGCTGTCCTTAAAAATTCCGAACGGGTCATGTGTTGTTTTCTTGCAGCTTTCTCTGATTGAGCCACCATTTCCGGCGGCAATGACACCGTAACTAAAGACGAAGTTCTCATATATTATTAGTTAATACTAAGTATTAATAGTGTATCATGTCATAATTATTACGTCAATTAGTCTGCTTGCCGTTTTCTTTTTTTTGCCATTTTACTTTTTACCTTTTGATTTTAACTTTCGAACAATCCCCATATTCGCATCGACTTCGACCAGCTCGCCGTCTTTTAATGATTTGGTCGCTATCTTGGTTCCAATTATACATGGAATATTAAGCTCCCTGGAAACGATTGCCGCATGGCAAGAAAGACCTCCTTCATCAGTTACAATTCCTCCAGCCTTTTTCATAATTACTGTATAGTCCGGCGTAGTCATGTTAGTTACCAAAATATCACCAGGTTTTAGCTTATTAAATTCAGCCTGCCTAAGAATGATTTTGGCCTCACCTTGTACTAACCCACGGCAGGCTACCTGACCCTCAAGTCCATTTTTATTGATTTTGTCCGGCTTAGTAACGTGACTATATAATTTCTTTACAATTGGGCCGGTCCATAAAATTTCCCGATTATTTAAATAACCATGCGCGTATCCCTGATGACGGTTTTTGACATCACGCTTGGCTACCAATATGTTGTTATTGCGCAAAGACTGAACGACTTCCTCATCACGCATCTGAAAAAAATCCTCCCTTTTAATATTCAAATCAGCCGCCAGTTGCTGGGCCAAGGGTTCAAAACTAAACCAAATTTGCTGAGAAATTTCTTTCATTCGGTTACGTAAATAAATGCCAGCCTGAAGGCCAACGAGTATATAATTATTTCCCACATGGGGATGGCCGGATAGTTTTTTCGAACTAATATTTTTTATTTCTTCTCGAACATCCTTTTCTGTATAGTTATCAATAATATTGTATGCTGTTTTTATCCAACCATATTTCTTAACATGGTTACGGATCATTTCCTTCTGTTTGCTTCCCGAATTAGATTTAATCGAGATCAAAGATAGGTGGAGGCGGTCAACGTCCAACACTTTATAAGATCTGGCACCCGCAAGGAGTGTCGGATTTTTCAATTGTAACTCCTTCTCACAATAGTTAGTTAAAGGAACGGCTACGATATAATACTTTTGTATGCGCAAAAGCAGAGTCTTATATTTTTTTAAAGTAGTCAATTTCTCGGTTACGGTGGCCTGTGACCAGTTTTTATGCTTTAAATATTTACAGAACGAATGAGCCTCTCCCGCTGCCTTGTCGATTTGTTGAACCAACTTCAGAGGCCATTTTTTATCCTGCTTGAATGCAGCGATAAATTTATCGTAGAAATTTTTTGTCGCTGCATTATCGTATAAGTTAGCATCGTTAACCCAAAAAATTGAATTATATTTAAGCACAACCGACCGCGAAATATTTAAGGGTTGCAACTCTGCCTGACTTACAATTGCGCGTGATTGCAAATACCCGGGTCTTTTAACCCTTAAATCCCAATCCTGAGAAACAAATTCTTTTTCAAGTTGTTTAGTGGGTATGGTAATCATAACTTCCTCACAATCCCCTTGTTCGCATCGACTTCGACCAGCTCGCCGTCTTTGAAATTCGTCATGGCGTTTTTTAACGCCACTACGCACGGAATGCCAAATTCCCGCGACACCACGGCCGCATGGCAAGTCAGGCCCCCGACCTCGGTGACGATCGCTGCCGCGCGCTTCATCGCCGGCAGATGATCCACACATGTCGCATAGGTAACCATAACATCTCCATTTCTAACCTTGTCATTCTGACCGGAAAAAGCCACGATCCGAATTTTGCCCCTGACTTTTCCCGGGCTGGCGCAGGTTCCCTTACTTTCATCCCCACCCTGGATGGGTTTAACATAACTTTCTATATGTTTAAATAAATTTTCCGCTTCGATAGGGTTAAGGTTAAGTCTTTTTTTCATACCCAAATCATAACCCCAGCCTCCATACTTTCCCTTTTTCGCCTGTATATTTTCTATGAACTGTTTACCCCGCAATGCATCCACTAGTTCTTTTTCGGTTAACCCACGCAGCTGTTTAGAAGAAAGATATAATCTCGCCTGGGATTCGTTGAATAAAGGCATGAGAAACTTGCCTGCATAACTTACAAAATATTCGGCTTCGTTTCTTACGTCTAAAGCCAAACCAAAATCTATGAATATTTGCAGACTTTTTTTCCCAAGCCTGTATTTTTTTACAATCTTAGAAATATCGCGGTTGCGAATAATCCTATAGTACTTTAGTTCTTCCAGTTCTTTTATTAAATCTTTTAATTTACTTTTGGTTAAGTCTTTTAATCCCTGGGTATAATGTTCAGCTTGCCAACCATCTCCGTAAGTAAATATCGGCATCCAGCCAAATTGCTGGGCTAATATTTTAGACGCGGCTAAAAAAGAGGTTTTCTTATTTTTTATTTTTATCGCTTGAAACAAAACAGCTCTTTTCTCAGTCAGTGTGGTTGAAATTTGTTCGGGTTTGATTAAAGCAAACATGACTTCGTTATACTCTTTGCTTCCGAAATTTAAACCGGCTTCTTTTTGCAGAATGTTCTTCATCAATGGGGTCCAGTATTCTTCCCCCAGCCAGCCAAATTGATCAAAAACCACCACATGATGGACCCAACGTCTGATCTCCTCTATAGATTTAGCCAAACCTGCATTCGAAAGTTTATGAGGGTTTTTATAAATTCCTCGCACCGCGGCCTTGGCTTTTTCGTCTAAGGAATAAAAAGTTCTAAGCTTACGGCTTAAGGCCAGGTAATCGTTTTGGTTTATTTGGACAATTTGCTTGTGCAGTAAAGTGAAATATTTGGTGGGCACATAGGCGTGCATATATCCATCCTCGCCTGTATACATCGTCAGAATACCCTTGGGGATGCCAAAGGTTTGTTTGAAAAATTCATTGGTATTTTCGCCATACCAAGTGCCGGTGTCCAACGGCGGGGTATTCCACTTCCCCATTTTGGTCACCCTAGTTTTGAAATAATGATTCCGCATTGCGTTCATTATACGATAAACCGCAGCATTGACAAAATCGCCAAAAAGTGCTAATATATATAGTTCGTAGCTGTTCTTTTTTAGATGCTGAATTCTGTGAGTTTTTCTGTGCCCTGGAATTTCCAGTTCAGACACAAACTCATAGCAATTCCCATCAACCAGCAAAAATCATGGCCACCCAAGGAGGGCACATGACGAAGAGAGTTTACATCGTCACCCACGGCGATAAGGAAACCGGCGCCAACCCCAACATGACGCCCGTCGGTTTCTCGCAGGTCCAAGCGCTGCAGAATCGACTGCCGAGCCAGCCCTCGATGGTGCTCGTCGGCACCGGTCGGCGGCATCTCGACGTCGCCACGGCGCTCGGCTACATCACCTGTCACCGCTCGGTGCGGCTGCGACACCCCGACACGCGATTCACCCCGGTCGTCGGTGGTCCGGAATCGCTCGAAAAGATCAAGGGCGAAGACTTGATCCTGCTCGCCGACGGCGCAACGCTGCCGCGCAACCTCTACACCGGCACGGAGGACGGGGCGCAGTCGATGATCCAGCTCCTGCTCACTCTTCCGGACAACAGCGTCATCTGCGCCGGCCGGCCCAGCATGATCCTGCTGGGCAAAAAGGATGCGAAGTCGGCCGCGGTCTACCGCGTCACCGTCAACAACGGCGACGGCGTCTTCCATATCGCAGAGGTCGTCGCGACGGGCGTGTCGGAACCGCGGACGGTCTGATCGTCTACCAAGGCGAGTGGTTCAATCACGAGGACTCCCAAGTCCTCGAGGATTGCCGCTCGCTTTTCTCATGTTTAAATTCTTTTCACTACGCCGGTATTGGCATCAACCTCCACCAGGTCTCCCGTTTTCAAAATTTGGGTGGCATGGCCAGTGCCGATTATGCAAGGCTTGGCCAATTCCCGTGAGACCACGGAAGCATGCGAAGTGACTCCACCCACGTCCGTGACAACAGCCGCAGAGATTCTCATGGCAAAAATATAATCCGGGGTTGTCATGCGAGTCACCAAAATTTCGCCCGGGCGTATGGTATGCATTTCTTTATCGGTTTTGATAATCCTCACCCTTCCTCGAACCAAACCGGGAAAGGCCACTTGTCCTTTGATTTCTTTCATCTGAACCACCCGAAATTTATATCGTTTTCTAAAAACAGCATAATTGCGGCCAAAGGCAAACTTAGTTTTAGCATCCAAACTAACCATGCCAAACGGTTGTTTTCTCAATTTTATTTCAGCGGCTCCTATTTTGTGTGTTTCGGCTAAGGCCCGTTCAATTTCACCAAACCGGAAATATATCAAATCAAAAGGATCAATTCCCAACCGTTGCCCGATTTCTCGCAATAAAACAAACGAGTTATTTTCGCCTTCGCTGATTCGCTCCAACCGATAGGTTCGCATGAAGACAGCTTCCTGCAGCCATTTAATCTGCCGGCGAATCAATCCTGGCGGATTTAACTTTTTCATAGCGGCAGTATAAGCTTTCGTCTCATTGCGTTTAATTTGATTTTTGTGGCGCCGCTCTGCAGTCGGGTCGTCCATTTCTCTCAGATGTTTCCGGCACGTGGCAGCGGTAAAAGGACGGCCGAAATAAAATTTAATCCCCAGAAAGGCGTATTTTTGTGCTAGCAGCTCCAATTTTTTATTCGAGTTTTTTTTGGTTAAGGCCAATTTCAATAATTCCTCGTGATATTGAACCACGTTGTGCTTTTTTTCAAGCTTTGTCAATGAATTGAAAATTTCCGTAATTTGATCGGGGAATTTTTTCGATATATATCTTTTAATTTTTTCACTCAACACCCGATCCATTGGCACCGGGACATAAAGGGTGCCTAAAACGTTTTGATAATCGCTGGAATATTTTTTTAAAAGCGCAACCAATTCTTTATTGTCCTTTCTTTTCAATCTTCCGGCGTCAAATTTTGATTCCACTTTTGCAAACCGATCAGCTATTTTATAAACCAAGTCAAAGATGGGTTGGAGGTTACCTGAATTTTTCTCTATCCAACGGTCATAGTTTCTCACTTCCGTGGCTTCGTAATAAATATCTCCGTCCAAATACAAATATGATTGGTTGCGGATGGTGACCCGATCATCCAAAATCTTATCGGTTCGACCATGCCGCAAAGCCACGCCGTCCAGCATTAACGGCGCTTCTTTAACATAAACAATTTTTTGCCAATTGGCCCGGTTTTTGTTCATATCTTCCTCACCCGTCTCGACTCGTTCTTAAGCTTTTCACTCGAGACGAGGCGGACCACTCCCTTGTCCGCATCAACTTCCACCATATCCCCATCTTTAAAAACTTTAGTAGCAAACTTAGTTCCAATAATACACAATTTGTTTAATTCCCGTGATACAATCGCGGCGTGCGAGGTAATACCACCCTCGTCAGTGACTATGGCCGCCGCTTTTCTCATCGCTGGCACGTATTCCGGTGAAGTCATTGGTGCAATTAAGATCTCTCGTCCCTTCATCATATGGATTTTGGATGGAACCAGAATCACCCGAGCTCTGGCAGCCAACTTATTCTTCCGTCCTATGGATGCGACTTGCCCGCTGACTTGGTTGAGTCCAGCTAGCTTCGGCATCATTTCATTGCCTAATTTTTCAGCTTTGGGTCCAGTCATAATGGTCAATTTACCGTTACGGCCGGTGAATAAGAGCAATCCTGATTTACGTAAAGAGGCCAGGCGGACCAATTTATCGGGATTGTTCAGATTCATTTTGATTTCATGAAATTGTAAAAATTTTAGCAGGATATGGTCGATTCCTAACTTTTTACCCATAGCCTGCAAAATTTGCGCAAATGCCACGTGCGATTGGAAATGAAACTCCTTGCGCTGATCCGTCATCAGTGACAAAATTTGCAAATCACGGAGTAGACGCTTGGTGTCTCCATCAATATTATATTTCTTCAGTAGCACCTGCTGCTGGCTTTGAGTTTTTTGCTCATAGCTTTCCAATTCTGTCCGGCGCCGCAGTAACTTTTGCCGACCTTGCTTCGATAACTCCTTAAGCGTAGTGCGGTAATGTTCGCGGTCATACGTGGCGGGACCGTCATAGCCAAACGGAATCCAGAAATATTTATCAACCAAAACGTCAAGCGACTTTTTATCCAGTTTCTTACTGAGTGCTAACTTCAACAGATCCAGTTCTTCATTTGCGCTGAATGACCTCACTGGAGCGGAACTTAAAATAATAAACTTTTCAGCTGAAACTTTCTTCGCTTCAAGTAATTTGAAGATATAATCACGCAGATTATCTGCGCCACAAAACCATGGCAAAGTGCAAACCTGGTCGTATCCCAACCAGCCTTGATGGATTTTTTGATAGAGATCGAGCAAGCGCTTGATGGAATATTTGGATAAATCCAATTTAATAATTTGATGAGAAAACGCAACCAATCTTTGGCCTAGTTTGATTTGCTTCTGATAAACATTCGAAACATACGTCTTGTCTTTGATAATCCGGTCCGTAATAAAAGTGCAAACTTTTTGCCATTCCTGATCGCGGTAAATCTGGTTATAATCGAAATCACGCCAATGCAGCCAGACATGGGAAAAATTAATCCCGTGGATCTGTTTGGTCTTGGGCGTGCTTTCGCTGATTGTGTTCCAAATCGAAGGTATTGGATAATAGTACTTGCGCGTCCGCATGATCCGATAGGTGATCTTTTTTGTCATTTGATCTTCCTCACTATCCCTTTATTCGCATCGACTTCCACAATATATCCATCTTTTAGCACATGCGCAACGGCGCCAGCGCCGACCACTGTGGGGATCCGCAACTCCCGGGCCACGATCGCAGCATGACAAGTCAATCCGCCTTCTTCTGTGACAATCGCTTTGGCCATTCGGATCGCCGGCATTAGATTGGGGCTCGTGGTAATAGCTACCAGGATATTGCCTTTTTCCATCTTATGCATCTGATCGGGAGAATTAATTATTCTTATTTTACCCTTAACCTTACCGGGATAGGCCGTTGTCCCTACGAACTCCTTAACTTTCAGGTTTAATTTTTCATTTATGACGTTCTTGTTAATAAAGGCACGCGCTTTTTGGCCCGAAAGGCAAATTGGCCCTTTCCGAGAATTATAGTCGTAAAATAAAAGCTTTTGACGATTCTGAATTTCATTTAAATTTAATTGGCCGGTCGTTAAAGCTTTCTTGATTTCGGGCGGCAATAACATCCGGACTTGCTTTAAGCTTAGATGCAATCGGCGTCCTATTTCGGCCAGCAATGGCTCAATCAAATAGTAAGAATGACTTTGCAATTCCCGACGATAAGCTTTGTAATAAACTGAATCTCTCGCCAAACTTACTAATTCCCGTTCATAGACAGTTAATTTGAGTTTGGCCAGGACGTTTTTTTGTTTCTGCCTTATTCCTCTCAAATTTATTGCGTGCCGCTGCAAATCATTTCTGGGGCTGATTTTTCGCTGTCGCAAATCGCGCAAGGCGTCAAAAAAATACTGCTCGTCCACCGCCGGGCCCTCGTAGACATAATAAGCCCAGCAAAATTTCTTGGTGTGGCGTTTGATTTGGGCGGCCAAAACCGCCGGTTGCCGGATTTGCGCCAAGCGCAACAAGTTCATTTCCTGTTGTTTGACAAAAGTTTCCCGCCCCGGGGTCGTCAATAAATTAAAGTGCCGATCCTGACCTTTTCGCTTCAATATCTTATGCAATTCATCGGATAGAAAAGTTGTTTCCTGATAATCCAACAAAGGCAACAACAAACCGTATTCATAAAGTTCAACATTCTGCTGAACAAACTGCGAATAATATTTAAAAAGTTCCGCATTGCGAGCTGTGCGGTATTTGCTCAACAAGTGGGTGCCCAGTTTAATCTGCCGCTGACCGAGCCGCACCATCTGTTTGAAAGCCTGGCTCAAAAATTTAGGATTGGCCTTGATCCTTCCAACCAATCGCGAATGCCCTATCTGCCAATTGGTGGGTTCATAGAGCCATTGGATGGCATTATTTTCGATAATAAAAGGAATTTTAACCGGCCAGTTAAACAGCCGTCTTGTTCCGCTTTCCATCCCCATGGGTAACATAAAGACGGGAAACAGCGATACGACATATTCATTGGCAAACTTATGAAGCTTCTTCATATTTTCCTTACCATCCCTTTGTTGGCGTCAACTTCAACCATATCGCCGTCTTTCAAAAGCTGAGTAGCGACTTTGGTGCCGACTATGCACGGAATTTTTAATTCTCGCGCAACAATTGCAGCATGCGAAGTGAGCCCGCCCTCGTTGGTAACTATGGCTTTCGCGACCCTCATGGCAGGCAAATAATCAGGATGAGTGACCATGGTAACCAAAATCTCGCCTTTTTTTACTTTATCGAGGACGGAAGCATTCAAGACGACACGAACCTTGCCTCGCACCACTCCACCAGAGGCCGGAATTCCTTTTATCTGGTCGGTTTTTACCAGCCTGTTTAAATTTTTATAGTGACTTTGATAAATTTTTCCGACTTTAACTTTAGTTATTCTTTTATTGTTTAAAATTACGTAGCCCTTCTTTCTTGAATTGATTTCTTTGGATCCAAATGTCTTATTCCTCAAAAGTCCGTCCAAAATATCGGTATTGGTCAAATACACCAAATCTGCGGGCTTAACTGCCAAGATTTCTGAGATAGCTTGATATAAAGGTCTGGCATTATAGTATCCCAGCCTGCGAGTGTCGTCTCTGTCATCTTTCAGAAAGGTTCCGATCCTTGAATGTTTCAATAAATATCTTTGCGAAGACGACAATAACTTTACATTGTCTTTTAAAAATTTTTTGGCCTGCGTCTGTTGCTCATGAAATTTCATGAGTTCCTTGCGAGGATCGTGTTTGATTTTGGATAGCTCGCGCTTAAAAAACTCCAAGTCCCACGGCTTCGGCTCAAAAACTCCAATACAAGGAATCCACGAGAATTTTTTTAGATGACCGCCCAACAGGCGGTTTCTTTTATTGGCATTTTTTTCCAAGGCGATTCTCAGGAGGCTGATTCTTTCCTTCCTGATCTGACTTAGCCTGGCCGGAGTTAACGCCGCATTTATCATCGCTTCTCTGTTTTTTCGACTTGCAACACTCTGGCTTAATTCGCGCATTGCTTCGTCCGCGATTTCTGCCAAATAAAAAGCAAACCACTGACCAATTACCATAAACCTGATATTTGATTCTAAAAAATTTTCATACAATCGACCCAGACTTTTTTTACTCGCACTTTTTTTGAGTCTGCTGGCAATTAAGGCTGAGTTGCTCAAAAATTCTCTTTTTACTTTTGTATATTCGGCTAGGTATCTTTTCATAGCCGATTTGCTGAAAAAAGTTTGGCGAACACGGTCCACTAACTTCTGCCATTCTGCCGCGCCAGCATAGAATACGACGTTGCCGTTCGGCAGACTCAGGACCAAAGTTTTCGAAATATTAAACCCTAAAACCTTTTTTGTATATGGATGAAGCAAGCTCAAAACCACTTCGTCCATTCTGGTAAGAGTGTATTCTCCTCTTTCCCATATTTTAATCCAATTACTCTTCATATTTTCCTCACAATCCCTTTATTGGCATCAACTTCGACCAAATCGCCGTCTTTGAAAACCTGGGTGGCGGTTTTAGTGCCAATTATACAAGGTTTTGCCAACTCTCTGGCCGTGATTGCTGCATGGCAAGTTACTCCTCCTTCGTCAGTGATGATCGCTTTCGCTTTTTTCATGGCGCTTAAATAATCCGGACTGGTCATATGGGTGACCAAAATAGAACCCGGCCGAAAATTATTCACTTGCGCGGAATTGACGATTTTACACACTCGGCCCATCACTTTTTTTACGCCAAAAGCGGTCTGGCCCCTGACGCCGCCGCGATCCAAATCTTCGACAACCAATTCTATGCCGCGTTTTAAAAGTAGGGCTTGGGGGCTCCGTGTTGGGTAAATTTTATTTTGAATCGAGACGAATCCGCGGTCCCGGTCTTTCAAAACTTCTGTTTTGGGAAGTTTATGTTTATAAACAAAATTTTCGATCTCAGCTACCGACATTAATTTCAAATAGTCTGACGACACGCCGGCTTTGGCCAACAAAGGCCCTAACCAATTTCTCATAAAATTCGTCACTTCCTTGGCCAAACCTTCGCTTTTGATCCGACTTTCGTAAGCGATTTGAACTATTTTTCTACCTCTGTCTCCGTGTTTTTTTATGAAGCCGTCAGCCCACGGACCGGGTAGAAACATGGCAAAAGCATAATAGGGATAAACTTTCATAAAGAGTTTCTTAAAATCCGAATAAAATTGAGCGGTGTCCTTTATCCCAATTGCTTTAGCGGTCATGACTTTCCTTATTTCTTTGACCTCGTTTCTAAATACCAGATGCGTCGACAACTTAAAAGCCCGATGAGTGAGCGGGAGTTTTAAAATATCGTGTTTCATTTGCTCCATCTCTTCTACAAACCTATGCCAACCAAAACTTTTACCGTCAAAAATGATGACTTGGTCAGTTAATCCAACCCCGAACATGGTGGGGAATTGGCCAACTATAATATCCCGCGGCATTTGGTTGGACCATTGATTAAAATCTCGCGTCAGAAGAAGTTTAAGCTTTTTCATATTTTTCTCACCACTCCCTTATCCGCATCGACTTCGACTTTGTCGCCGTCTTTAAAAATTCTGGTGGCGATTTTGGTGCCGATGATGCAGGGGATTCCCAATTCGCGCGAAACAATGGCTGCATGCGAAGTGATCCCGCCTTGTTCGGTCACGATAGCGCCGGCTTTTTTCATGGCCGGGACAATGTCCGGATCGGTGGCCACGCTAACCAAAATATCACCCTTGTTCATCTTGCCCATGTCTTTGGCGCGGAAAATAATTTTAACGATGCCCTTGGCATAACCGGGTTGCGCGGTCTGGCCCTGCAGCTCTTTGAGTTTTTTATCGATTTTGGTATTCACCGTGCTGAGGAGTTTCCTCTCCATCGACCCGACATAGATCTTTTCAAATCCTTTTTCCGTATAAAAAACACAATGTTTCAATCGCTGGCGCAAAAGCTCACGATCCAGTTTATTGTTAATCAATGCGGCTTTGACTTCATCCTGCAACATGAACTGCAATTGGTATCGGCTAATATCCAACCGCGCGGCTATTTCCACCAACAAAGTTTTGTGCAGCAAATGCACATTCAGCAGTTGCGCATGCCGCCGGATCAGTTTGGACAAGGCGAGGTTTTGCGCAGCCGTAAACAAATTGCGGTATTGCTGCGAAACTTTTAATTTTTTATATAATTGGGCTTGTTTTTGCTTCGCGGTTCGGAGCTGTTTTAATTCTTGGGCCAAAAGTTTTTTGGAGCTCACTCCCAGTTGCACCAAATCAAACAACTCCTTCAGATAATGATCTTTGCCAAAGACTTCCACGTTCCCCGCATAAATATAGCCCAAGTGTCCCCATTTGGCTGAATGTTTGTCCAGCTCGTTCTTTAAGCTTTGAGAAACCCGCTTGGCTCCGAGTTCGCGTTTGTATTTATCATAAATTCTGAGGAAATCTTCCCGTTCATCCGCCAAAATCGTCTGGCGCGTCGGCGTGGTAAACACGACGAACGCCTGCTCAGCTTGCTCTTTCGTGTCACAAACCGAATACAAATAGCTTTTCAGCTTGTTTGTAAAATTATTATGGTATAAATCCACAGCCACCGGCAACCAGCCATAAGTGTAAAGCTTGGTGTGCAGCGCGTCGTTTTGCTTATATGTTTCCCAGAGCCGCTTATTGGAATATTCACTCAGCGGCAGGGCGGCAATTCGTTTGGAATTGGCAATAAACTTATACGACCACTTGATAATGTTTTTATCCAAATCTGCGGCAAATCCCGGCCGCTCCAACAGAGCCTTCAGAATTGACTCGGCGACCTCAAACGAATCTTTTTCCCCGACATAAAAATCGAGAGCAAATCCCCGGAAAATTCCGAGGAACTTTTTATATTTTTTAATAAAACCGTAGCTCGAATCATTGTTAAAACAGGTGGCAGGCACCTGAAAAAAGAAGATGTCGCAATCCGGAATGTGTTCCCCCAAAAACCAGGGATCTTTGTCGAATAAATACTTGGGCTTCATGCTTTATCCAAAAACTCTTGTTCACTAACCTTAGCCAATTCTAAAATTCCCTTCCAAGTCCCTCTGGCTAATTCTTTGTGCATCGGGACTATTGTGGTAATGGTTTTGCCGTCTTGCTGTTTGGCTAATTTCACATGGCTGCCTTTTTGGGAAATAAAAGAAAAGCCGAAACTTCGGCAAAGAACTTTCGTCACTTCCTTACCCGAAAAAATTTTAGGCATGATGAACTTCGAGCGTAGTTATAAACGGCGCTTTGGCGGACAAGTAAGAATCTGCCGCGGGATTATCTTCAAGAAATAATTCAATGGCTTCTTTTAAATTTGCCTGCGCTTCCTCAATGGTAGATCCCTGGCTGACTACTCCCAACTCCACGCATCGCGCAACGTAGAACTTATCTTCTTGCAGAATAACAATAGTAAACTTATATGACATAAATATAGCATATACCCCCTTGACAAATCCGTCAAAAAGTGCTAATATATATAGTTCGTAGCAGTTCTTTCAAATCAGCGAAAGTATGGGTCTTTGATTGACTTTAACTAATTGAAGTCAGCCACGGACCCATACCAACAACTTATTCGGCAGATGCCTGGAGGGCACAGATGAAAAGGCTGCACTATCGTCGGCACAGTCTCAAGGACGGCGCGAACGACACCATCGGACCCAAGGGCCTCGCACTCGCGGAGGCCGAGGGTCAGAAGAAGACAAAACTCGGCAAGCACGAGGTGGGCGACGGGCCGGACGCGATGTTCGTGAACAATCATTTCGCCCGCATCTTCCACGGCGTGCTCATCCGCACGCTGCAGACGGCATACGCGTTCGCCAAGGGCCTCGGCTACACGCCGCCGCTCATGCCAGTCGTTGCCGAAATCGGGACACCCGAGTTCGCGGCCGAAATCGGCACCGACGCATTCAAGGCGGCCTACAAGGAGACCAGCAACTACCTCAAAGCCACGCGTCAGGCTCACGGCGACGAGAAGGCTCGTGAGTTCGCGACACGCGTGGTGGAGAGCGTCATCGCGATGTTCAACCAGATGGCCGAGGACGAGACGGCCGTGGCGTTCGGTCACAGCCCCATGATCGATCTGGTCGTGTGGTGGCTCTACCCCAGGGACGTGACCGACGTCTCCTTCGCGGAGATGGAGGGCATCGTGCTCACCTTCGAGAACGACATGGTCGAGATCGTCGACACGATCCGTGTCACGCCGGCCGAAGCGGTCTAGGAATGTGAGTCACACTCTAAGGAGGGTGTGCAGAACAAGAAGGGCGAGTGGTTCAATCACGAGGATTCATCCTCGAGGATTGCCGCTCGCCCTTTCGCTTTGCCCAAAAACTGACGCTATGATAGGATAAAATCAACTATTAACTTTAATTTTATGAGTGAAGTTTTACGAAATCCCGAGGCAAACCAAGAAGGGCGGTTTGGCCGCAATGTCAGGGTAGAAATCGAATTCATGCGGCATGAAGTGCCCGGGAAAACGCCCACGGGCATGAGCGCCGATTTTTTGACCGAGCAAGGCCAAGAAAATGCGGCAGCCAAAGGCCAAACCATCGATAAGCCTGTGAAGGGCTATTCCTCCCCGAAACTGCGCGCGCAAGAAACCATTGAAATGCAGCTCCAAAACACGCCTGAAGATGTGCAGGTTATAAACCGATTCTTAATTGATCCCGCGGCTCAGGGTAAAAAAACTGTCGGACAAATCGCCATAGGGCAGAAATCGGAAAACGCGTTCAATATCCGCCTGCGGCCAGAGCTCGACACGGCGCGGAACTTCGACAAAATTATGCCCGAAGCCAAAACTTGGGCTCAAGGTCAAATCAAAAATGACTCCCCGCGCGGCGAGTATGATTTAATAATTCAATATTATTTGGACAATCCGGACCGGGCTCAGGCACTTGGAACCACCACGCCGCAAGAGGCAGCCGAGGAAATCGCCTTTGCCGCCGATCGCGAAATCCGCCTGACCAAAAGGCTCTATAGTGATTCGGACATCCAACTTTTGAACGCCACACATGGCCCGAAACTTGAACCGTTCTTACAAGAAGTCCTGATTCAACCCGATGGCCGCAGCGGGTTCAAATCCCTGGACGAAATCGGCGGCGCCTTGAACCCTGGTGAAGGATTCAAATTTATTTCTAAAACCGATGAAGGCGGCGACCAATCAGTGAAACTTCTGCTGCGCGGCCAAGAATATGAGATCGACATGGCCAGAATCAGCGGCCTGGCCGAGAATTTGGCCGAACGAAAAAAAGCCCAAAAGAAAGAATAAAACTGATAAACCCGCCGATGAGGCGGGTTTTAGTTCAAATATTTATCTAACTGTTTCTTCATTTGGCGGAAACTTCGGTAATATATTGTTTTTACGCCCATCTTGCGGGCCTCGGGCAGGTTAAAATCCTGGTCATCAATATAAACGGTCTCTTCGGGTTTAACTTTGAACTTTTTCAGAACAATTCGCATAGTTTTTTTTGATGCTTTCGGTAGTCTCAAATCAAAAGTATTGATGATATTCTTGAAATATTTCCTGGTGCCGATTTTTTTCAACGCCGCCTTAAATTGCGGCGGGGTATTTTTCGACAAAATCAAAATCTGATAACCCTCTTTCTGCAACTTTTTCATTAGAGTCGTCACGGGCTTGTTTTCGTGCTGGAATGACATATGTTTAGCCAACAGTTCTTGCCAGGTTTCCCGGAGCCCAAATTCGCGGATCGGCCCCTCAAAAGATTGTTTTTCGGTTATTTTTCCCAACGCCGCCGGAGAAAAATATTTATGATAAACCACGTCATAAACTTTTTTGTATGGCAAATGGTATTTTTTCGCAATCCACTGGCTGGTTTCCTTGTAGCTGCCTTTGGTCGAAACACCGTAATAGTCAACAATAATCAATTTAATTTTGGGTTTCATAGTTTCTTCACGGTTGCGTTGTTGGCATCGACTTCAATCATATCCCCATCTTTCAAAACCTTAGTGGCGATTTTAGTGCCAATGACGCACGGCTTTCTCAGCTCGCGAGAAACAATCGCGGCGTGCGAGGTGATCCCGCCCAGGTCAGTCACAATCGCCGCGGCCAGCTTCATGGCCGGCACCAGATCGGGGTTGGTCATTTGGGAGACCAAAATGTCGCCCTTTCTCATCTTCTTTAAATCTTTAATCGTGCTGATAATTTTAACCCGGCCGCGGGCTTTGCCCAAGCTGGCCGCCTGACCATGAAAGGAATTAACTTCGCTGAAATCTTCAGTTTTGAGCAAATACTCCTTCATCTGCCCCAACCGGTGGTCCACAATCACCTCCCCGGGCAACTGGCCATCCAGGACGACAAAAATAAATCCTTTCATTCTCGCGGCCAAATCTTTCGGCCGCTTAATTTTGCCCTTCGCCATCAATTCAATTTCTGTCAGTAGACAATTCCTGATTTCAGCCAAACTCAATCCAAACCGCCTGGCCAGTTCTTTATATAAAGGCTCAATCTGATAATAAGATTCGACCAACGACATCTTCCGGTATTCTTTGGAATAAATTAGGCCCTTGGTGATCGCCAGCAGGACTTGGTATTTTTTATCAATCTTCAGGCGTCGGATTAGTTTCCGCTCCTCTTGGGCCGCGGCAATTTTTTCTCTGGTCATGATCTTGATCTGTTGTTGCGGACTGAGCTTGTCCCGCCGCGCCTGCGCAACTCGCTGCGCAAAGTAACTGTCCGGAAAGGCCGGGCCTTCAAAATTATAGCCCATGTAGCGAAATTGGTCCGCATGTTGTTTGAGCAAGTTTTTATCCGGCCGGCCAGCAGCTAGGCGCAGCAGCGCTTTTTCTTCCAACTGGACTTTGGACAATTGCCGTGGGATGGTCAGGAGGGCGAAGAGTTCTTTGCCCCGTTTCGAAAAGTTGTTCCGTCTCGCGAGATTATCTAAGTAAGCCACCAGGTAGTTCGTCAGGTGGGGCTTATATAAATCCAAATAAACCGGCGGCGTGGCGTAGTCATAAAGCTCCGTCTCCTTCTCCAAATAGGTTTTATAAAGCTGATAAAGCTCAATCAAAGAAAGTTTTTTGAGATTTTGGCTGTAAATCTTACTGGAGAATTCAGTCAGTGCATCGGCATACTGGAGGATGTCGGCGATTAACTGCGTGCCCCACTTCGGATTCTTCAAAATTTTCCGGAGCGTGTGTGCGCCCAGTTCTTTCCATTCCTTGTGATCCACAAAAATAATGCCGTTGTTTTTCCGGTGCAAATTTAGGTTATTGCGCTGAGCTTTGCCGAGTATTTTGCTGATGCGCTCAATGATGCCCGACCAGCCCGGATAGAGGCAGGGATAAAGGCTAATGGGTTCGTTTTCTTCCAAAACTTCCCATTTGATCTTTTTCATGTCCGCGACCGTGATGTTCATCCCGTTAGAGCCAGGAAACGCTTCAGCCGATTTTTAATATATCGCTTGCCCATTCCTGTTTTTAGATATTTCTCTCTAATTCTAGCATCTTTTTCGTTTAAGCAGGCCTCGTAGTAGATCAAAGCAAACGGACCTCGACCTTTAGTAGATAAAACTTCTTGATTGTTATGCTGGCTGAAGCGTTTCCGTAAATCAACCGTTGAGCCGGTGTAGAATCGTTTATCTTTAATACTTAGCAAAACGTAAACATAGAACATCTGGTTGGCTCTAACGGGACTCATATTTTCCTCACTGTTCCTTTGTTGGCATCGACTTCGATCATATCCCCGTCTTTAAAAATTTTGGTGGCAAATTTAGTGCCGATGACGCACGGCTTTTTCATTTCGCGGGCCACGATTGCGGCATGCGAGGTAATCCCGCCCGAATCCGTGACGAACGCAATGGCCCGGGACATGGCCGGCAAGACATCCGGAGTTGTTGTGACCGCGACCAAGATATCGCCGTGGGTGACTTTCCCCAAATCCGGAATTCCAAACACCAACCGGGCCCTCCCACGGGCGCGCCCGGCAAAGGCCACTTGGCCGTCGACAAAATCCTGCTTGACCACCGTCTCTTTTTCCAGAACCTTTCTTAGGGTCTGATCAATCTGGCGGGCGGGGATGAATCTGGTTTTGTGCCGATCGACAATCTTGAGAACGCCGTTTCGTCGTTTGATAATTTCCACCGTGTCAACCTTATGACCGGTTAACAACTGCAAAATTTCTTCGCGCAAACAATAGCGAAAAAAAGTCAGCGGCAGCGCCAACTGCTTTCCTAAATGGACGAACATCAACTCAAACGCATACTGAATGGCATGCCGAACATTCAACCGATAAGCCTTGGTAAACATCAGGGTCCGGGCCTGGTCAAACATATACCGCTCGTGATCGGTAAGCTTTAAGTGTCGCTCGATTCGGGCCTGGTTCTGTTTGATCACCTCAAACTGACTTTTATGCTCCAGGTAGATCTGCCGGATTGATTTTTTATCGGCCAACAACTTCTTCGCCCGCAGGGCGAAATCGTCTGTCGTCCCAAGTGGCCCTTGATAGCCGTAATTGAGCCATTTGTATTTTTTCGCATGCCGGCGAAATTCTGCCGAGGCCGTAATCTTATTCAAAGTTTTATATTTGCGGACAATTTCGAGCAAGTCGAGCAGTTCGATCCAATTCAGATCCGGTCGATTGGGGCTGATCAGCGCTGCTAAATATTTTTGGGTCGGGTTGGCGGGCGTGCTGTGCTTTTCCAAAATTCTGGCCAGGGAGTTGCTCAAGAGATTATGATCAAAATCACTGACAACCGCCAAAAAACCCAAAGCATTGAGCTCAATGTAATGATCCCAAGATAATTTTAACCAGGCTATAGTCCGCTTGGTCGTCCATTGGCTTAAATCTTTATCAATCACCTCTCCTGCCAATTTAAAAAGAATTTTGCCGTGATCCAGATGCTCCTTGAGGTTTTGATGGGCATCCAAGGTCCGGCTGGCCAGCTTGTTCTGCACTTTTTGCCCGAGGTCGTTCCAGAGCTTGACGTCAACGCCCCATTCGCCGCTGTCTTGAACCACATGCATAACGGTTTGGCCAAATTCTCCGCCCACAAACCTTTTGACGGACGGTGAAAGCAAAAATCCGCTTTCAATCAACGACCACGAATACAAATTCATATTCGTTTCAATAATTAAATTTCTGATTGAATGAAGCTTGGTCATATCTTTCGGGCTGATAAGGCAAAGTCCATAAAATATTTCTTCAATGACGCAGTATGCTGGGGCTGGCAAACTGACTCGCGCAAACGTCCTAATTCTTTCGCGGCCGCTCCGGGATGCGCTTTAATGGTCAAATCCAAAAGCTCCAGCATCCGATCTTGAGCCGCCTGCTTTAAAACTGGGTCTTTCTGGCTCTGCCAACGCATAAACTCGCTGCCGACATTGGCCAGCTGCTGGCTCAATGTCATTTGCGCCCACCTGCCGGCGGCTAAGTTTTGATGAATAACCGGCATATTATTCGATTAGTTTATCAACGATTTGTTTTATCCTGTCACGAACTGACTGGTTTTCAACTTCCATGGTTTGATTGCCCTGACTGGAGCGGATGTTAATCAGCGAAATGTATTCAATCCGGTCGGCCGGCGGCTGGGCGGGATAAATATTTATGCCCCAAAGATTTTCGTTTACGCTCCCGATCTGCAACAGTTCCGCTTCGGCATCGGCATGCAATTCGCCGCCGAGGGCCATGATGCCATCTTCAATATCCACGACAGCTTTAACCATGGTGCCAAAGCTTTCAGCCGCGGCTTGCTCCAGAACATTCTTTGAAATTCGATCTTGGATTATTTTAATACTCATAGTGTCGTGATTGGCCGAGATTGGGTAATATAGAATTTCCCGCCCTTATAAGCCCATTCAATGTCTTCCGGCTTTTTGTAATGCTTCTCAATATTTTTGCAAATTTTGGCCAGCTCCACGATTTGCTTACCGGTCAATTTCTGCTGGCCCCCTTCCTTGGCCGATAATTTTTTGTCCACATTTTTATTGCCCACTTTATAAATCGCCATGGTTTGCTCCGAGACATTGATATCGAGGATCGAAAAATCGTCCTTGTGCACGATATACGTATCCGGAGTGACCGAACCGGAGACAATGGCTTCGCCCAGGCCCAACCCCGCTTCGATCACCATTTGGTTGCGATCTTTGGTCACGGGATGCACGGTAAAGCAAATTCCTGAAATTTCGGATTGGACCATGGTTTGCACAACCACGGCCACGGAAACTTTGTCCTTGGCCATTTTCTTCTCAATCCGGTAAAAAATCGCCCGTGGCGTAAACAGCGATGACCAGCATCGCTGGACGTTTTTTAAAACGTCTTTCTCGGTGGTATTCAAATAGGTTTCGAGTTGGCCGGCCCAGGCCGCGCTAGAACTGTCTTCCGCCGTGGCCGAGGAGCGCACCGCCACAAACGGCGCCTTGAGCTGTTTAAAGTGGCTCATGATTTCCGTAGCAATGTCCTTGGGCATTTTGGCCTTCTTGATTAAAGCCCGGATGGTTTCCGACGCCACTTCCACGGAATTGATGTCTTTATGATTAACCTTCTTGAGCGTGGCTTCGATTTCAACATCCAGATCCGTTTCCTCGCAGAACCGGTCAAAGGCATTGGCCAGCACGACGAATCCCGGCGGCACCGGAATTTTGGCATTGGTCATCTCGCCCAAAGATGCCCCCTTACCCCCGGCCTCAAAAGCTGATTTTTTATTGAGTTCCCGAAATGTCTTGATATGCATAAATTATTGTTTGGTTCTCGCGTCAATGATTTTAATTCCGCGGGCGATGCGTCTGATCAAAACCCGCTGATGCTTCTTCCACCCCAGGGACCGAACCAGGTTGGCCGGTAAGACCACGACGGTGGAACTCGGACCCAAACGGATCAAATGACTCACCGGCTTTTTGGACTTGGATTTTGCCATATATACAGGCATATATATGGACATATATATGCGGTTAATGTGATTTTATCATAGCAAAAACCGGGCCCGTCCGCCACGGCTTCCGCCATAAAGCGTGCCAGGCAGGCAATTTTAAAACACCCGTTACAATGCTATTTATCCCTGTCGCTTTTATCCGATAAATACATTTTATGCGATCGTCGTAAATGTGTTGACGACTTCGTATTAAATTTATATTAAATTAAACTTTTTCTGCCAATATTTTTCTAGCTGGGAGGAGTCAATGGTAAACAATCGGACAAATGGGTCTACTTCGTAAACTGCCACAATAAAATCGATTTCATCTTGACAAGAATAAGGGCAAATCCAAACGCTTTTCTGCAGTAGTTCAAATTTCAGTTCGCGCAGCTTGGCGCTTAAGGCTTGCCGGGCAACCTTAAATCGCTCCGGAATATCAAAAATAACCATCCTCCACTTCCCGTCCCATTTTTTCGGCAGCTTGATTCTTAAGTCATTGAGTTGAAATTTTACCAGGCGGCTTTTGCCCGCTTCCGTCAATTTTATGATGGTTTTTCCTTTCTCCTGCCCAATCCCGATCATCTTTTTTTGTTTCAAATAAGCAAAACCTCGACGGATCTGATGGTCTTTATAGCGCCGAAGCGGCTTGTAAACCCCAGCAAGGGCTATAGGTAAACTTGGAACTGCTGCTGCAATTAATACCACCGCCCCTACCGCCGCCAAACCGACCAATATTTCTTTCATTATCTCCGATTTTTTCATATACACATTTTATGCGATCGTCGTAAATGTGTCAATCAGTTTGATAACTATCCATGAAATTTGATATAATGACGGAAGAATACTACGGGCTGTAGCATACCGGTAGTATCCGCCTGCGTCTGTAAACTTCGGCGGACAGGCGCGCAACTCGTTTTTAGATGGGCGGGGTATGGGGTAGTGGTAGCCCGCGTGCATGGGGTGCATGTAGTTCCGGTTCGATTCCGGATACCCCGACCAATAGAACTTTTAGGTCGTTTAGCAACTAGATCAAACTCTTTTCGCCAATTGGGGTTTCGAAAGATTTAATCATGTCGATGACCAAAGCTCCCCAAGTAAAATCATAGGCTCCTGAACCCTTACCATTTAATGGGTTAAACTGCTCCCGAAATCCTGATTGCGTTATCAGTTCAATGCTTGTTCGCATAATTTTTTCCGCCGGCTCAGTTAGACCGTAATTTAGCAATCCCTTAAAAATAAACCAGTTCACGGCGATCCAAGTCGGACCCCTCCAGAATCCTTCAGGGTCAAATGAGGGTTCGTTTAGAGCCACGGTCGGTATGGGAAATTCGCACCAGAACTCATCAGGATTAAGCAAATGGTTGTTGACCAAATCGACAGCCTCTTCCTGGCTTAATATTTTGGCAAACAGCGGAATAAATATTGCCCAGGTTACCACCTTGATTTTTTTATAATCCTCACCGTAAGTCGACCAGAACAGTCCATCTTCAAACATTTTTTCCCGCATAGCCTTAGTAACTTCCAGCTGTTGTTGCTGAAAATTCAAAGCATCGTCTTTTAATCCCAATTGGTCGGCAATCAAAACCAGTACTCGCAAGTTTTCGACAAAAATGGCGTTAAACGGCACGTCCTTGACCCAAAAAAAATTTTTCATGCAAAACGGCGCATCAAAATTGCAGGTCAGATTTTCGTCAATCAACTTGTATCGCCTTTTGGTATTTTCGTCCAGGGTGTGTTGGGGCGGCAAACCCAAAGGAATATCAAACCGGGGAGAATTGTCTTCTCCGGATTCGTCCGGATTGATAATTCCAATCAAATAATTTTTTCGCGGATCTCTGTCTGTCAGCAGATAATTATAGAAATGGTAAAGATGCGGATACATCACTTCAAGAAACTTTTTATCATGATCTTTCTTGAATATTTCCCAAACTGCGTAGGCCAGCATTGGCGGCTGGGTGATGGAGCTGGTGCCATCCTTGCCCCAGTTAAGGTTGATTACGTCGCCTTTTTGCCAGTAGATCATGTGAGGAATCATACCGTTTTCAAATTGTTTGGAAACCAAAGCCAGTATTTCTTTTTTTGCATCCTCGGGGTTGAAATACGACAGAATAATGGCGTGAAAACAGGAATCCCACAACCACTGGTAGGGATAGGTTTGTGGGGAAGGAATCGTGTATTGAAAACCGTCCGTCTGCCTACGGTTTGTAAGTAATATTTCCAGAGATTTTTGCTCGATGTCTTTAAGAATCTGATCCATAGATTTTTGTTTGGCGTTTTAAATCAAGAGTATTATTGTATATAATAATTATGTCATCTACCATTCGCTCGAGAGTAAATTTCTGATGGAAAATTTTTAATCCATTCTGCCCCAACCTTGAAGCCAATTTCGGATCCTTAAATAATTTAGCAATTGCTCGGGCCAGCGAAATATAATCATTGGGCGGGACAATATAGCCATTGATGCCGGATTTGATTACTTCAGGCATTCCGCCGGAACGGCTGACTACTACGGGTTTTCCCGTTGACATGGATTCGAGCATAACCAAACCAAACGGTTCGGAAAAAATTGAAGGGTAGACGCATATATCAGCGGCGACATACATTGCCGGCATAAAATCCACCGGATACTGGTCGATCAGAGTGTCCTTTCTTAATCCCAACACATCTAGGAGTTGAACGATGTATGCAATTTCCTTTTGTTGGTATTCGCCCCAATCAATAATATTTTTTGTGCCGGCCAACACCAATAAGGCATCGGGAAATTCATTCTTAATCAAGCGAAAAGCTTTAACAATTACCGCAGAACCCTTTGCAAGGCCCATACGGGCTGGATGAAAAATAACCTTGCGGTTTTTCAAAACCGGGTATTTTTGCCACGCCGATTCTTTGTTTGATAAATTTAAATTGTTACCTCTGACGCCGTGGAGAATGGAGGTAATTTTGTCAGGATTAAATCCAAATCCCGCCAGCTCTTTTTTTATAAACTGACTGACCGCGATAATATGATCCCATTTTATATTTGAAAGTAACAGGAATTCCGAATCGTCCCAGACATTATGAGCCGTAAGTACCAGCGGGATATTCCGCTTTAACGCCTCTTGCTCCAGTGCTTTAGCGTGGATCTTGCTAAAATAATGCATGTTGTGGGCATGGATAATCTCCGCTTTGGTTTCATCTAAAAAAACCTCGATCTCGCGATTAATGTCATTTTCCAAGCTGGCAAATCCTCGATGGTACAACCAATTTAAATCCATAATGGGCAACCGCTTAATTTTCACTCCGTGTTCAATGTAAGAAGACGCGGCTTCCGGATGTGAGCCCGTAAGCAGAAAAACCTCGTGGCCCAATTCCACCAAAGCCGGGCAGAGCTGTGATAGATGAGTTTCTACTCCTCCAATAATCGGGGGATAGCCCCAATGAATCATTGCAATCTTCATACGTTGTAAATATCAGAATATTTAATGAGTTGCATACTATTAAATTATAGCAGAAATACAGGCTCTCGCTTAATCAGCAACCAGCAAAAACAGGTGTCTATAAGCCGTGTTTTTTGCTCACGAGCATTGTCGAAACCTCTCAAAACTGAACGGTTTAATAATATATTAATTTTTTGCTATCATTAATCCATGGCTTCTTGGAAAGAGTTCAAATACAAAAACATAACTTTAGTATTGATTGGCTTGTTGATTGCTTTCTTTCTGGCAGACTACCTGCCATTTCAAAGTTTATTGCTAAAACTAAAGGAATTAAAATACTTAGGTGCTTTCTTAGGCGGTATTTTGTTTGTCTCAACTTTTACTTTTGGCATCGGAACTATTATCCTTACCGCTTTAACAGATAGTTTTTCCATAATTAGTATTGCATTCTTTGCTGGATTAGGAGCCATGTTTGGAGATTTTTTGATATTCAGGTTCGTGAAAGATAGATTAGTAGAAGAAATCAGACCTCTTTATCAAAAATTTGGCAATAGTCAACTTAGGAAAATTTTTTATAGCCACCTTTTTGCATGGATGCTGCCAATACTTGGTGCAATTATTATTGCCAGTCCTTTACCGGACGAATTGGGCGTCAGTCTTATGGGCATAACAAACATCAAAGCCTCGAAATTTATATTGATTTCTTTTATATTAAATACTGTCGGCATCTTTCTAATACTTTTAGGCTACCAAGCGATCAGATCTAGCTGATAAGGCTATATTGATATTTGTATTTAAAAGACAGTGATATAATTGCTTAACAAGCTCGAGATAAGTTTTCCACCTATCTCGACTTGGTCGACCAAATAGATTAAACTCGGCAGCCAAAGGGCTGCTTTTAATTTTGGGAGCTCCGACGCTTCGGCCGGAGTTATTTTGACGAAGTCAAAATAAAAAAACGGACGATGGGGTTCCTTCAGGGGGAACTTGCCATCGTCCGGCGCGGACGCTCAACCGGTGACGTGTCCAGACATAGCGCTGGACAGATCCGTTTTTGCGTTACGCGCGATCTGATGACGTAGGACGACTAGTCGGGCTGGCCGCTGCTGGCGGCGAGGGGCGTCTGGGCCAGGCGCTGGGGGCAGGCCTGGAACTTCGTCGCGCCGTCGATGAGGGTACCGCAGGCACAGCGCGTGGAGTCGCCAACAGGCACGTGCCGCTGGTTGACCGGAGCATAACTTAGCCACGAGGGATAATTGCGCTTGTGGCCGGTAGGGTCATGCGAGTTACAGAGGTGGTCAGATGTCTCGGTCAATCTGTCTCCTTTAGGCCGGCGTCAAGACGCCGGCGAAGCTCGGTACGGTGTTGATCGGCGCGGCTTGTAGCCTTGCCAAACGCCCTTGGGTGTTGTCGTGGAGCCGCCGTTCAATGTCTACTTCGCTCTTGAGGCGCTCAATCTTGGCCCGAAGCAGAGCCCGTTCGGCCCGGCTTTTGATCGCAGTTCGGCGACTGGACTCATTGAGTCTGATCAGCCTCCTCAAGGTTGCGAGGTTCTTCTCGCGACTGGCTAACTCGTTGCGTAGCCTCTGCTCGAACGTCATTCTTGTTAAGTCCTCCGTCTGATAAACTTTAGGGTTGATCCCCGATTTCAAAACACAAACTTTTGTGCCCTGAATCCGATTCTCAACCGGCCATTTTAAAACCGACCTGTTCGGTCGGTTCATTCTAGAAATATGTTTTGGAAAAACTTACATTCTATATGAACCGACCACGCGCACGTGCATATCCCAAATGAGCTGGGAGGTTTGAGTCTTAATAAAATTGCAGGTGAATGTGGATTTCATACCTGAAAACTTTAGCAAAAAAATAAATTAGTGTCAAATGAAATTGTGGAAAAAGGGTCGGGGTCAAAAGCTTTTGGCAGTTGACCCCGCAAACTTCAGGGGTGGGACGACGATTAGTCGTCGTCTATGTCGCACTGGCTCTGCGCGAGCTCATGCTCCGTTTCTCCGACGGCGCCGCAGGAACACTGGAGTTCGTCGTTTGCATTGATATGGACGTCGAGGTGGCCTGCGACCTCGCCCAGATAGCTCGAATCGGTCATCGCAGGAACAGCCATTAGTCCCCTCCGTCATCAGGATTGCGAGCGTCCGGGTCCTGGTATTCGTACGTCTCGGGTTCGCCCGGCTGTCTGGCCGGCCCGGTTCTGACATAGCCGGGCGGCGCGTATTTGGCCGGCCCGGTGTATTTGGCGCGACCGACGGTTGGGGGCGGCGGGGAAGCATCACGCTGTGTCATCCGTCCTCCTGGTGCGTTAGACCCCGTGGCCGTAGCCGATTTCGACCGGGGTTGAGCTGAAGTCGCACGCGGCCGGTGTCGTTTTGATGGCGACCGTTTTCGCGTTAGGTTTCGGCGAGCTGGCCGAACTTGCCTGTCCGGGTTCGTCCTTCGTTACGAGCGGAAATCCCGCTCCGGCTGCTTTCCAATCCATGTCATCCTCTCAGCTTTTGTTCCAGATATCGTCGGCGAGTCGGCGGTGCTCGGGCCTGATCCCGGACTGGTTTGGCCGATTCTTTTTCGGCCGCTCCTGCGCCTGGGAATCGGTCTGTTTGCGCACCGGGCTGGCTTCATCGCGGACTACGGTCGTTTTCATGTTCATCCTCCTCATTATTCTGCACCCAGACTGGAACCCAACTTTAGGTGCTAGTCCCGATGCATAAAACAAAAATCCGGCCCAGGGGGCCGGTTTCGTTAGCAACTCAATTAGCGAGTACTATGCGAAAGCGGCCGGTTTGGGCAAAATCAAGAGGTCGAGAATCGCAATGATTCCCAGGACGCTCTTTGTAATTTCGCCTTGCCGTTTAAACATAGTAAAAATATCTTATACTCTTCAGGCTTTTTTGTCAAGAAAAAAATTCAGGGCGGGAACCCAAGGGATTCCCGCCCCAACCTCGCGCTACAGGCTGGTCACGAATTTCTCCAAAACCTCGTAGAAGGTTACTAAGGATGAAACGCCGATCCACTCCTTGGCACTGTGTGCCGAGCCGCCGCCGGATGGGCCGAAGACCACACCCGGAATCCCCGCTTGGGTAAAATGACGGATATCGGAGCCAGCGGCTTTCCGAACCACCGCAGCGGGCCGGCGGGTGACAGTTGTGATCGATCTGGCCAATTTCAACAGATAAGGGTTGGCGGGATCACAATGGGCGGCGGGATCAACGGACAAGCGTTTTACCGCAATGCCCCGGCCGGCCAACTTGGCGATATTTTTCTCAAGCGCTTGCGGTCGATCCGCCGGCGCATATCGAATGTTGAGCGTCGAGCGAGCCTGAACCGGCACCTGATTGGATGCCATGCCACCTTGGATTGTCGTCGCCACGCAAGTGGTGACACTGGCGTTGCGGCGCTTGCTTGGGATGGGCAACGCCCGGGAGATCCTGACCAAGGCTTGGGCCAGAAGATCAATTGCATTGATGCCCTGGTAAGGCCGGGCCGTGTGGGCGCTGCGGCCGCGGGCTGTCAGTTCCAGATTCAGAATTCCTTTGGCTTCGGACGCGATCCGCAGGTCGCTGGGTTCGCCGGCAATGACAAATGCCGAGCGCTGGCCCCGAGATAGAAGATATTTCGTGCCGTTGATTCCTCCCAACTCCTCGTCACCCACCAGCATCAAACCTACATCGCGCTGACCCCGGAGCGTGAGTTCGCGCATGAGCACCATCATCACGGCCACTTGGGCTTTCATGTCAATCGTTCCCCGGCCGATCAATCGGCCGGCTGCGCGGCGCATGCGAAACTGCGAAGTCTCACCGGCCACCACGTCAAAGTGACCGTTGAGGAAAACCCGCGGTTTGGTGACGCCTTGTGGCAACACTACGATCGACGGCACCCCGCGGCTATGGAATCGCAAGACGCGCACCGGCAAGCCGGCAAACCATTTGGCGATAAAATACGCGCAAGCGGCCAGCTCACTCGGGTTGTCGGCGGTTGAACGGAAGGCTATCAACTGAGCGGTCAACCTGATGATTTCCTTTTTGAGTCGTTCGTTCATTACTCCTCCTTTAAAACATTGCCAATGATTGCCACCCGGTCACCGACCTTGACCAGGGTTTTTTTCAAAACGAAAACTGCCGGACCGCCAATTGGCGACCTGATGGTTTCCGTTTTCAGGTTTTCCATGTTGATCAGATTCCCGACTGGTTGATTCTTGGAAATCATTTGCCCGATTCTGACTTGCGGGACAAAGAACCCACTAATCGGGGCGAGGGCGGGAATGCGAGTGATTAATTTCGGATTCTGACTCTTGGTGTCTCGAGAATTGTTCAGAGATCGAAAAATTCGCTCAACCCCGTTGATAAAACCGGTCACGTGACGGGGCTTAATCAATTCAATGTCCGGGGCTTCCAAAGAAAACGCCGCCACCCCCGAGTTTAACAAGGCCTCAACCAATGAACCGGCTTTGTTTTTCTCATCTCGCCGGGTATCCAGCTTCCAAATGTATTCCGGGCGGAAAGATTGGATCAAGCGCAACGTCCGCTGCTGCAATTTTTCCGGTCCCTGCGTGATCCACGCCCCGACGAACGGCATGTCCATTTTCGGAAAATTATGAATGTCAATGACTAGATCGAATGTTTTTAAGTAATCAAAAAGTTTCCGTGCCAAGCGGATGGACAAAGTGCCGCTGTTCGCCCCGGGAAAAACCCGGTTTAGATCCACCCGATCTTCCGGTGTCAGCCGGGTATTTTGATCTCGCGACGTCGGGTTGGCAAATGGGATAACGGAAAGCAAGCCTTGACGCTTAAATTGCCGAGCGTAAGCTAAGCCCAAATATCCGCCGGATCGTTCCAGTCCATGCAGACCGTTGAGTATGGCCACTCGTGGCGCGCCGGAGCCAAACTCAAAAATATCCACTCGAGCTGGCTTGGGTTTATTATTTAAAATTAAAGTCTTTTTTTTAAACTTCATTGTGGTTAAATGTAAATTAATAAGAAGGCGGAAGAGGCAGGGATTTTGGTCCGTGCCCCTTCCGATCTGTGGTCGTTACTCGTTACGGACCCGGATTTCCTGCACGATAGAATCCGGGTTACCGATGGCCTTCCAGTGCGGCCGGTTCGTCGCGATCGCCAGGAACAGTTCGCTGTCTTGTTCCTGACGACGATAGTGCAGAGTGATGCGGGCGGCGACCTTCGATTGCACCAGTTCCTGCCCGCCGTTGAGGTGGCGGGCCAGAAACCGCGTTTCGTCCATCTGCTGAACGATCCAGGGATGACCGCTTTTCACCTCGTCGACGCCGCGCACGATGCCTTCATCGTTCTGCGTGGTGTTGAAGACACCACGGCCGCCGAACCCGTACTGAATGTTCGGTCCGGCGTATTTGACGACCCACGGCGCGCCGATGAGGTTCTGAAGGGTCAGGCACTTCTCGCCCACCCAAAACCCCTCCCCGACCGTCGACGGCATCAAGCCGGTCGGCGGCACGAGCTGTCGCAGCTCGTCCGTGAAGCAGTGCTGCACGCGCGGATCGTGGACCAGAGCGAGCGGCACTTTCGTGTCGTAGATCATGTTGAGCGGCGGCTCGACCACGACCTGCCGTTCCACCGCGGCGTTCACGATCTGGCGTCCGACTTCGCTTTCAGCGAGAGTGGCGGCGTTGATTTCCCGGCGGTAGATAAAATCAACACGCCGGCCGTCGACGTAGATCCCGTCCGGCTGAACCCGGAATTCTTCATCCAGATTCGTCTTGAGCAGGACGCGCGCGTCGACCCCGTGCTTGGCCAGAGCCTGAGCCAAAAAACCCTGCTCAATCTCGTAGCCTTCCGGGCAGATCAGAACCGCGAAAGGATTGGCATTGCCCGTTGCGCTCTTGACCGCCTCGGCAAACGGCTCGGCCACCGGGTCACTACGACCGATCAGGCCTTTGGTTCCCAGCACCTCGCGGATCGCCATGGCCCAGGACTGCATCAGGCCCAGTCCGCCGAGGCGCTCCTGCACCTCGACCAGGAACCAGACGCTGGAGAGATCGGCGCGCGCGAACAAGGGCAGATGGCCGTCGTTCCGGGCCACGAACCGCTGCACCTTCTGCTGCTGCGGTGTAAGCGGCCCTTCCACCGCTTTGGCCACCCACGCCAGTTCCGGATCGTCGATCGCGCGGCGGTAGAGGTTGATCGACTGCCGCCAGAGATCGAAAATCAAGCGGCCATTGCGGCGACAAAGCTCGAGTTCGGGAGCGGAGATGTGCATCACGTCCGGACTGACCTGCATCGAGAACTCCGGCTCCTTGTAGTAGTATCCGCCCTGACGCTGCAGAACCAAGCGGATCGCCATGGCCGACCGCAAGTCGCGCCTGGCTTCGTCGAACAGCCCATACATGGCCGACTGCTGCAACCAAGCGGTGGCCGCTCGGAAGACGTCGCTCTCCGGCGTGATTTTCGGGTCTCGCTCGTAGCAGGCCCAGGGCACCATTCGTCCCTGGTTGGGCATCCATGCCAGATAATCCTGCGACATGCGGTAAAGCGACTCCTGGAAGCCACGCTGGTCAATCAACATCGACAGCGGCTTTGGCCTAATGCCGACCACGAACGGAGTTGTCACCCAGCACGGCGGTGACCCTTCACGCAGAACCCGGATCGCTGAACAGCGCATGAAGCGCCGACCGCTTCCGCCCCTGCTCTCGAAGCTAAACAGCGCGATGCTGCCCTCCGGGGTTTTCTCACCCGGCGCCAGCAACAAAGTTTTCCGCTTCATCTGAGCGAGGATGCTCAGGGCCAATTCGCCCCGCTCGTCGCCCTTCATGCTCACAAACATCGCATCCATCTTGAACCCTCCCTTAACAACACGAATGTGATACATATACGCGCGTGTGTTCCCAAACACAACCGCACGCAATGCACCGGTACACGGATGTAACTGCCATAGCTGGGAACCCGCCCGCGCAGTCGTGGCTGAGGCACTCGATTTCTTCGCTTGCGCATTTCGCGCAGAGACATGGATCATTGCCGATTGTCGTCGCCTGCCCGACTGCGGACAACAACCACTCAAGCGAGGCGCGCAACAGCGCCGCCATCTTATCGACCATCGTTTGTTCCCTCCTTTGTATTGTCTGGTCCTCCCTTGCGTCGTCCAAATTTACCCTGCTAGGAAAATTTTGGACGACGGAAGCGAAGCTCATCCTTAGCTTGCCCAATTGGCCGATATTTGGCACAATATTAAAGGCGCACAAAAATAGATTACGATTCCCTGCTAGGATGAGTATTTTGTTGGCGTGCGCCAAATTATATTAATTCATAGTCGTTAACTTAAAAACCACCCGTTTGGGTGGCTTATTTATTCTTTCTCAGTTATGCGAGAGCGATTATGCCCGCTGCATCAAAAAGTATAAATAAGCCATTAATCCGACAAAAAGGCAAACCAGCCAAGTCATATTAATATAACCGGCGAGATGCAAGGCAGTTGTCTTGATTAATGTTTTATTCATAACTGATGTAATTATAGCTGAAGATCAAAAATTGGTCAAATTATTTAGTTAGTAAAATTTTTAAACCAATCACGGTCAGCAGCACGCCCAGGCCTTTCTGAATATACTTCTGGATGCGGCTGATCCACAATTTTAGCCGGTCATGGGAAAATACGAAAGCAACAAACGAGAACCATAAAAACGTCGCGATGCTCATTTCAATTCCGTAGGCCAGTTTCCACGACAGAGGGGTGGACGAACTTATGACCAAGGTAAACAGGCTCAAAAAGAACAGGGTCGCTTTTGGATTCAAAGCATTGGTCAAAAATCCCATCCGAATGGCCGAAATCGTGTTCAGATTGGTTTGGTCGGCAAGAGTAGGATCGCGCTGAACCGTTTCAGTTTTCGCAGTTATCGATTTAAATCCGATATAAATCAGGTATAATGCCCCGCAAAATTTAATGGCATTGAATAGAATTATGGACTTGGAAATCAGATAAGCCAACCCGATAAGTGAATATGTCACATGCACGATTATTCCTAAGGCCAATCCGAAGGCTGATAGAATGCCAATTTTACGAGAATACAGTAGACTGTTGCGGGTAATCAAAATAAAATCCGGCCCGGGACTGATGACAGCCAGCAGGTGCAATCCGGCAACCGTTAAAAATTGGGCGAGATAATGATTCATAAAAAATATTTAGAGAGAGGGCGGGCCGAAGACTGGTCTTCGGCCCGAGAAAACTGGGACCCCTGACGGGAAATGGAGACTAACCGTGGTCCCAAGCCGGCTGAGTGGTCTTGCTGTAGTCGATCCGCATCGCGGGATCCCCGGCACACCTGGCGTCGCGCGCCTTCTGGAGCTCGGATCGCAGCTCGCCGATCAACCCGACCGTATCGACGAGCTTCAACCGCCGCCGGTCAATCTGCTCCGGCGTTTCGTAACGGCACGAAACGTGCTCCGGCAGACACTCGGGCTCGTCGCACATCGCGGCAGCGCTCTTGGCCGAACGAAAGCACGTGCCGCAGAACGCAAGGGTCTTGACGACCTTGGGCTTGGTGTCGCCCGCGACCTGTTCGAGAACGATGATCGGTCGGTGCCCGAATCCAGCGACAATCCCGTTTTCTTTCTTTCGCCATCCGTCTTTCATTGTCTTGCCTCCTTGGAGCACAAACAAAAACGCGGCCCTGATGGCCGGTTTGTTCGTGCGATTTGCTTACGAACTTAACCTACCACCGGTGGCCGGTGGTAAACCAATACGCGGATTGGATATGGGCTAATTTCATAATAAACAAAGTATATACGCTTTTTTATATTTAGTCAAGCTAGGATTTTTGTCCTCTGCGATACTTGGAAAAATTTAGTCAGAATTGGACGCGAACGAGGCGGGGTAAGCAAAATCGCAAGCCGATTAGGCCTGCGATTTTTGTCCGAAGTGAGCTAACAATTCTGGTAAATTTTTCCCGTGTCGCGAGTTTTGGTGCCACCTTTTGCGACCAAAAGGTGGCTAAAAAAATATTATTCAGATCCTGAATCAAGTTCAGGATTGCGGGTTATTTATTGTTCCAAGCGATTCACTTTATCCAAAAAGCTATTTAATTCTTCCTGGGAAAAAAATTCAATCATAATTCGGCCGGATTCGCCATTTTTCTGAACTTTGACCTTCGTGCCGAGTTTGCCGCACAATTTGGATTCCAATGCCGCAACTTCCGGATCAGAGGAAGTCCGCTGCGCACGCACGGCTTTCGGCCGAGCGAGCATTTCTCGGATACGGTCTTCCACTTGGCGCACCGTCATGCTGTCCCGGACGATCAGATCAAACATGGCCAGTTGCTTTTCCATCCCCGGCAGAGCAAGAAGTGGCCGAGCATGGCCTTCGGTAATTGTGCCGGCGGAGAGCGCATTTTGGATTTTGAGCGGCAAATTCAGTAATCGCAGCATATTGGTAACCGTGGTGCGGCCCTTGCCGACCCGCTGGGCCACGGCTTCGTGAGACAAGTCGTATTCCTCCGCCAGTTGCTTATAGGCCATAGCCTCCTCGATCGGATCCAGGTTATGCCGCTGGATATTTTCGATCAGCGCCAGCTCCAGTTTCTTTTGTTCTTCCAGAAAATCCCGAACCACGACTGGCACCTTGGTCAGGCCAGCGATTTTGGAAGCCCGCAGACGTCGTTCCCCCACGATCAGCTGATAATTGCCGTCCGGCATCGGCACCACGACCAAGGGCTGCAGAATGCCATGCTCTTTGATCGAGGCGGCCAGTTCCTGCAGGGCCTGTTCGTCGAAAACCTTGCGCGGCTGCCAAGGGTTGGGCTTGATCAAATGGACCGGAATTTCAGCCAGATGCAAAACCGGCAGGTTGTCCGGCGGGGCAACCGTTTTAATCGGCTCGATAATGGGTTCGGCGGTCAGGTCATCCATTTTGATTTACTATTTAGGCCTCCCCTCCCCTGACGAGGGGAGGGGTCGGGGGTGGGGTTAATTAAGTGCCTTGATTATTTTGTTTAAAACTCCGCTAATATCTTTATCAATCTCGTGGTTCCAAAATCTGATTATATTATATCCTTCGTGTCTTAAAAATACCAATTTAGCTTGATCGATTTCTTTGCGGAAACTAGGGCGATGACTGCTGCCGTCCAGTTCAATCACCAGTTTTTTACCATGACAACAAAAATCAACGATATAATTTCCAAGAACTAACTGCCGCTTAAATCTAAATCCGAGATTGTTATTTTTTAAATGCTGCCAAAGTTTTACTTCCCAGGGTGTGGGCTGTTTTCGTAGGCGGCGGCTAAATTTTAATCGAATTTTAGACACTGGCTTAATCATCTACCCCTCCCGTCCCGACAAGTCGGGACACCCTCCCCTCTCAAGGGGAGGGAACAAGCAGTTAAATCAATTTATAGCTTTTTTTTGGCTTCGTAGGATATAAGATAAGAAATCACCAAAAAAACCACAAAAACGGCCAGAAGGCCAAATTCGATAAATTTAATCGAGTGCCGCATCCGGTCGAACGAATAACTGGAAACAAACCCCAGCCCGCCCACGATCAGGACCCAGGCGCCGATGGCAGAAATGTCGATTCGCAAAAAACGGTCCAGGCGGATCCTGAGCATACCGGCCCGGACCAGAATTGCATGGTGCACGCCATAAATAAATTTGGAAATAAAAATCGTATGCAGCGGCCGCTGAATCAAATGCTCGTCAAAAGGCGCGGCGATTTTCCCCGCAAACGCCGTAAAGCGGGAAGAGCCGTTAAGTTTGAGCCCCAGCCAATACCAGAGCAGATCGCCGCAGATGGAGCCGGAAAACAAGGTCACTAGCATTTTGTAGGGATCAAAAAAACCCTGATGGGTCAAGAAAGCGGCGGTAAATAAAAACAGGTCCCCCTCGAAAATCATGGCTACAAACACCGCGAGGTAGCCCAAAACCGGATGAGCCTGAAGGTATTGTGATAAATTTGGAAAATACATCAAGTTTGTTTGGATTTATCTGCAGGATTATTCTGGTGCCGAAGGAGAGAGTCGAACTCTCATGGGATTGCTCCCGCGCGATTTTGAGTCGCGTGCGTCTGCCATTCCGCCACTCCGGCCAGTTGGCTTATTTTAGCGCAAAAGCCCGGTTTTGAAAAGACCTGTTTATCTAAAATGATGCCGGAAAAATCGGCGCAGGACAAAAACCACAACCCACGCAATCAAAGCCGAAGCGACGATATCGGCCGGGTAATGCACGCCGACAAATACGCGGGCCAGCGATCCCAAACAAGCCAGGACAAAAAACGGCCAAAAATACTTCGTGCCATAAAAAGCAAAAGCCAGGCTGAAAAAAATTACGGCATGGCCCGACGGAAACGACAGACTTCGCTCGTGGTCAGTAAGGAGCTGATGGACCGGCAGGTGTTCATAAGGCCGGGCCCGGCCAATCCAGCGCTTGAGCACCTCGACAATCACGGCCCGGGAGATGGACGAAGCGGCAATTGCCAAATAAACATAGCGGCGATAATGCTTTTTGATCAATAAAGCCGCAACGCTGAGGGCAAAGATATAAATGAAATATTGAGCCAAAAATACACCGAGCTCATCGAGCCAGCGCCAATGCGCGGCCAAGCCGTTGATTGCGAGAAATAGTTGAGAGTCCATTTTGTCTTTTCTG